>JBGPIT010000141.1:0-11389 GCA_041485125.1 Binatia bacterium | reverse complement strand
CCTTCGAGCAACCGCGCTTCCAGTTCTCGCTTCGCGCGCTCGTCCTGATCCTTCCGGATGAGGTGGCGCAAAAACTCGGTTGGCGTGCCAAAGCCCCCCGCCTTCGTACGGTGCCGCACGTAGTCGAGAAGCTCCTCAGGCATCGTGACATTGAAAGACTTCATGACACCAGTCTAGCACGACATACCGGATTTCGCCATTATTCGGTCTCCCAGTCCACGCGATAGCGCGGCCGCTCACAGCGCTCCTAGTGTCGTTCAATCAGAGGCTGGCGGGGGATCTCTTCGCAGCCAACAACGGCTCGCGCATGCGCACACCCTCGCGTTCACCTGGAACGGCTTCGGGCGCAGCAACTCCTGCGAGGGCGCGGTGCGCCGGAATGACGTGCACGATCGACGACACCTGCAATCTCGGTGTCTGCACCGTTCAAGAACAAGGCCGACTGATTCGATGCGGCGTCGTGCGGGGCTGCTCGCTCGCGCAGCTCTGTGCGCGCTTCGACGCGGCAATACGCGACGGCAAGCGTGATTGCAGCAAGGCGGATTGGCGGAACGACGTCGACTCCTTCTGATGCCGGCGACCCCGTCGGCGTTTCAGCGCGCGAGCCTCAGGAAGGCTCGACCTGCTCGCCGGCGAGCTCGCGGACCCGCGCCAGGGTATCGATCTCCGCGACCGGCTTGTCGTCGCGGATGCGCAGGATGCGCGGGAACCGCAATGCGTACCCGGCCTGGTGGCGATCGGAGGCCTGCACGATGTCGAAGGTCACCTCGAGAACGACCTCGGGTCTGACCAGGTGATAGCCGCCATGCCGCTCGACCGTGAGCGCCTCGAAGCGCGTGGTGAGCGCCGCGATCTCGGCGTCGGTGAGGCCGTTGTAAGCCTTGCCGACGGTGAGGAGGGTCGCGTCGTGCGCGGAGGCGCGCACGGCGAAGGTGTAGTCGGAGAGGACGCGGTGACGCTTGCCGTGGCCGCGCTCGGCGGCAGTGACGACGACGTCGAGGGTCGCGAGCGGACGCTTGAGCTTGATCCACGTCTTCCCGCGCCGCCCCGGCGCGTAGACCGATGCCGGATCTTTCGCGATCAGCCCCTCGTTGCCGGCGCCGCGCGCCTCGACGAAGAGGCCCTCGACCTCGTCGGCGGTCGAGACCAGCCGCATCGGCGCGAGGCGCGCGCCGGGTGACGGCCACGCCGTCGCTTCCAGACGACGGCGCCGCTCGCGATAGGGCTCGTCGACGACGAGCACGCCTTCCGCGGCCAGCATGTCGTAGGCAACGAAGCTCACCGGCACGGCCGTGAGCAGCTCTGGGCGCGGCTTCCGTCGTCCGAGCCGCTGCTGCAGCGCCTTGAACGGCAGCGCGCGCTCGGGCGACGAGGGCTCGTAGGCGAGGAGCTCGCCGTCGAGCACGACGTTCCGCGGCGCGCGCAACGTCGTGAGCGCCGCGACGACGTCGGGGTAGCCGGCGGTGATCTCGTCGAGCGTGCGCGAGAAGAGCGCGACCCTGCCGTCGGCGATGTGGGCCTGGGCACGGATGCCGTCGTACTTGTGCTCGACGGCGAACGGCGCCGGCAGCGCCGCGACGATCGCCTCGGCGGTCGGCAACGGCTGCGCCAGCATGAAGCCGATCGGGTGGAAGAGCGCGAGCTCGGCGGCGGCGAGCGTGCCGTGCTTGGCATACTGCGCGACCTCGCCGACGTCGCCGCGTAATAGATTTGCACGGCGGACGAGCGCGATCGGCTGGGCGAACGCCGCGGCGAGCGCGTCCTCGACCTGCGCCTCTTTGAGGCCGATGCGGAGCTCGCCGCCGAGGAGCTTGGTCAGGAACCGCGCCTCGACCGCGCCGAGCCTCGTGTAGAGCTCGCGGACGAGGGCCCGGCGCGCGAGCGTGCCCTTCGCGGTCGAGAGCTCGGCGAAGAAGGCCTCGGCGTCGAGCAGCGACAACCCGCTCGGCGGCCGCCCGGCAAAGAGCTCGCCCGCGAGATCGCCGGCGTCGCCGTGCGCGACGTAGCGCTCGCCGAGCGTCGCGTCGGCCGCGCCGGTGATGGTCGCGAAGGCGTCGAAGATGAGCGACGGCCCGACCTGGGTGGTGCGCGCGTCGTGGCGCGGGAACGGGATACCGGAGAAGAAGCGCGCCGCGATCGCGAGCGCGTCGTCGTCGAGCCCGCGCAGGTAGTCGACGAGGATCGCGCCTTTCTCGAGGCGCTTGGTCGTGGCGCGAACGGCATCGGCGGTCTCCGCCCAACGGTGAAAGCTCGCGACGCTGGTCACCGGTCGAGCGTACACGCCGCCCCGGGGCACGTGAAACGTCGCGGCGCGGACCGTCTTCCCCCCGCCGCACGCACGTGCGACACCACTGCCCGAGAGGACGGACGATGAAGGCGATACGCATCCACAAGCCCGGCGGCCCCGAAGTTTTACAGCTCGAGGACGTTCCCGATCCGACACCCGGCGCCGGCGAGGCGCTGGTCGAGCTCAGCGCCTCGGGCGTCAACTACATCGACGTCTACTTCCGCACCGGCCTCTATCCGTACCCGATCCCCGGCATCCTCGGACTCGAAGGCTCAGGGACAGTCGTCGCGCTCGGTCCGGATGTCACGACCGTCGCGATCGGCGATCGCGTCGCCTACACGAATGTCCCTGGTTCGTACGCGGCGCGGGTCGCGGCGCCGGTGGACCGTCTCGTCCGCCTTCCCGACGGTCTCTCGTTTCGCGACGGCGCCGCCGCGATGCTGCAAGGCATGACGGCGCACTACCTCGCGACGTCGACGTATCCGATCAAAGCCGGCGAGCGCTGCCTGGTCCACGCCGCGGCCGGCGGCGTCGGGCTGCTGCTCTGCCAGATCGCGAAGATGCGCGGCGCGACCGTCATCGGCACGGTCTCGACCGAGGAGAAGGCCGCCCTCGCGCGCGAGGCGGGCGCCGACCACACGATCCTCTACACCCAGCAAGACTTCGCCGGCGAGGTCCGTCGCCTCACCAAGGGCGAGGGCGTGCACGTCGTCTACGACGGGGTCGGTGTGGACACCTTCATGAAGGGTCTCGACTGTCTCCGCCCGCGCGGCTTCATGGTGCTCTTCGGCCAGTCGAGCGGCCCGGTGCCGCCGTTCGATCTCTCGCTCTTGAATCTCAAAGGCTCGCTCTACGTGACCCGTCCGAGCTTGGGTACCTACGTCGCGACGCGCGACGAGCTGGTGGCGCGCGCGGGCGACGTGCTCGGCTGGATCCGCGCCGGGAAGCTCCGCCTGCGGATCGCCCACGTCTTCCCGCTCGCCGAGGCCGCCGAGGCCCACCGCGCCCTCGAAGGCCGCAAGACGACCGGCAAGATCCTCCTCGAGCCCTGATCGCGACCGCGCGGCGCGGCGGGACGTCACGGAAACGCTAGCGCGGTGTCGGCGCGACACCGGCGTGACACGTGGAGGGAGGGCCACGGACGCGATTCCGATCGGCAGCGCTCGTGAATTCCCGGTCGAAGCGAGCGCGACTCGCGCGGCGATCCCGGCACACGCCTTGCTGCCTGGGTCGTCGACGATGACCGATCAGCATGCGATCTGTCGCGGCGCACCGCACGGCGACGGTGACCGGATCGAGGGCGCCCTCGGGCGTATCCTCCGTGCGCTGACGGTCGCCCTGCGCGGACGCCGCGGCGCCGTCGTCATGATCGAGCGCAGCGGCGCCGCCCGTCTGGTCGCGACCCGCGGCTTCCGCGCCCGCGAGGCGCGCTATCTCCGCGCCTCGCTCCGCCGCGCGCCGCCGACGCTGCCCTACTGGGAGCGCCTGCGCGCCGGCCGCCAGCCCGTCTTTCTCGACGACGCGCATCTCGCCGCCGTATTGCCGGATACGTGGGGACGGCGGATCGGCATTGCCGCGCACCTCGCGGTGCCGCTCCTCGCAACCGACGGCGACCTCATCGGCCTCCTCGCGGTCGAGGCGGCGCGCCCGGCGCCGGCGCAAGTGCGCATCGCCGTCGGCATCGGCGACGTCGCGGCGACCGTGATCCTGAACGCGCGCACGACCCAGACGCACGCGGAGGAGGCGGCGCGCAGCGAGGCGCTCCTCGAGATCGTCCGCGACGTGAGCCGCTGCCTGCCGCTCCCCGAGCTGCTCGGCGTGATCTGCCGCCGTACGGTCGACTCGTTCGGCATCCAGCGTATGACGGTCTTCGACTACCATCCGCGCGCCGGTGCCTACCTGCCGCTCGCGGACGCGGGCACGCCGCCGCACGTGACCGAACGTTTCATCCAATCGAGATTCACGGTCGCGAGCACACCACACCGTGACGAGGTCATCGCCGGACGTACCATCGTCATCAGCCGGTCGCGCGAGCTGTTGCCCGAGGACCGCATGCTGCTCGACCTCGCGGACCTGCACACGCTGGTGCTCCTGCCGCTCCGCGCCGAGAACCACACCAGCGGCATGCTGACGGCCGGCATCGCCACGCCCGAGGAGTTCACGCCCGAGCAGATCCGCGGCCTCGAGGTGATCGCGCATCACGCCGCGACGGCGATCGCGCAGGCGCGCTCGCTCCGTGCGAGCGAGAAGGCCGCACGCTTCCGGGCCGCGGTGTCGACGCTGGCGGTCGACCTGAACGCCGAGACCACGCGTGCCGGCGCGCTCGAGCTGCTGTGCGCGCGCGGGCGGGCGATGTTCCGCGCCTCGACGGGCGTCCTCCTCCTGCCCGGTGGCGGGCAGCTGATGATCGCGGCGACCGACGACGGCAGCGACGCCGCGCCCGAGTCCTTCGCAACCGCGGTCGCCGCGCCCGACCATCCGGCGTCGCGCGCGTTCGCGAGCGGCGAGGTCGTGCTCGCGAACGATCTGCCCCGCGACCCGACCGGCGCACCAGCGTTCCGCTCGCTGCTCGCAATTCCTTTGGTCGGCAGCGGCGAGGTCGCGGGTGTCCTGGTGATCGCCGATACCGCGCGCCGGCGACATTTCCGCAGCGGCGTCGCCGACGAGGCACGCGTCCTGGGCGCGCTCGCGGCGACCGTGCTCCGCAACCTCGAGCTGATGACCCAGCTGCACGAGAAGAACGCCGAGCTCCGGCGCGTGAGCCACCTGAAGGATCAGTTCCTCGCCAACGTCTCGCACGACCTGCGCACGCCGCTGAACGTCATCATCGGCTACGCCCAGCTCGCGCAGGAGGGCACCTTCGGCCCGTCGCCCACCGAGGTCGGCGACGTCCTCGGGCGCATCATCACCAGCGCGCACCAGCAGCTCACGCTGGTCGAGGATCTGCTCGACTTCTCGCGCATCGAGCTCGACAGCCTCACCGTCCGCGCCGCCGACGTCCCGCTCGCGCCGCTCTTCGCGGAGATGGAGTTCATGCTCGCGAGCATGGTCAGGAACCGCCCGATCCGCGGCCTAGTCGCGACGGTCGCGCCCGAGCTCGCCGTGCACGCCGACCGCGATCGGCTGCGCCAGATCCTGAACAACCTGCTTTGCAACGCCGCGAAATTCACCGCCAGCGGCACGATCGAGCTCGATGCGGCGCTCGTCGACGGTACGGTCCGTATCGCCATCCGTGACACCGGCATCGGCATCGCGCCCGAGGATCACGAGCGCATCTTCGAGACCTTCCGCCAGGTGGAGACTGCCTCGTCGGCCCTCGGCGCCGGCCTCGGTCTCGCGATCGCACGCCGGCTGAGCACGCTCATGGGCGGCGCGCTGACGGTCGAGAGTGCCCTCGGTGCCGGCGCGACGTTCTGCCTCACGCTCCCGGCCGCGACGGCACCGGACGTCGCGACGCCACGCCGGCTCGGGCTACGTGCGCGGATGAACGCGACGGGGTGACGGACGCGGCGGAGCGCCCTCCGGCGACGGCGCGCGTTCAGCGCAGCGCCGCGACCGCTCTCAGAACTTGAGCGTCAGCTGCAGCGCGACGAGCTGCTCGCCTTGCTGGCGCGCGCCGATCTGATGGCTGTGAGCGTACTGCATCTTCGTCTGTAGATGGCGGTCGAAGCGGTAGCCGGTCACGACGTCGACGCGCCACGTGTCGCGGTCCCAGGCCCGCTCGCGGCCGGTCGCGTCGTCGACGTCGCCGAAGAGCTGCTGGTTCCAGCGCAGTCCCGCGAAGAGCTGCGGCGTGATCTTGTAGCGGCCCTCGACGTAGTAGCTCGCGACGTCGGCGTCGCCGGCACGCGGCACCGCGAAGCGCGTGAGGAAGAGCTCGGCCCAGAGCTGGAGGTGACGTCGATTCCCGCGAGCTGCTGATTGAAATCGTCGAGATCACGGCCGGGCGGCAGCGTCGCGCGCGCCTTCCGGCGGAAGTACGCGCCGCTGCTCCCCGATACGCCGATGCTCCACGCCGGCGCGGGACGCCAGCCGAGCCGGCCGCTGAAGGTCGGATCACGCCAGCCGCGGCTCCGTCCGTCCCACACCGCGGGACGCGCCGCGAGCGCGGCGTTCTTCACCTCGAAAGCATAGTCGAAGTCGGCGAGCCGGCCGAAAACCGCGGCACCGCTGGTGTAGCTCGGTCCCCAGATGACCGGCACCCACTCGCGCTTGCGATCAGGGATCGCCCGCCGCGCGAGAAAGCCGTCCGCGCTCTGCGGCGCCGCCGTGTCGGAGATCGTCGTCACGTTCTCGTAGGGCAGGGGTGCAGTGATGAACGGGTTCTGCCACGAGTCGTGGCGTGCGACCCAGTTGCCGACGACGGTCGCGAACTTGCCGACCTGGACGTTCACCCGCGCGTCCTCCCGCGGCGTGTAACGCACGAGATACTCGTCGAAGCGCGCCGAGGTCGAGCGCGAGCGCGGGTCGAAGCCGCGATCGACGCGCGCCTCGACGAGGCTGTAGAGATGCCGCCCGACGTGCGTGTCGAGGAAGAGCGACAGGCGTGGGCTCACAAACGAGTCGTCGCCGCCGAAGATCAACCCGGGCGGATGCTGGTCGATGTAGCAGGCCTCGAGATCGACGAGCGCGCTGAGCTCGGTGCGAAAGAACCCGCCCGGCGTCGCAAAGCCGAGCGCGCGATCGACGCGGTCGAGGCCATCGCTGACGGAGCGCAGCGCCGACACCGCGGCCGCGTCGTCCGCAACACCAGCGCGAGCACGCGCGACACGCCCGGGCGTCGACTCATGATGCGGTCGCGAGCGCCGGCACCCACGTCACCTTGTAGGCGGCAACCGGCACGCTGAAGCCCTTCAGCACCAGCGCCGGGATCGGCTCGACGGCGATGCCCGCGGCGAGCGAGCGGTGCGTCGCCTCGTCGATCAGGATCTCCATCGCGGCCGCTTGCGCGCAGAGACGCGCCGCCAGGTTCACCTGCGCGCCGACGACCGTGTAGTTGAGCCGGTCCTCGGCGCCGACGCAGCCGGCAACGACCGGCCCCGACGCGACGCCGATGCCGATGCCGAGCTCACGGCCGGAGGCGACGTTCAGCCGGCGGCGCGCCGCGAGCATCGCCGCCGCGGCGGCAACCGCGCGACCGGCATGGTCGTCGCTCGCTTGCGGCGCGCCGAAGAGCGCCATCAGGCCGTCACCGATGAACTTGTCGACGACGCCGCCGTGGGCGTGCACGACGCCGGTCAGCGCCGTCATGTGCTCGTTCAGGAGCGTGATCGTCTCGGTCGGCGCCATCTCCTCGGTGAGCGCGGTGAAGCCACGGATGTCGCAGAAGAGGACGGTGACGTCGCGGAGCTCGCCGCCGAGCGCGAGCTCCCCGTCGACGAGCCGCTGCGCGACGCTCTTGTCGGCGACGATGTCGAGCACGCTCCGATAGCGCTCCTTCAGCGCGAGCCCGTCGACCATCTCGTTGAAGGCAGCGGCGCCTTGGCGTCGAGGTTGCCGGCGCCGATCTTCTCGGTCGCGCTCGCAAGCTCGCGGATCGGCACCGAGAGCCGCTGCGCAAGCACGAGCGTCAAGGCGAGCCCGAGGACGAGGCCGAGCGCGCCGAAACCGAGGATGCGCCAGCCGAGCGTCCGTTGCTGACCACGGAGCTCGGCGAGCGAGTAGAGCACCACCTGATACGACGGCGGGAAGCCGGAGTCGGCATAGAGCGCGTGCTGGAAGACGAGATGCGCCGCGCCGCCGACGTCGAACGAGAACGAGTCGCCGCCGTCGCGCCGGGCGGCCGAGGTCGCGACCGCCGCGGCGAGCGCCGGACGCGCGTCATCCGGAATCGAGTGCGAGTAGATCCGGCCGGCGTGCCAGATACCGCTCCGGACCTCGCGTTCCGCCGATGCGCCCGTCTCGCCGAACTCCTCGACCGGGAATCCGATCGCGAGCGCGCCGTGATCGCGGCGGGTGAAGCGGTCGACGATCTTGGTGACGACGAGCTTCGTAGAGGCCGCGGCCCGCGACCGGCGCGCTCCCGTCGCCGGCGGCGTCGAGCGCGAGGTAGCCGATGGTTTGCGGCTCGGCGGGTGTGAGCCGGCGGGCGACGCTCGCGACCTCGCGCTCCCACGGCCCGCCTTCGCCACTCACCACGACGCCGGCGCGATCGGCTACCGGCGGCAGGACGGCGCCGCTCCGGTCGACGACGCGGAACACGGGCGCGCGCTCGCCGGTGAGAAGATCGAGCAGCTGGTCCTTGACGATCTGGTAGACGCGCGCGGTGTCAGGCGCGGTCGCGGCGCGTCCGGCGCCGGGCGCATCAGCGGGCGCCCGATCCGCGTCCGGCGCCTCGGCTGGCGACGGGACCTCCGCTTCGAGGACCGCGAGCAACCGCTGCGACCGCGACACGTCGAGCAGCTGCGACTTCACCGACGCGAGCCGCGCTTCCTGCAGAGCACGAAGCAGACGCACCTGGTCCTCGAAGCGCTCGTGGAAGATCTGCGTGTAAACGCGATCGACGTTCTGCTGCGTCGCAACCAGCGCCGCGGTGGTCACGCCGACGACGACGAGCATCGTCGCGACGAGCAGCTTCAGGCGGAAGCTCACCTCACGCGGTTCCTATGGCGAGGCGGGAAAGTCGACCCGCAGCGGCGCGCCGTCGCCGAGCTCGACCGGCGTCGCGTGCACCGTCTCGTCGTCGACCCACGCCTTCAGCACGTAGCGCCCGGCGGGAAGAGCTTCCAAGCGGTAGTGCCCGTTCGCATCGGTCTTGGTGAAGTACGGCGTGTCGAGGACGAGGATCGTGCCGCGCATGTGGTCGTGGATCTCGCAGTAGAGCTTCACCACGCCGGGCTTGTCGAAGGTGATCGACGCGGGCGCCTCGTCCTTCCGGTAGCGGCCGAGGTCGAAGCTCTTCGTCTTCGAGTACGAGAAGACGCTGTGGTACTCGTCGTCGAGGTTCGGAAAGCGGACCACCGCCCCCCGCTGCACGGCGACCAAGCCGGGCGCGAACTGGTAGCGCCGCTGCGCGACGTCGGTGCCCGCCGGCTGCGCGGCGAGCGCGAACGGACCCTCGAGGTAGACGATCGCCGCCGGTGGATCGGGTCGCCGATCTCGTACGACGCGCTCACCGGATAGCGCGGCTTCGGCGCCGGCGCCGTATCGACGCTCGGCAGACGGACCGTCCCCTCGACGACCGCACCTTCGCTGACCGTCGTGGCCGCGATCGTCGCAGCGAAAAGCGCGAGAACGGTAGCGATAGGGAGCGTCACCTCACGGTGTCGTCGTGCGCGGATCATGGTCGTCGCCCGGCGGCGAGGCCGCCGACGGAGCTTGTCGCGGGGGACCTCCATCGTCAACCACACGTCCTTCATCCCGCGGCGCCGGTGTGGCAAAGAGGAGTCGCGCCGCACCACGCACATCGCACCCGAAAGGATCACGTCATGAAGGACTTGTTCTCGATCGCAGGGAAGACCGCCGTCGTCACCGGGGGATCGCGCGGAATCGGGCTCATGATCGCGCGCGGCTTCGTCGAGGCGGGCGCGAAGGTCTACATCTCGTCGCGCAAGAAGGACGTCTGCGATCGGGTCGCCGCCGAGCTCTCGAAGAGCGGCACCTGCATCTCGGCGCCGGCCGATCTCGGCACCGAGGCCGGCGCGCTCCAGCTCGCCGAGCAGGTCGCGAAGCACGAGTCGTCGCTCCAGATCCTCGTCAACAACGCCGGCACCAACTGGGGCGCGCCGCTCAGCGAGTATCCCGACGACGCCTGGGACAAAGTGCTCGCGCTCAACGTCAAGTCGATCTTCCACCTCACGCGGGCGCTGCTGCCGCTCCTCGAGAAGGGCGCGCGGCCGGGCGATCCGGCGCGCGTGATCAACATCGGCTCGATCGACGGCCTCAAGGTGCCGCTCCTCGAGACCTACGCCTACTCCACGAGCAAGGCCGCCGTGCATCACCTCACGCGCGTCCTCGCGATCCAGCTCGCGCCCCGCAACGTCACCGTCAACGCGGTCGCGCCCGGTCCGTTCGAGAGCAAGATGATGGCCGAGACGCTGGAGCGCTTCGGCGACGCGATCCGCGCCACCTGCCCGCTCGGCCGCATCGGCGAGCCGGAGGACATGGCCGGCGTCGCGATCTACCTCGCGTCGCGGGCGGGCGCGTACCTGACCGGCGTCGTGATTCCGGTCGATGGCGGCATCACCGTCCGGCCGTCGTAGCGCGCAGCGCGGCGCTGGGGCACTCGGCCGACGCCGTCGGCCGCGGCGTCGACACCCCAAATCCGATCGCTCACCGCCAGGCGAAGACCGGCTGCTCGAAATGCGCGACGCGCGTGGCGCGTCCGTGCACCGCGACCTCGCGCAGCTGGTAGACGATCGCGGCCGTCGGCGCGTGCACGTGGGTGCCGACCATCGGGATCGCGATCACCGGCCGATCGCTCTCCGGAATGTAGTGGATGCGCGGGACGTCGGGCCGATCGAGATCGGCGAGGGGAATGCGGTACACGGCTGCGACCTCGGTCGGGTTCGGCACCACCTCGGGGTCCTCGCCGCCCCAGACGACGACCGGCGTGATGACGTAGCCCGAGCGCGTCTCGTAGTCGTCGAGGTAGCCGAGCACCTGTTCTTCACCGACCCGAAGACCGACTTCCTCGGCGAGCTCACGGAGCGCCGCTGTCACCGCGTTCTCGCCGACGTCGATCCGACCGCCGGGAAGCGCCCACTGCCCGGCGTGCGCGCGCAGGCGCGACGCGCGACGGGTGAGGAGAAAGCAGGCATCGCCGGTCGTCTCCGGCACGAGCGTCACCGCGACCGCGGCGGCGTGGCGGTCTTCGATCGGCACCGTCAGACGATCGTGCCCGGCGAGATTCGCGCTCACGCGTGCACGCAGCTCGGGACCGAAGGCGCGCTCCACCATCGGTCAGAACCATAGCGTGCGCCCGAGCGCCGCGCATAGCGCCGTCTGCGGACGCTCTCGACCCGCTTGACGATGCGGCCGCGTGCCGGGAATATCCGTCCCCATGCCCCGCGCGCACTGTAACGGTCTCGAGCTCGAGTACGACTTCTTCGGCGACCCGTCCGATCCGCCGCTGATCCTCATCATGGGACTCGGCGCGCAGAT
>JBGPIT010000140.1:0-11448 GCA_041485125.1 Binatia bacterium | reverse complement strand
GGGCTGTCGAGAGCCGTCGGTCCGCCGAGCACGAAGTGGTTACCGCCGCCGGTCCCGACGTGACGGCCGTCGACCATGAACTTCTCGGGCGTGAGACGGGTCTCGTGCGCAGCGTCGTAGAGCGTCGTCGTCTGCTCGACGAGCTCGGGCCAACTTGCCGCCGGTTGAATGTTCACCTCGATGACGCCGGGATCGGGAGTGATGGTGTACTGAACGAGGCGCGGATCGTCCGGCGGCGGATAGCCCTCGAGCAGGACCGGCATACGGAGCGCCGCGGCGGTGCCCTCGATCGCCACGACCAGCTCCAAATAGTCGTCGACCGTCGCGATCGGCGGCATGAAGACGTAGAGCACCCCGTTCCGCGGCTCGACGCAGAGAGCGGTGCGGACGACCCAGCCCGCCGACTCGAAACGGATCGGCGCCCGTGCATCGCTCTCGGCGGCTGGCGCCGCGGCTCGCTCGGCTGCGTTCTCGCCAACCGTCGCGTCCCCCGGCATGCCCGCCAGCCGGAGACGGGGCTCGGCGCGACGCAGGGTCTCGTATGCGGCAAGGGGCCGCCGCGGCTCCATCGGGTCTTGCGCATGAACGTACGGATGATCCGTCGCGCCCACCCACGGCAGCGACTCGAGCGGGATACGATAGCCCATCGCCGAGTCGCCCGGGATCAGGTACATGCGCTCGCTGCGCAGGAACCACGGGCCGGTCCGCCAGCGCGGCGCAGCAGCGTCGACGACCGCGCCTGCGGCGAGCGGCAGCGCGTATCCGACCACCTCGGCGAGCCCGCGCGTGAACACGCGCCGCAGCCGTTCGCGCTCGAGCTCGTCGTCCAACCTCGCGTCGAAGGGATCGACGTTCGCCGGCAGCTTGCGCTCGCGCCAGAGGAAGTACCAGACGTCCTCGTAGCCCGCCTGAACGTGCGCGTCGGTGACCTGGAGGCGCGCCGCGAGCGCGCGAATGAAGCGCTCCGCCTCGGCGGGGCCGAAGCCATACTCCACGCTCTCGTCGGCGAACAGCGTCGGGTCGCGCCACGACGGCTCGCCGTCGCGGCGCCAGTAGCAGCCGAGCGCCCAGCGCGGCAGCTGCTCTCCCGGATACCACTTGCCCTGTCCGAAGTGGACGAAGCCGTTCGCGCCGTAGTGCCTCTTCAGCCGCGTGAGGAGTGCTGTGGCGAGCGATCGCTTGGTCGGACCGAGCGCGGTGGTGTTCCACTCGGCGCCCTCGTGATCGTCCGCGGACACGAAGGTCGGTTCGCCGCCCATGGTGAGCCGCACGTCCATGAGACCGAGGTCGGTGTCGACGGCGTCGCCGAGCGCGAGAATCGTCTCCCATTGCTCCTCGGCGTATGGCTTGGTGACGCGCGGCGACTCGTAGATCCGCTGCACCGACATCGCGTGCTCGAACGCGACCTCGCATTCGTCGACCACGCCGGTGAAGGGTGCCGCGCTCGCCGGCTCGGGCGTGCAGGCGAGCGGAATGTGCCCCTCGCCGGCGAGTAGACCGGAGGTTGGATCGAGACCGATCCACCCGGCGCCTGGCAAATAGACCTCGCACCACGCGTGGAGGTCGGTGAAGTCCTTCTCCGGCCCGGAGGGACCGTCGAGCGCCTTCACATCGGCAGTGAGCTGGATCAGATAGCCGGAGACGAAGCGCGCGGCGAGGCCGAGATGGCGCATCACCTGGACGAGCAGCCACGTCGAGTCCCGGCACGAGCCGCTGCGGAGCGAGAGCGTCTGCTCCTTTGGCTGTACGCCCGGGTCGAGCCTGATCACGTAGCCAATGTCCTGCTGGATTCGCTGATTGAGCTCGACGAGAAAATCGATCGTGCGGCGCTTCGAGGCGTCGATCGTGGCGAGATACGCGGCGAAGGGTGGCGTCGACGGCTCTTTGCGCAGGAACGGCGCGAGCTCGTGCACCTGCCATTCCGCGTACTGAAAGGGAAACGACTCCGCGTGAGGCTCGAGAAAGAAGTCGAAGGGATTGTAGACCGCCATCTCCACGATCAGGTCGACTTCGATCCGCAGCTGCTGCACTTTTTCCGGAAACACCAGCCGCGCGAGATAATTGCTCTGCGGGTCCTGCTGCCAATTGATGAAATGCTTCTCCGGCTCGATGCGGAGCGAGTAGGAAAGGATCGGCGTTCGGCAGTGAGGGGCGGGACGCAGCCGCACGAGCTGCGGCGAGACGCCCACGGCTCGGTCGTACTTGTAGCTGGTGACGTGGTTCAGGGCGACGTGGACGGCCAAGTCCTACTCCCGGCAGACTGCGCGAGTGGCGCCGCGCAATCGGGCTAGCCTCAGCAATCGATGTGCCGCGGACTCCGCTCGCCCATCATCGTCGCATCGGCCGCGCTCGGCGGTCGAGTCGCGACGCAGTCGGGCTCATCGAAGTGGCACCGCCCTGCCCAAATACGCTCCACTGCCTCGAACACCGGCACGGATTCCAGCGCCGTGGGCCGCCGCGGGCCAGCAATTCGGGTTGCCGTCGGTGACGATGGTGCGGGTGATCTGGCTCGCGGACAAGTCGGACTGAACGCGAACGCTCAGCGGCTCGGCTTCACGAACTTCAGGACGAAGCGATCGCTCGTGCCGCGACGGGCGCCCGCTTCCCTGGGGGACGCGCTCCAGTCGCGCGTGTCGGTCGGCTCTCGGAGGAAAGTGGCTTCGTCGGCGAGGCGAAAACCGGCCGCCTCGATCTCGCGACGCACCGTGGTCTCCTCGATGCGGTGGAGCGTTTGCGTCTCGGTCGCGTCGGAGCCGGGCCGACCACTGTGATCGATGACGGCGTAGACGCCTCCCGGACGAAGCGCGTCGAAGACCGCCCGGTTCATGCGCGCGCGATCGACCCCGAGCCACACGGTGTCGTGGTAGAAAAGTACGATGAAGACGGCGTCGAGGTCGTGCGCGTCTGGAGGCAGCGGCTGGTCGAACTCGCGGTCGACGCGGACGACGTTCCGCATGACCGGCGTCGCGAGCCGCGCGCCCCACGGCTTCTCCGCGAAGCGCTCGATGATGAAGCGGCTGTTCTGCCCGTAGACGACCCCGGTCGGACCGACCGCACGCGCGAGCAGCTCGGTCGTGTAGCCGCCCGCCGCACCGAGCTCGGCGACCCGCATGCCGGGCCGCACGTCGTAGAACGCGAGCATCTCGGCGGGATGGCGTCCGGCGTCGAGCGCGCGGTCCTCCGCCGAGCGGTCGGGCGCGTCGACGACGGCGCGCGCGGTGACGATCGGCGCGGCAGCGGCTTCGGCGGCGTGCCGCACCGGATGCGCGCAGCCGCCGGCGGCCAAGAGGATCGACCCGAGAATCCACAGCGAGCAACGAGCGGTTCGCATCATCGAGCGCTCGTAGCCGAGTCAGCTCGGCGACACAACGGGGTCGAAATGGTCAGTACACGAACGGGATCAGACGGAACCGTGTCCGCGCACTATACGCGCGGTATTCGGCGAGCTGATACAATACGATCTCTTCGCAATGCGCACGCGCAGCGAGAAGGAGCGCGCCCCCGATCCCGATCGCGACGTTCCACTTCGACGGCGACGCCGCGACGATCCCGACGTTCATCAGTAGACTCCCCAAGTAGAGCGGGTGGCGGACGACGCGATAGAGGCCGTGCGACCGGACACCACGGACGATCGGCAGCACGCCATACGCGCTGCCGAGCGCCCACGCCGCCGCGAAACAGACGGCGCCGCCGATCACGACGAACGCCCACCCGACGTACTGCGACGGCGCCGCGACACGGGCACCGTGATCGTAGAGCCAGAGATACGGTAGGCACGAAAGCGCGACGACGTAGGGGTAGACCCGCCGCGTCCTCGCGATCTCGCGGCCGCGACGCAGGAAGAGAATTGCGATCTGCACATTGAGGACCAAGTAGACGACCATCGGCCAATGGCCGTCACGAACGATGCCGCGATACGCCTGCACGGCGAGGCACAAGGCCAGCACCGCCCACACGACGCGCAAGGCGTCACGACCTCGCAAGGATAGAATCACGCTCATCGACGACATCGGGGCGGCATGGATGCTGTCACCCCGCGCTGCCGCCGACAATCCCGGTACGGCGACGCGAAGCCGCCGTCGCGCGCACCGCCGCGGAGAAGATCAGGATCCGATGCGTCGCGCCGAGGGCGGTAGGACGTTCCGCGACCGAGCGCTCGCGCGCGTGGCTCTGCCGCGGCGTGCCCACGCGAGACCGACCGCGAGAGCGATCAGCACCAGCACGAACGTCAGCACGAGCCAGCCCCTCGCTGCCGGCCGCTCGACGCCGGCACCCGGGTGCTTTGCCGGCGCGGGTGGCGCCGGGCGCGGCTGCGGCGCGCTCGCCACGTCGTAACCGTCGGGCGCAGCGGCTTCGTCGAGCCCGGGCGCTGCGGCGGAACGCGCGCCGGCGCCGCTCAGCTCGCTCGGATCACTTTCCGCGTCGAGCCACTTCAACGCCGAGCGCGCGCGCGAGAAGCCGTCCGAGTCGAGCAAGCGCGCGAGCTGGGCGTCGGCGGCCTGAATGCCGCCGCGTTTGTAGCGACGCGCGTTGTCGCCGAGGATCGCGTGCTCATCGAGCACGACCAACCGTCGCGGCACGGAGCGAAACACGAAGCCGGGCGGGGCATCTTGCACCAGGGCAACGAGCTCGCTCGTCGCGCGCGGGCGATCCCCCGCCTCGAGACGCGACCAGGCTGCGCCATAGCGGGCATCGTCGGCGAGAGCGCCCTTGCGATCGGCGTTCGCGACCGCGTCGAACTCGGCCGCGGCGCGGTCGAGCTGTCCCGACCAGAACAGCACGTAGGCCTTCGCGAGCCGGATCACGTTCGCTTCCGACGGCGCGGCGGTGCGCAGGCCGCTGTCGAGGCCGTCGAGCGCGGCCGCGTAGTCACCGGCCTTGGCGCTGAGCAGACCGAAGACGACGCTGGTCGCGCTCGAGGCGATACCGGCTGAGGCGTGGGCGTCGCGTGCGAGGGCTCGTGCATAGGCGAGGTCGCCGCCGGTCGCGACCGACCACGCGAGCCCGAGCTCGGCGAGTGTCGCCCACTGGGTACCCTGGCTGTTGACGAATACGTCCTTGAACGCGCGCGCGGCGGCTCTCGGTTTCCCGCGCCGCAGCAGCGCATCGGCCTCGGCCAAGCGGGAGAAGGTCCACGCCGGGCTCCCCACCTCCGCTCCGGAGGCCGGCGGTCCGGCGGGCGGCGGCGCCGCCGACGTACCCCCGGCCGACAGCGCGACCAGCAGCACGAGCGCGAGCACGGACGCGGGGGCACGGCGTCCGCGCGGCGAGCCGGCGCCCATCGTCACGCCGCGGCCGCCGAAATCTCCCAGCGACGGAGATGGTCCGACGCCGTGCGGATCGCCGCTGCGGCCGCGCCGTCGCGCCGGCACGCCTCCTCGAACGCGGCAATCGATCCGACCTCGGCGCGGCTCTCTCCCGGGTCGCTCGCGAGATCGAATTGTTGCAGACCCTCGCGCCGGACGATCACCTTGCGCCGGCCGACGATCGCCGCGGCGATGTTCTGCGCGTACTTCGGCAGGATGTCGGCCACCCGCGGATAGTGGAAATGCTCGGAGAGCGCGGCGCCGCGAGTCGCGCGCGCGCCTTCGTCCAGCAACGTCCCGCCGACGCCGCTGCCCAGCGCCACCCCGCGCATCAAGAAAAAGAGGTCGCGCGTGCTCACCGAGTCGTCGACGATCGCGGGGGCGAGATCCGGGTGGCTGATCCATAGCGGCACGTGCAGGTGCACGTTGTAGACGGAAGCGTCGTGGTAGAATAGGTCGTGCTCGCCGAAGGCCTCGCCGTGATCGGCGGTCACGATCACCATCGTCTCGTCCAAGAGACCGCGGGCGCGGGCCGTCGCGAAGAACGCGCCGAGCTTCTCGCTCATGAGCTCGATGCCGCGCTGATAGCGCCGCTGCAACGCCTGGCGCGACCACTCCGCGATGCGGAATCCCGGGCGCAGGTAGTCGTGCGACTGGATGCGCAAGAGATCGCGCATTGCGAGCGTCTCTTGCAGCCCTTCGATCGAGCCGGGTGAGCTGAAGAACGAGCTCCGGGTCCCGCCGTACGGCGAGTGGACGTCGAAGAGGTTCGCGAAGAGAAAGAAGCGCTGACTACGTCGCCGGTACTTCTGCATGCGCTCGAGCGCATGGTCGAGCACGCGCGAGTCGGCGGGCAGCGCGACCCGCGCCATCGCGGTGAGGAACTCGGCGTTCTGGCGCTGCAGCAGGCTGTACCAGCCGCCGGCGGCGACCATGCGCCGTAGGCGCGGCTTCTGCATCGCGAACAGCATCGCGAGCGGCAGCGAGGCGGCGCCCGTACTCGCGAGCACCCGGGTGTTCGTCGCGAACCCGCGCGTCACGCCCGGCGACGTCCCATCGAACTGCGGGTTCCGGGTGACGATCTCCGTGTGGTAGCCGCCCGCGGCGAGCAGCTCGGCGATGGTCGGCTGCGGGCCACGGTACGTCATGTTCTGGAAATGCGCCCCGTGCTCCGAAGGCAGGAGACCCGTGAACATGCTCATGTGCGACGGCAGGGTCCAGCACTCGGTGGCGAACGCACGCCGGAAGCACACCGTCTCGGCGTCGAGTCGATCGAAGAAGGGCGTCCGCGGCGCACCGTCGTCGCTGCGTCGCAAGAACTGCGCCCGCATCGAGTCGATGACGATGAGGACGATGTTCACGTCGCCACCTCGCCGACCGGCGTTACGCGATCGTCCCGCGACCGCCGCAGCTCGGCGTAAATCAGCATCAGCAGTGCCGCGGCCATGGTCGCGAGCGCGATCCACGTGAGCTGCGGGACGCCGTACCAATAGCGCCGCATCGGAGCGTAGCCGCGGAACTGTTCCAGAAACGCATTGGCCGCCGAGAACACCAGCAGCGCCACGAGCGCGACCTGGCCCTCGTAGCGCTTGCGACGCTCGAGCCAGTAGCCGAGCAGCATGATGAGTACCCCGACCGCGGTGAAGTAGAGCTGCAGCGGGTGAACCGGCGCGGACCACGTCGCGTCGAACGGGACGAACCGCATGTAGCGGTGGTAGTGCCAGACGTTCGTCGGTTCCGGAAACGCCACGCACCAGAAATGGTCGCAGAGCGTGCCGGTGCAGCAGCCGTTCAAGAAGCACGCGAAGCGGCCGATCGCGAGGCCGAGGCCGAATCCGGGCACGGCGGCATCGCCGTACTGCCCGACGTCGATGCGGTAATGGCGCGCCGCGATCCAACCCGCCAGGAGCATCCCGAGCACCGCGCCGCCGGCATGAAAGCCGACGCCGAAGACACCGCCGATACCCGCCCCGATCGTCCGCTCCCAGCCGTAGCTACCGGCGTTCGAGATGTAGTGGATACGGCCGCCGAGCCACGCGCCGAAGATGCTCCACAGAAGGAGACGAATGAGGATCGCGCCGCGGACACCGTCCATGCGCCGAAGACGCGGAATCGAGACCGCGATTCCGGCGAGGGCAGCGATCGCAAGCAGGAGCGGGTAGGTTCGGATCGGCCCCCCGAACGCTTCGATGTGAGCGACGACTGGATACACGCGCAGCCTCCTGGGCTCGAGGATGCGCGCGGGCGCACGTTCACCGGCTGCCCGCGCGCTCGGAACTCGCGTCGCTACGGCATCATCGCAGCTACGATTCCGTTCTCCCCGTCGGCGAGTCTATTAGAAGAATGTGCGGCAGCCGCAAGGATTGGCTTGGTTTGCGCTGTTCCCCTGCAGAAAGTCGACGCACGTGATGTCGATGCCGCACGGCCCGCAGAAGAACGTTTGACCCACCTTGCACGAGCTGATCGTGCAGGCCCCGTTTGCTCCGCTGCCGACGCAGGTCGCGTTCGTGCAGGGATTGGGACCGCACGGCTGGCCGTCTGGGATGTTCGATACCCCGACACAGGTCTCGCCACCGTTGCAATGGCCCGCCTGGCACCAGGTTCGGTTATCGCCGTTCCCGAGACCGGTATCGTCGTCGCGGCATGGCGTACCCTCGGGGAGGTTGGTCCCGGAGCTTCCTTTACCGCATACACCATTGACGCAAATGTCGCCGCTCGTGCAGTCCTTGCCGTCGTTGCAGTTGGTCACCGGGCTGTTGGGAACCGCGCGCTTGTCGCATCCGAGGGTAGGATCGCAGCTCCATGGCGCGCAGATCGGCTGCGGCGCGGGATTCGACGCCTGCTCGGCGGCGCAAGTGTTGGTCGTGCCTGTCGTCACGCAGCTCGATGCCCCGTTGCACTGCTCGATCGTGCAGACGTTGTTGTCGTTGTTGCAGGATGCTCCGGACGCCGACGGCTGGTGCGAACAGATCGCTTGGTGGGTGCTGACGTTTTGGACGCAGCCGTCGTCCGTGCATTGATTGCCGTCATTGAGGCATGCGGCGTCGATGCCGCCACCGAGGTTGCAGACCGAGCCGCTGCACGTTCCCTTGTTGCAGCAGCCCGCCTGCGTGCCGGTGCCCGTATTGATGCACCGACCGTTCGTGGTCGTGTTTGGACAGGTGTCCGAATAGGTCTGCCCGTCGTCAACGCAGGTGGTGATCACCTCGGCATTTCCGAGTGACGCTGCGGACAGAGCACCGATCGCGACGACTCCAGCAAACAGAACCGAGAATCTCACGTGTCTCATGGCACCCTCCTTGGCGTGGGCGTTTAGAACGCGCCAGTTGCTACGTCATTCCTCAGCTCACTGCGTGAGGCGCGACGTAGAACACGGCATAGACACCCAGGGCAAGGAGAAAAATCTCCTAATCCGTCTAGAATTTTATTCACATAGTTCGTGTGTCAGTTCGACACATTTTTCCCGCGTAGATCGCGTAACTAAATTCATGGTGAAAACGTACGGTCGGACGTTGCAGCCGATGCCGCGGCGCGGCAGCGCCTTTACCGACTCGGAGGGCGTGCGACGGCGCACGCCTCACGCACGAAACCCGGCGATCGATTCGGAAGCGATCCGAACTGCACCGCCGTGCCGACCATCAGCGCGACGCGACACGGGTGGTCGTGAATGGGCCGCGCACCTGCGACGCAGGGTCGTTCGAGTTTCACGCTACGCCGTAGCGCCGCTCGTCGCGCGTTCGTTTGGCGCCGACCCGCCGGCGACTCGAGGCCTCACCTCTCGTCACCGGGGGTCGACTGGCACGCCGGCCCTCTCGGTTCGCCGGCGCGCTTTCCGGTCAGGGCTCTCCGGCCACCGTTCCGGTGAAGTCCGCAGGCGGCACGCAATGCGTGAACGCGTAAACGTCCGCCGCTCGTCGAAGAGCAAGGTGAATGCCAGCAAGAGCCACAGCGTGATCGCAACGTGCGGCGCGCGGTGCGTACGAGATGTTCGCGGCGGTACGGACGAAACCGCGCCTGACGGACCGCGTCACCGGTGCCTGATGGGACTGGCGCGCGACTCGATGCCCATCGCGTAGGCGCCGCGCGTGAGCACGTGAGCAGAATCGAGGCAGACTGCCGCTAGGTCTTCAGGAGATCGCCAGCTTGGTTTCGATGGCGACGATGCGCTCGCGCAGATCGAGCGCCCACGTCAACTTGTCGTCGATGCGACGGATCTCCGAGGTGAGCTTGCCGTCGACCCGTTGAATCTCGGCGGTGAGCTTGCCGTCGACCCGTTGGATCTCCGCCGTGAGCTTGTCGTCGATTCGGTGAAGCTCGGAACTGAGCGCTGCGTGGTTGCCGTGCATCTCGGCACGCAATGCCCCGATGTCCCCTCTGAGCGATTCCAGCTGGGGCGCGACGAGGTCTTGCATCGCCTGCTTCACGGCTTGGTAGATGTTCGCCGCCACGCCGATATCGTTAGCAGGCACCGCGTCGCACACACAATCACCACTCGGAGGTACGCGGCGCACGAGCGGGCGTACCGATGTCCTGAACGCGGCTAGTCGGCTTTGTCCTTGAATGTGCGGGCGTCGCTCCTGGTGAACGGCGCCGAGTAGACGGCCTCCCAGCACACGCCGGTCGCGCTCGAGAGCTGAACCGTGAGCGGTGAGGTGAGCCCGCCGAGGTCCGGCATCGCGAGATTCGCGCCTTTCGCTTTGAGAACGATCCGCGCCTTCCCGGCGATGAGTCCTTCTTTCAGAGCCAGGGTGAGGATGCCGTCGGGCGTGCGGTCGATGTCCTTGTACTCGAGCGAGCTCGCCGTCGCCTTCCAGCACGGCTTCGAACCACACGTGCCGCCTGCCGGCGCCGTTGCGCTCGAGAGTAGGCCGGCACCGTCGTAGACACAGATCTCGATGTCGCCGCTCGTCGTCGGGTCGCCGAAGTCGCCGAGAGCAGTCGGTGATCCGTCGACCCACTTCCAAATGAGCAGATTGCCGGTGTCGCGCGTGCCGCGCCGGAGGACCAGCAGCGCCTTGCCCGAGACGGCCGGCGTCCGGCATCCCACGGCAGGTGCCGCACCGCAGGTGGGAACGCTCGCGGTCGGTGTTGCCTGCGGGCTCGGCGTCGCGACATCGGTCGGTGTCGCTGTCGCCGTGAAAGTCGGCGTCGGCGTCGGTGTCGCGGTTGGCGTGGCGCTCGGCGTTGGAGAGGAGGTCGCGGTGGCGGTCGGCGTCGGTGTCGGTGTTGCAGTTGGTGTTGGCGTCGGTGTTGCGGTGGCGGTCGCCGTCGCCGTCGTCGTCGGTGTCGGTGTTGCGGTCGCCGTTTCAGTGAAGGTCGAGGTTGGTGTTGCTGTGGCGGTCGCGGTTTCCGTCGCGGTCGGCGTCGGCGTGCTGGTCTCGGTAGCCGTTGCGGTCGTGGTCGCGGTCGGCGTGGCCGTCGCGGTCGGCGTGGCCGTCTCGGTTGGCGTCACGGTGGCCGACGGTGTCGCCGTCGGTGTCGGCGCAGCGACCACCTCCAGCACGACGTTGGTGCCGCTCACGTTCCGTCTGAGCTCGAGCCCGCCGCCGATCTCCGCGCCTGTCATGCTGCTGAAGTCGCCGGTGTGCGACGCGAACGTCATGATCTCGAACGTCTCGCCGAGGCTCGGTACGAACCCGTTGATCAAGGTGATCGCGAGCTCGCCGTCGAGGGTGACGTCGCCGGATGTCGTGACGCGATCGAAATCGCTGCCGGGCGTCACGCCGCCGATCTCGACGGCGTAACGCCCGCTCGCCGCCTGTGTGTAGATGCCGTCGATATCCAATTGCCCGGGCGACGAGCCGGGGGCGATCTCGCCGGCATTGTCGACATCGGCCTCGATCGATCCCGAGCCTTCGACCCTGCCGCCCTGAATCGCGAGCGGCGACGTCGAGCCGAGGACGCCGCCGTTCAGCCTCGTCGTACCCGACGTCTGCACGTACGTGTCGGTGAAGCCGAGAGTTCCGGAGCCGCTCTCGACGGTGCCGGTATTGGTGAACGCGACCTCGATCGCGCTTTCACCGCTCTGCCCCGCGGTCTTCCGCAACGTGCCATGATTGACGAAGGCTCCGCTGCCGAAGATCTGGTGAATCCCGCCCGCGTCGCCGGTGAAGTCGAACGTGGCGTCGTTCACGATCGTCGC
>JBGPIT010000139.1:0-11452 GCA_041485125.1 Binatia bacterium | reverse complement strand
CGCGATGGCGCTCGGCATCGTCGAGCAGTGCCGCGAGCGCTGCATCGACTACGCCCGCACCCGCGTCCAGTTCGGCCGCCCGATCGGCGAGTTCCAGCTCATCCAGCTGAAGCTCGCCAAGATGGAGGTCGCCCGCATGAATCTCCAGAACATGGTCTTCCGCCGAATCGAGATGGCCTCCGCCGGCAAGTCGATGGAGGTCGCGCTCGAAGCGGTGCAGCTCTTCGGCGGCAACGGCTACATGGCGGAGTTCCAAGTCGAGCAGCTCTGCCGCGACGCGAAGGTGCTGCAGATCTACGCGGGCACGGATGAAATACAGATCGCGCGGAGCCTGCTCGCGCGCTGACGTCCGCTCTTCGACTGCCCGCTACCCGGAGCGCTCGTCGAGCGCGCGCCGACCGTCGCCTGACAGTCCTCTATACCTCATGACTTGATCATGGAGGATCGCGCGAGGGAGCTTTGCTCTCTCATTGCCAGGCCTTGCGGACGTGCTTCGAGTGCAGATTCGCCGCAGCCGCACCGGCCATTCGGCCCTGACAATGCGGACGCTTACGCCGTGTCAGATGGCAAGCGAGTTGCTATTCCCCCGTTGATGGGCGAAAGAAGGGCGACGTTCCTGTGAGTCAAAGGACGCTCGAGCGCACGTGCCAGCTTCGAACCGACACCACCCCTACCTGATGAGGCCTGAACATGACCCAAACACGCACGCTTGCCCGCATCCTGGTTCCCGACGATGACACGTCGGTTTTGGAACCCCGCCGCCGATTGATCTCCGCTAGGAAGAGGGGAATCGGTGCTGTCCTCCATCTTCCGGTAGCAGGGGCGCTCGTGCTCGGCGCGGTGCTGCTTGCATCGAGTCCGGCGGCGAACGCTCAGGGTTTCTGCCTGGGCAACCTGCTCTCGAACGCGAGCTTCGAGCAGCACACCGGTGGCGTCAACAGCATCGGCGACCCGATCCCGACGGTGTGGGTCCTCGAAAGCGGTGAGGACGGCGCGACCACGGCGTTCAATCCTCCCGACGGCTCGTACGTCGGCTACGTGTGGGGCATCGCCGCCGGTAACACCGGTCTCATGACGCAGCAGGTGAGCGCCGTCGCCGGGGTGACCTACAACCTGACCTTCTTCAGCGGCACGCACAACCCGTCCGTGAATCCGACGATCGAGATCCGATTCTTCAACGCGGCGAACTCCGAGATCGGAACGCCCGCGATCCACACGATCACCACCGACATCGACGTCACCGGCTCTTTGGGTGGTCCCTTCATGCTCACCGCGACGGCTCCAGCAGGGGTGTCGTATCTCAAGGTGATCTTCCGCGACCCTTCGACCACGCGCGCGGGAGCGAAGGGTGATTCCGTGTGTTTGACAACCTCGGCGACGCCAACCCCCACCAAGACGGCCACCCCGACGAAGACCGCCACGAGGACGGCAACGCCCACCGTAACGGTGACCCCGACGAGGACGGCAACGCCAACAGCGACCGCGACGCCCACCGTGACGGTGACCCCGACGAGGACGGCAACGCCAACCGCGACCGCGACGCCTACTGTAACGGCGACCCCGACGAGGACAGCAACGCCAACCGCGACTGTGACGCCCACTGTAACGGCAACGCCGACGAGGACCGCGACGCCAACGGTAACGGCCACCCCGACGGGAACGGCGACGCCGACCGCGACGTCGACACAGACCCCGAGTCCAACGGCCACGCCGAGCGAGAGTCCGACGCCGACCGAGACGTCGACGCCGACACCAACCGAGACCGCAACCGCGACACCGACTGCGACGCCGACGGTGACCCCGACGACCACACCGACGCGGACGGCGACTCCAACTCCGACCGAGACCCCCACGGGCACGCCCACCGTCTCGCCGACACCGACGACGGGCATGCTCCGCCACTACCAGTGCTACGAGGCGCACCACGGCCCGTTCCCCGCCATCGCCCTCAGCCTCGACGACGAGCTCGGCCACAGCACCGTCAACCTCAAGGCGCCCCATCGCCTCTGCAATCCCGCCGACAAGAACGGCGAGGATCCGACGGCACCGAACGATCCTGATCACCTCGCCGGCTACCCGATCAAGCAGACCGCTCCGGTCTTCAAGCCGGTTCGCGCGCGGACCGTCGCCACGCAGTTCGGCACGATCGCGATGGATCTCGCGAAGCCCGACTACCTGCTGGTCCCGACCGCCAAGAGCCTCACCAATGCGCCCGGCCCGATCACCCCGACGATCGATCACTTCAAGTGTTACAAGGTGACGCGCACCCGCTTCCGGCTCGACGGGATCAGCGTCCGCGACCAGTTCACGACGATGTCGATCAACATCAAGAAGCCGATGCGTCTCTGCCTGGCCGTGGACAAGGAAGGCGAGGGCATCATCGACCCGGACGCCCAGCTGCTCTGCTACAAGGTCCGCCCCACCCCCGGCACGCCAGGGTTCAAGGGGGTGACGGGAGACGTCTTCGTCAACAACCAGTTCGGGCCGGACATATTCGAGGTATTTCGCCCGACCGAGCTGTGCGTCCCGGCCACGCTGAACCCGTGACATAGTCGATGCGACGCGGCCTGTTCGCGATCGCGGCGGAGGAGTCGGGATTCGAACCGATCTGGATCGGCCAGCACGTCGCGATGCCGATCCGCGACAACCCGGGTGCCGATCTCCGCGTAGACGCCCCGCGCGCATCCTGTCAATCAGAAGAGCTTCTTAAGACCTCCTACGACCACGTCGCGGCGTAGCGACCGCGACCGCCAATCTAGCCGCTCACCGGCGCGCCCAGCACACGGAAGCCGACGGCGCGCCCGGCGATCGCGAGCTCGCGGTCGTGGGTGGCGAGGCACAGGTCCTCCTCGAGCGTGCGGGCGAGCAGCGCGCTCGCGAGGTGGATCGCATCGAGCGCGCCGAGCGTGGTCGGGAACGGCTCGGCGGCGCGCGCCAGCACGGCGGCATTGATCGGGACGAGCTCGAAGGCTTCGAGCTTCTCGAGCACGGCGGCACGTTGCTCCGCGACCTCGGCGTCCGGCAGTCGAAACCTGACGCGCGCCGTGTCGATGGTCCGCAGACACTCGAGACGGACGAGGTCGCTCGAGATCGCGCGGGTGATCCGTCGCCACTCGCGCAGGGCGCGAGGCTCCGCGAGCACGATGCGGAGCACGACCGAGGCGTCGATGTACGCCTTCACCGCTTTCTCCGATCCTCCATCAGGAGGTCGAGCGAGCTCGCCGGCCAGCGTGCGGGGCGGTGACGCTTGCGTCGCACGTCCGCGAACGCTCGCTTCGCGGGGTGAATGACGACTGCCGGCACCGTTCCCGGCACGGGCACGATGCGGGCGATCGGCCGGCTTCGATCCGTGACTTCCAGCTCCGCGCCCGCCTCGACGGCACGGAGGTGCTCCGAGAGGTGGTTCTTCAGCTCGACGATCTTGACGCGCTTCATGGGCACATCTGGCCACATCGGGCGCCGGGGTCAACGGCGAGGTTGGGCGAGGCGGCAAACGAGTTTCATAGACGATGCCAGGTGCGTGTCGCGGCGGTCGAGCTCATAGAGCGGCCTGCATACGTCCGTCCGTCGCCCCAACGCCCGAGTTGCGGTCGAGCGGAGCTGGCGCTACACCCGCCCTCGCATGCTCCCTTCTCTCCCGCAGCGCACCCGCATCTATCGATGCCACCACCTCGACTCGACGCGCTGGGACGACATCGTCCCCCGCCCCGACGACATCGTCATCACGACGTCTCTCAAGGCAGGCACGACGTGGACCCAGCGCATCTTGAGCCTGCTCGTCTTCCAGACGATCGAGCTTCCGACCACGCTCCACTGGGTCTCCCCCTGGCCGGACTGCCGCTTCATCGGCGGCAAGGCCGAGTTGGTGGCGATCGTCGAGAGCATCGAGCACCGCCGCTTCTTGAAGAGCCACCTGCCGCTGGACGCCCTCCCCTACCGGGAGAGCACCAAGTACATCTACGTCGGACGCGATACCCGCGACGTCTTCATGTCGGCGTGGAACCACGTGCGCGCCTACACGCCGCAGGCGCGCGAGATGCTGAACTCCGGAGAGGACGCGCCGTCGGAGCCCTTTCTCGAGCCGCCCGAAGACATCCGCGAGTTCTGGCGGCTCTGGATGACGCGCTCGTCGTATCCGTGGGAGAGCGACGGGTTTCCTTTCTGGTCGCACCTCCACCACGCCCGGAGCTACTGGGACTACCGCCATCTGCCTAACGTCCTCTTCGTCCACTACAACGACCTGAAGGCGGATCTTCAGAAGGAGATGCGCCGCATCGCCCGCTTCGTCGACATCGACGTCCCGGAAGAAAAGTGGCCGATGCTCGCGGACGCGGCGACGTTCGCGTCGATGAAGCGCGACGCGGCCGTGCTCGGACCGGAGATGGACGTGATCTTCCAGGGCGGCACCGACCGCTTTATGTACAAGGGGACCAACGATCGCTGGCGCGACGTCCTCACGGCGGAGGACCTGGCGCTCTACGAAGCGGCGGCGGCCCGCACGCTCACACCGGATCTGAAGTCCTGGCTCGAGCGCGGTGCGGCGTCCGGCGTCGTACCGAAGTGACCCGAATCCTCGCGCGACCGGCTTCTCGGCCGCCAAGGGCACCATGAGCGGCAACTTCAAATGCAACTCCGGCTGCACCAGCGTCAAAGGCTCGATCATCTACCAACGGAACGCGCCTTACGGCGACGTCATGTTCATCGACATCTACAGCTCGTCGTTGTGGTCGGTGTCGAAAAAGACGTCCGGCCCGGTGGTCGCGCCGGAGTGGCGGTCAGGACGGAGAAACGCTCGCAGACCGAGGATCGAAGAGCAGACACTTGGACCGGCCACCGGCACGATCGCCCCTCGCCGGCCGAGACCGGTGAGGGGCGATGAAGTACTGCGACTGCTCGCGCTCAGTCCTCGTCGATCGCGCGCAGCTCGTCCGCGCTGAGCGTGCGCGGAGTGGGCATCGGGCGCGCTGCGGCCGCACGAGCTCGGGACAAGGGCGCGACGATCGCGTTGAGCGGCCCGAAGTCGGGCGGCTGCATACGATGATGCGTCACGGCTTCATAAGCGCCGGCGATCTCGAACAGCTTCGGCTCGCTGAACGGCAGTCCGAGCAAGTCCATCCCGACGGGAAGCGACGCGGCGACCGGCGGCAGCAGCTGGTTGCTCGCGTTGCGGTCGTACACGATCGTCGTGAACCCCGCGGGGACGGTCATCGCGGGGAAGCCACGGCTGTTGATGTTCGTCCATATTCCCCCTGGCCTATCGTTGACGGAGGGCTCCCGGGGAGACGTCAGGATGGCCGGCGGAATGCTCCCCGTCGGGTAGACGACGGCGTCGAGGCCCTGCTCGGCAAAGCAGTCGAACACGACGGTCTGCATGGTGAATCGCGTCTGCAACGTGCTTGCGCTCGCCAGGGTCAGGTCGCCGTCGTTGTTCACGAGGCCCGACTTCCGGTTCGGCATCGTCGGGTCGTTCCAGAAGTTCGCCTTGTTGATCAGATCGGTGAGGCTCTCGATCTCCGCGTCGCCACGCTCGATGAGATAGGCGTTGAAATTGTACCTGCCGTCGCCGACGTCGCCGGGCGATGCGCCGAGGTTGCGGAGACTGGGCTGTCCGGACGCCGTATGCGGGACGAGGCTGGTATCGAAGAACATGTCGAGGAGCGTCGCGATGTGGTCGTTGGTCGGCACGCCCATCGCATCGACCGGGAAGACGCTCGGGAACTGTCCGATGAAAAGCTGGTTGCGCCATTTCGGAGAGTACTTGTCGACGGAGGCCTGACACAGCGCTCCGGTCGGCCCGGGATCGACGATCGTCGCTCCCAGCGCTCCCAGGTCGGCGATGGCCGTGTTGACGATGTCGATGCTCTCGGAATCCGCGATGGTGAAGAGACTCTTGTTCATGTACTCGCGGAGGACACCGATGCGGAAACCCTTGAGGCTCTTCTTCTCGGCGCCCTTCTCGGCGAATTTCCAGTACGGCTTGTCGGGCTTGCGATTCGTGCTGAAGGCGGTGAGCTCGTCGTCGGGGTCGAAGCCGGCGTAGACGTCGAGAATGCGCCCGACGTCCTCCACGGTCCGGCAGATCGGGCCGACGCGGGTGACGATCCCACGCTGCATCATGCCGTCGGCGCTGACCAGCTCTCGCGTCGGCGCGAGGCCGACCGCGTTGTTGTTCTTCGCCGGCTCGCGCACCGAGGTGCCGCTCTCTTCACCGATGGCGCAGGTTACGAAGTTCGCGGCGACGGCCATGCCCGAGCCGCCGCTCGAGGCCCCGGGCTGCCGCTCGGTGTCGTAGGCGTTGCACATCGTGCCGCCGAACGAGCTCCGCGTTCCCGTGACGCCCCCGGCGGCGTACTCCCCCATGTTCGCCTTGCCGAGAATGATCGCACCGGCTGCACGAAGTTTCTTCACGAAGTTGGCGTCGTCCGGCGGACGGTCGTTCGCCCAGAACGCGTCGGCGCCCGCCGTCGTGCGCATGTCGAAGGTGTTGTACTGATCTTTGATCGCCATCACGACGCCGTGCAGGGGACCGATGAGCTTCTTTTTGGTCGCCAAATAGGCATCCAGCGCGGCCGCGGTCTCCAACGCATCGGGCATGTCGGGATCGTCGTCGACCAGGTCCGTCTGGCTGCGAGCCTTACGGTCATCGAAGCCCAGGGCTTCTCTCGTCGCCGGGCGGAGATTCAACGTGATGAACGCGTTCAGCTTACCGGCGTGTGGAATCGTGGAGATGGGCCCGAGGATTCCTTCGGGCTCGTTCACGCAGGTTCCGTCGTACGCCGTGATGCGGTCGAGATAGAGGTGCACCAAATCCACGGCGGATATCCGGTGCGTCAGGAGCGCCTTCTGGATGTCCGCGATCGTCGCTTCCTCGACTGCGAACGGCTCCCGCCTCGGCGCCGCGTGCGCGAGGTCGGGAGCGGGAATTGCGGAGACGGATACGAATGCGAGCGCAAGAGTGACCTGTCCGATCTTCAGCATGTCTTTCCTCCGTGAACGTCGGATGTGGGAACAACGACGGCGAAGCTCCGATACGACGCCGCCACAGTCCGCACAGCAATCGGCATGCCGAGCGCGCGCGCGACGATCTCGATCAGCGACGCGTGCCGTCGGCGGCAGCGCCTTCGCCCGCCATCGACGCGACTTACCGCGCGCTGCGCACTCACTGCATCGCTAGGCCGACCGCCGACTGCCGAGGCACATTCCCGTTCGTGTTGCCACGTTGGTAGGCGACCGCGTGCCGCGTTCGCGCGCAGCGTGGATGGAAAACTCACGGAGCGATGGAGCCCTGATTCAGCAGACCGGCTCCCGTCGGAGCGCGGAGACTTCTTGCACGCTGAGTCGACGACAAATGGGTAGCCCGGGATCGATAGTTTGCCTCATTCTGAGCCACCGGTTCTTCTGAACGGCAGTCGATGATTGCGCGTTGTCCAAGAATCACGCATCCGCATTTGCGATGGTGCTCATCGACCAAGCGACATCGGCAGGTCAGCCGAGGAGAGGTTCTCGCATGCGGACAGGAATCCTTGGTTCCTGCCTGCTCATGGCGGTGATGACGTGCGGGGTTGGCCACCCCGCAGCCGCCGAAGTCGCTCCAGACGGGGGAAGGCCGATTCGCGAGATCCCCGTTCCGGGGCTGCCCAGTGGCGGGCTATCCGCCTACGATCAGTGGGGCCCCGTCATCTACATCGATCCGCAACTGATCGCGCTCGGCGGCGCAGTGTTCGAGTTCTTGCGCCTGCATGAATATGGGCACCATCGTCGGGGTCACGTCACGCCGCGCATGGCCTACATGTTCGCGACCAATCCTTACGCGCGCGCCTGGATTACGAAGCCAATGGAGTTGGACGCCGATTGCTACGCGGCCTCGCAACTCGCCCGACGATCGCGGTCCGCAGCCGAGGAAGCCGCGCGATATTTCGAGCGCGCGCAGGGTCCGTTCTCAGGCGCCCCGTTCTATCCGTCGGGTTTCGAGCGGGCGGCCTATATCCGGCACTGCGCTTCGTCCGCCCCAGGTTCTTCGTTGAGCCGATGAACGCCCGTCCGCGAGAGCGTGAGGTCCAAATGCGAGCAATGATGGTAATGGTGCTCTTCGTCCTGTCACTCGTGACCTGGGCTCGAGCAGAGGTTCCTCGGGTGCAGCATGTATTTCTCATCGTCGAGGAGAATCAGGACTTCGGGGTCGTGATCGGGGACCAGCCGCCGATGCCTTACTTGAACGAGCTGGCGTCCAAGTATGCCATCGCCACCTCGTACTACGCCACGGCGCATCCCTCGATCACCAACTATTTCATGCTGACGACCGGCCGTGCGATCGACAAGAAGCTGAAGCTCCTCGCCGACAGGCGAGTCGAGCCCGTCGCCGACGACAACGTGGTCCGAGCGCTCCGGCGCAGCGGCAAGACGTGGAAGAGCTACGCCGAAGGCATACCGCAAGCGGGGTACACGGGGGGCAACATTCACGCGTCTCGGTACGTGAAGCGGCACAATCCTCTCGCGTACTTCGAGGCCGATCTCGGGTCCGATGCGGAGACGAGCCTGGTGCCGTTCACCAACTTCGCGGACGACTTGGCCAAGGAGAACGCGGGTAAGGACGGCTTCGCCGACTATTCCTTCGTGGTCCCGAATCTCTTTCACGACGCCCACGACCTCGAAGGTCCCGGCGGTAAGGATCTCCGTCAGGCGCGCTGCGGCGAGGCCGCCGCCTTGAAGCAAGCGGACGACTGGCTTCGCGCGAACGTCGCTCCGTTGATCGACAGCTCCGGCTTCCAGGAGAGCGGACTCTTGATCATCGTCTTCGACGAGGCATGCAACGATGACGAGAGCGACGGCGGGGGCCACGACGACAGCGGCGGGCGTGTTCCCATGTTGCTCGTCAGCTCCAAGGTCAAGCCCGGCTACAGATCGGTGTCGCTGTACCACCACGCAGACACGCTGGCGCTGACGTTGGAGGCACTCGGTGTCGATCGCGCGACCTTCCCCGGCGCGGCGCAGACGGCCAAGAGCATGGCGGAGTTCTTTAAGCCCTAAAGTTTGGGCCTAGTGAAGCTGGTATGCCGGGGACTGCAGTAGCAACGCGAAGAGGCCGTGGAGCTTGATGTTGCGCGTGTCGTAGTCGCCGAGATCGAGCGACATGACGAGGCCGCCGCTGGTGAGGTAGTCCACCAGCATCGCGTGCTCGGCGTTGGTCAGATGGTCCTTGATGCCGATGATCGACGCCGCCTCGTCGACGATCGCATCGGGGTCGGTCAATGCCAGATTGAAGAACGTGTCGGGGCGGAAGGCGGTCTTGCCGGTACCACGCGCCGACGTCACATCGACCGCGAAGTTGTAGCGCGCCAACAAGGTCCCGCTGCATATCCACTCGGTTTCCCAGCCCCACCCGAAAACGCTCGGCGGGTCGAAAAGGACTTGGCCCATGTTCGTGAGGTGGCCCAGCGCCGTCGTGAAGCTGCCACCGTCGACGAACTGCTCGCCGCCCTTGAGCTTCATCCCGAACATGCGGAGCGTGCCGACCAAGTAATCGATCGGCCATTTCACCGACACAGTGACGGCCGAGCCCCACGGCACCGGCGCGCCACTCAGATAAAAGTCGTCATGAACCAAGATCGCGCGGAGCAGTCCGCTGATCTCGAAGTTGACGTCGAAGCCCGACGCCGCGACCACGTCGTCGATGAACGCGAGCGACGGGTCCGGGTGCGCGAAGTACTCGCAGAGCCGCCGCGCAGTGCGCCGCGCGACCGTGTTCTTCAGATCCGTGTCGCGGTGCTGGAAGATGATGTCGATGATCGTGTCGATCTCGGGTTCGCCCTCGCCCGCTGCGCTGCCGGACCCGAAGTTCTGGGGGCCGCTGAAGTTCCCTCGGCCGCCGTAGATCTCCTTAGCGCCGCGCGCGGGGAACTCCGCCTCGAAGTCGTGGTGGTAGTCGAAGAACGCCGCGGTCCCATGCAAGTAGCTCCAGCCGGTGAACGCGCGCGCGATCTGGACGATGTCGACCTGGTCGTAGTTCGGATTACCGGCGCTGTCCTTGACCCCGAGCGTGAAGAGCTCTTGCAACTCGCGCGCGTAGTTCTCGTTCGGGATGTCTTTGAAGTTCCGCACCGTATCGAGGAACTCCATCAGCGCGGCGTTCTTGTTCATCAGTTTGACGAGGTTCTTGAAGTTGCCTTTGCACTCGCGATGCAGGAGCTGGATCTGGCTCGCCATCAGCTTGGTATCGTTCACCTTCGCGAAGGCGGTCGCGAAGTGGTCGTGCCAGAAGAGCACGAGCTTCTCCTGCAGTGGAAACTTGGCCTTGAGCAGATACTTGACCCACTTGCGGTGCATGTCGGCGAAGAGCTTGCCGGCCGGCTTGAATGCCTTGGGCTTGAAGTCGAGGAGCCGATCGGCAGCGGCGCCGCGCGTTTCTCCCTTGTCGAGGACCTCTTGGACCTCGTCGCGGAGCGCGCCGAATCCCGTCCGCCGCAACAGGTGCCGCGCGGCAGCCTCGTCTAGAAGCGTATTCTCGTCACCCATGGTGTCGTGAGCAGCCGTCGAACTTAGCATCGTGCCGGAAACAGCGTCAACGAAAACTTCTCAGGAACGCGCCGTAACGGGTGCTCGACACGGGCGCAGGCGTTTGCGAGATTGCCGGCCCATGACTCGCAAAGCTCATCTCCGCGCGCTAACGGCGTTGCTCGTCACGATCATGGCTGCCCCGGTCACCGCCGCGGCCAAAGACTTGTGCATCGACCTCGACACGCCCGACGTGACGATCGTCTTGAAGGGCTTCAGCCTCCCCGGAAAAGCGAAATGCAAGCCGGTCGCCGGGTGGATCCCTGGTCGAGCGTTCAAGGACCTGGTCAGTGGATCGGCCTGCAGATTCTCCGACGCGTCGATGGTGTGGTTCACGTTGCAGTCGACGCCCGTGCACCTACAGGCCGGGTTTGGATACAGCGAGAACTATACCGTGACGCTCGATGCCGTCTCGCTCACCGGTACCTCGTCGTGGCGCAAGTTGGTACACGGGACACCGCCGGTAACGGCAGCTGCCGAGGGCGGGGCCTCCGCAAGCACCTGTGTCCCGAAAAACGTACCATTCCCGTAAGCACTCGGCTGGCCGAGTACGACACTCCCGTCAACCAGAACGACCGTTCGTCCTGCCTCGATGATCACCTTCTTCAAAGACGGAGCGATCCGCGGCATGTCCTCGCGCTTGTAGCTTGATCGACGAGATCGAGCTTCTCGAGTTGCTCGCGATCGACCCGGAGTCCCCTATCGGGACTTTGTCCTTGACCTCCAGGACGCGATCACCTTAGCCTGCCGATCCTCTCGGAGGACTGGTCATGACTCGTCGCCTCGTCTGCACGGCTGGCTGGCTCGTTCCGTTGCTGCTCCTCGTCGGCGCGTCGACGGTCGCGCAGGCCGCATGCAACCTGGGGTTCGCGGGGGCGACGGTCAACGGCGCCGGCGGAGT
>JBGPIT010000138.1:0-11468 GCA_041485125.1 Binatia bacterium | reverse complement strand
TCGCCGCGTACCGCGATCACGTCAACCTCGGCTTCAATCGCGGGGCCGAGTTGCCTGACCCTGAACGGCTACTCGTCGGCATGGGAAGCAACATTCGGCACATTCGCATCTCCATAGTCACCGACTTGCAACGCCCCGGTGTTCAGAGCTTGGTGCGCGCAGCGGTCCAGCAGGGGCGGCGTCTCGGTGGGACTCTACCGGAGCGACCACAGTCGGTGGTCAAGACCATCTACGCAAGGAAGCGGCGGCCGTCAGCCGCCAAGCGATGAGCGATGAGCGATGAGCCCGATCCGCCTCCACACCCAAAGCTATCTACGGCGCCCCCGGAGCGTAGAGCTGCCAACACGCGGTGTTGATGCCGCCCGTCGGAGCCGTCCCGATGTTCACGACCTCGTTCGCTTGGGTAGTCGTGAAGTGGAACGTGTCGTTCTCTCCGACTACCCCAATGCATCCTCGGTTCCTCCTCTTCCTCCCGCTCCCGCGGGCAAGGACAGCGAGGATCCTCTACCGCATTGTCAGATCAGGTCTGAAGACTTCCAACTCACTTCACGCATTCCGCCACCGCCGAATGTGTCCCGAAGCAAGGTCCCGGCGTGAGACACAACAGCGTAGCCAGGTGCAAATCCGCGTTCTGCAGGACCGGTGAACCGCACTCCACTCGCATCGGTTCCAGCAGATCGCGCGCGTTCTCGGCCGGCCGATACATCGAAACGCGCCGGTATTCCCGATGCAGCTTCCTCGGCGGCACACCGGATGGGACAGGAACCGCCACCGCCTCGTCGAACACTAGGTAGCGGATAGGCGGGCCGGCCGGCCCACAGCTCCAGAGCGCGACCGAAAGAATCACCGCCGCCACACGCCTCATGGTTTGTCCTCCGCCCGCGACAGATCCGAGCTACGCACGCCGAGCCCTTTCACCTTTACGCAATTGCTCCAGACGAAGAGTCCCGTCGTCGTGGTGACCTCCACATTTGTGAGCGTGTCGTACCGACTGCCGTCCAAAGCGTCTCTGAAGGCATTCGAAAGGTGGTGTTGGAAACCGCAGTCAGTTCCTTCCAACGCCTCACCACCTGATGCGGCGACGATCCGCTTGCCTGCCAAGTCGCCGTTGGACAACGCAGCGAGGTGGCTTGTATTCGAACACCCGACATTGACGCCCAACCCCAGGGCGATGAGGGCAACGCCTGCCTGCTGGATTCGCATGTTCCTTCCTCTCGGGTCGACGAACTCTCGAAGGACGACCGCTGGCGCGCGGGAGGGCCGCGTTGCGGAACACGGCTCTGTCCATGTTGACCGTTATTATAGCCTCGAGTGAAGAGGGGATATCGGCGCCGGGAGCACAAAATCGGGAGGCCACATCGCCAGAAGCGGGCTAGAGTCCACAATAGATTCCATTAACTTCGAGGGAGCGCCGACCGCGCGCTACTCTGGTCGAGTCAACCGTCAGAAGTCAATTAAAATCCACATAAGTGGACAGCTTGGCCGCAATCGGAACGGCAACTGCCAACGCGACGCGTCAGGAGAGGCTACAGCGTGGCTTCTCCCAGTGGAGTGGCCACCGACCTTTCTCCGGGCATGCTCGCTCTCGCGAAGGACCAGATCGAGGCCACCAACGTGACGTTCCAGGTGGAAGACGTGCCTCATTCGTATCTTGTACCATGGGTTTGCCGGCTACCGAGTGAAGCCGCCAAAAGGGTTCGGGAAGAATGTGATCATTCGACAGGAGGGAACCGATGGGCACGATCAGTACTAGAGACGGGACGCAGATCTATTACAAAGACTGGGGCAGTGGACAGCCCGTCGTCTTCAGCCATGGCTGGCCGCTCAGCGCGGACGCCTGGGAAGACCAGATGGCGTTTCTGGGCACGCGCGGATACCGCTGTATCGCGCATGACCGCCGCGGCCACGGCCGATCGAGTCAGCCTTGGAACGGCAACGAAATGAACACCTACGCCGACGACCTCGCGGCGCTCGTGGAGCAGCTCGACCTCACGAAGGCGATTCATGTCGGGCACTCCACGGGCGGCGGCGAAGTGGCCCGCTATATCGGCCGCCACGGTACCAAACATGTGGCCAAGGCCGTCCTGATCAGCGCGGTGCCGCCGCTGATGCTGAAGACGGCCGCCAATCCCGGCGGCTTGCCGATCGAGGCATTCGACCAGATCCGCGCCGGCGTGCTCGCCGACCGCTCGCAGTTCTTCAAGGATCTCAGCGCGCCGTTCTACGGCGCGAACCCCCCGAACGCCAAGGTCTCGCAAGGGCTGCGGGACTCGTTCTGGCTGCAAGGAATGCTGGCCGGTTTCAAAGGCGTCTTCGATTGCATCAAGGCGTTCTCCGAGACGGACTTCACGGAAGATCTGAAGAAATTCGACGTCCCGACGCTCATCATGCACGGCGACGACGACCAGATCGTGCCGATCGGCGCCGCGGCGATGCTCTCGTCGAAGATCGTCAAAGGCGCCGCGTTGAAAGTCTATCCGGGCTTCCCGCACGGCATGTGCTCGACCCAGAAGGACAAGATCAACGCCGACCTGCTTGCGTTCCTGCAGGCCTGAGATCGACTCAGCGTGACCGCGCGATGACGTCGCGGCTGTAGAGGTCGAGGGCGCGGCGTTTCTCGTCGAGCGTCGACGTCGGCCCGACGGTGTACGTGAACGGCCAGTTGAGAAAGGTCGTCACGCCGTCGGCCTCGAGCCGGCGGAACAAGTCGGGATCGGGCGGCACTGTCAGCGCGACGATGGTCTCGAACGGTAGCGCCTCACGGCCGGCCTCGCGCCGCATCGTGCGCAGCTGCTGCATGATCGCGGGCAGCTCATCGGGCGCGTTGCCGGCGCCGATCCAGCCATCGCCGATGCGGGCGGCACGGCGCATCGCCGGCGCGCTGGTGCCGCCGACGTAGACCGGCAGGGGCTTCGTCGGCGCGGGCGACATCTGGAGGCGATCGAAGTGGTAGTGCTCGCCGTGGTGCTCGACCATGCCGCCCGCCCAGAGCTTGCGGAGCACCTCGACCATCTCGTCGAGACGGCGGCCGCGCTTCTCGAAGCTCTCGCCGAGCGCGTCGTACTCCTCTTTCATCCAGCCCGAGCCGACGCCGAGCACGACGCGGTTCTGCGACAGCACGGCGACGGTGCTCGACGCCTTGGCGACCTCGAGCGGGCGGCGGAGCGGCAGGATGTAGACGCCGATCGCGAACTGCAGCTTGGTTGTCACCGCGGCCATCGCGGCGATCGCGGACCACGGCTCGGGCCACGGCGTCTCGGGACCGAACATGGGCTTGCCGTCGGGCGCGTAAGGATACTTCGAGGTGAGGCGCTCCGGGTACAAGAGATGATCGGAAATCATGATCCCGTCGAACCCGGCCTCCTCGGCGGCGCGCGCGATGCCGATCAGCTGCTCGGGCTCCGCGAACGTGATCGATTGCCAGAACTTCATCGCGCCTCCTTCTTATTCGCGGCAGGGCCGTCGCCGGCGCCCGTGCCGCCGTGCGTGACGGCGAGCGGCTCGGGCGAGCGGCTGTAGATGCGGTCGCCTTCCTTCGAGCCGTCGAGGTTCGCGGCGTTGGCGGCGGCGAAGAACGCGACGTCGCCGACGTCGTGAGCGGGCGCCACCCACTCGAAGGTCCAACTCTGTCCGCCGCTCTTGCCGGCGCCGATGCCGGCGTAGGTGTGCTCGACGTACTGCCGACCGCCGAGATCGCCGGGCAGCACCTGCGTCGTCTTCTCGTCGGTTGCGACCAGCTCACCGGCGCCGGCGAGCGTGTCGCGCCGGACGGCGGTCAGCTGGAAGCCGAAGCCGTGTACGGCGGGGTCGTCGTGCGACAGTGCGAAGGTCAGCGCGTAGCGCGTGCCGGGGGTGTAACGCTCGGGGACGCCGCGCAGCTCGACGTGCCCGGCGGCGTCGGGATTCTGCGGCGACGACGAGTGACACGAGGTGCACATCATCTCGGCGGGGAGCTTACGACCCGCAGGCACTCCGGTCGTGCCGGGCTGCGGTCCCGCCGACGTCGCGCCGCCGAGACGCACGGCGACGGCGAGCGTTGCGAGGACCACGGTGGGGACGAGAAGCCGGGGCACGGCGCGGGCGCCTACGGACGGTCGCTGCCGACGACCCACATGGCGAAGAACTGTGAGCCGCCGCCGTATGCGTGCCCGAGCGCTTTCCGTGCGCCCTCGATCTGGTGCTCGCCGGCTCGGCCGCGCACCTGGAGGGCGGCCTCGGCGAAGCGGAGCATCCCCGAGGCGCCGATGGGGTTCGACGAGAGCACGCCGCCCGAGGGATTCACGGGCATATCACCGTCGAAGGCGGTCGCGCCTTCCTGGGTCATGCGCCAGCCCGCGCCCTCCTCGGCGAAGCCGAGATTCTCCATCCACATCGGCTCGTACCAGCTGAACGGCACGTAGATCTCGGCGACGTCGAAGTCGCGTCGCGGGTGCGTGATGCCCGCCTTGCGGTAGAGCTCGGCGGCGCAGTCGCGGCCGGCGCGCGGGTTCACCTGGTCGCGGCCGGCGAACATCGTCGGCTCGCTCCGCATCGCGGTCGCGAGCACCCAGGCCGGCGGGTTCGGCGTGCGCTTCGCGACCGACTCGCTCGCCAGCACCATCGCGCACGCGCCGTCGGACGAGGGACAGGTCTCCATGTAGCGGATCGGGTCCCACAGCATCGGGGAGCCGGCGATCATGTCGTAGGTCACGTCGGGGAACACGAGGTGCGAGTACGGATTGCGAAGCGCGTTCAGCCGGTCTTTCAGCGCGACCTTGATGCCGGTGTCCTCGGGCGCTTTCGAGCGTGCGATGTAGGCGCGAATCAGCGGCGCGAAGTAGCCGCCGGCACCGGCGACGATCGCCTGCTGGAACGGAATGCGGACGGTGAGCGCCCACATCGCGTTCCCTTCCGACTGCTTCTCGTACGCGACCGTGAGGACGCGCTCGTGGATGCCCGCCTGGATCAGGCTCGCGGCGACGAGCGCGGTCGAGCCGCCGACGCTGCCGGCGGTGTGGACGCGCATGATCGGCTTCCCCGCCGCGCCGAGCGCGTCGGCGAGGTAGAGCTCGGGCATCATCGTGCCCTCGAACATGTCGGGCGCCTTGCCGATCACGACCGCGTCGATGTCGCGCCAGCCGACGCCGGCATCCTCGAAGGCGCGCGTGACGGCCTCGCGCACGAGGCCCGGCAGGGACACGTCGACGCGCTTCACGTCGTGCTTGGTCTGACCGATGCCGATGACGGCGCAGGGCTCTGCCATCGGATCACTCCGCCTCGAGGACGCAGACGAGGTTCTGCTGCAGGCACGGACCCGACGTCGCGTGGCCGACGGTGCGGTGCGCGTCGCCGTCGATGATGACGCGGGCGGCCTCACCGATGCGGATCAGACCCGCCACCATCATGGGGTTCGCGGCGAGCGCACCGCCGGACGGATTGACGCGCACGTCGTCGGCGAGCCCGAGGGCGGCGCGCAAGATCAATTCCTGATGGGTGAAGGGCGCGTGCAGCTCGGCGACGTCGACTTTCTTGCGACCGACACCGGCGCGTTCGCCGGCGGTCGCGGTCGACGGCGATCTCGCGAGGTCGCGCACGCCGAGTGCGTGCGGCTCGACGCGATGGTCGATGCCGCGGATCCACGCCGGACGCCGGCTCATGCGCCGCGCCTGGTCGCCGGCGGCGAGGATCACGGCGGCGGCGCCGTCGGAGATCGGCGGGCAGTCGTGCATGCGGAGCGGGGCGACGAGATAGGGCGCGGCCATCAGCGCCTCGACGTCGAAGTCACCGGCGACCTGCGCGTGCCGGTTCTTCTGCGCGTCGCGCCGGCTGCGCGCGGCGACGGCTGCGAGGTCGCGCTCGCTGCGGCCGGTCGCGTCGAGGAAGGCGCGCGCTTGCAGGGCGGCAAGGGAGACCGCGTCGGGCCAGAGCGGCGCCACGTAGTACGGATCGAGCTGCAGGGTGAGGACGTCCCGAAGGTCACCCATCGACGACTTGCCGAAGGCGTAGACGAGGGCGGTGTCGGCCTCGCCGGTCTGGAGCTTCACCCATGCCTCGTAGAGCGCCCACGCGCCGTCCATCTCGACGTGCGACTCGACGATCGGCGGCCAGGCCCCGACGGCATCGAGCGCGGTCACGAACGAGAACGGCTGGCCGGCGAGATAGTCGCAGCTGCCGGAGACGGTGAAGCCGATGTCCTCCTTGCGCACACCCGCCTGCGCCAGCGCTTGGCGGACGACCGGCATCACCATCTCGACGTCGTTGAGCTCCTGCTCACGCCGCACGCTGGTGGTCTGCGCGAAGGCGACGACGGCGACGTCACGCATCAAATGGCCGCTCCGGGGCCGCCCCGGCACCGTCAGAGATGCGCACGATAGGACTCGAAGGATGCGTCCGGCTCGTCGATCGGACGGAAGTAGCGGATGCTCTCGAAGGTCGGCCCGCGCTCCGCGGGCGGCGCCCACACCGCCTCTACGCGCATGCCCATGCGGACCGCGTCGAAGGCGCACTCTTGTATGAGCGCGAAGAAGGGCAGGTCGGCGCCGTCGAGGATGATGTGCGCGCAGACGAAGGGCGGCGCGACCGACAGGCTGTCCGACGGGATGCGCACGATGCAGAAGGTCGTGACCGTGCCCTTGCCGTTCACCTCGACCTCTTGGTCCGTCGGAACGCCACAGGTCGGACACGCGCCGCGCGGCGGCACGTAGACCTTGCGACAGAGCGGGCAGCGCTGGCCGAGGATGCGGCCTGCGGCCATGCCGCGCAGGAAACGCGTCGTCGCCCGGCCGGCGGTGTAGGTGTAGTCGAGGCGAATCGGGGTGTTGATGCTTTGGACGGGATCGCTCACCGCTCCTCCGGCTCGAAGCACTCGACGTCGTGGATGTCGCCCTCGGGCTCGGCGCGCCAGCGCGGCCGCACGCGCATGCCGGTTCGCATCTTCGCCATGCTGCCGGCGTCGACGGTGTGCAGCATCGCGGTATCGGCGCCGTCGAGACGGATGAGCGCCCACGCAAAGGGATGCTGCAATGGATGCTTCGGACGCGGCGACTCGACCCACGCCCACGTCGTCACCACGCCGCCCGGTCCGACCGGAACGAATTCCTCGAGCGACTCGCCGCTCTCGGGATCGTACTCGAGCGGCGGTACGAGCACGCGGCCGTCGCGCATCCGGATGCCCTCGAAGCGCTGCTCCTTCAGGGCGGCGAAGAAACGGCCGATCACCGGACCGACCGAGCGCCGGTACGGGTACTCGAGGACGTGCGCGGCGATCAGGAGATCGTGGTCCGGAGCGGCCATGAGCTCAGTGGCGGAGCAGGACGCGGGCGGCGTTGCCGTAGAGGAACTTGTCGAGCACGCCTTCGCGCAGGTCGAGCGCTTGGGCCTCGCGGATGCAGCGGTCGAATTGGAGTACCGGGAAGTCGGTCGCGAAGAGGATCTTGTCCTGACCGCGGGTGTTCATGAACTGCACCAGCGAGGGCGGGAAATACTTGGGCGCGTAGGCCGAGGTCTGTAGATAGAGGTTGCGGTACTTGATCATCAGGCGGATCGCGACGTCCCACCACGGGTCGGCGCCGTGCGCCATGACCAGCACCAGCTCGGGGAAGAAGAAGCAGACCTCGTCGAGGTGCAATGGATCCTGGCATTTCCCGGGGACCGGCGGGCCGGGCAAGCCGGTGTTCACCGCGCACGGCAGGTCGAGCTCGATGCACTTCGCGTAGAGCGGGTAGTAGCAGGCCTCGTTCGGCGCGATGCCGCCGATCATGAAGGGAGTCGTGCGCGCGAGGACGACGGGCTCGTTCTTCGCGAGCGCCGCGAGCTCGCGGAGCGCCGGCATGCCGCGGCGCGGATCGACGAAGGCGCTGAGCACGAAACGCTCGGGATCGGCCTTCGGAAACGCCAGCACGTCCGGTGACGGATTTTCCGCGTTGCAGGTGACGACGGCCTTGGCGATGCCGGCCTGATCCATCACGTCGGTGAGCTCGCTCACCGTGTAGCTCTTGAAGATCGCGTCGGGACGCTTGAAGTAGTCTTCCGCGACCCGCACCAGGTAGTCGGGACGCCCGAGCGCGCCCATGTTGACGTTGACGAAGGTGTCGATCGCGCGGATCACGCCGGCGCACCGGCGGCGCGGTCGTGACCGTTCGGGACGGGCGCACCCGCCTGCGCGGACGAGCCGTAGAACTGCTGCGCCCAACGCCGGAAAAGCGCGATCGGCCCGTCGCCGTCGCAGAGCGCGGGACGCGGCAGATAGACTTTGTTCTCCCAGATCGGCTTGTCCTCGCCCATCTGCTTCGTGATGTCGGCGATCAAGGCCTTGCCGACGCCGCGATCGACGTCGGCATTGCCGAGCTTTTTCACCGTGAACGAGAAACGCACGTCGAGGTCCTCGACGTCGATCGGCGTCACCGACGCGACCAGCAGCGTCTCGACGATGCCGCGGAAGCGCGTGGTCGCGAAGCCGAAGCCGTACGACGTCGACGCGATCTCGCCGTCGATGTCGCCGCGCGGGGTGGTCATCTTGGCGCGCGACACGACGCGCAGGATCGCGCCGTCGATCTCGGCCTTCGACTCCGGCACGTCGACGGTCTTGTGGACGTAGCGGAAATGGGCGCGGTCGACGGCGTTCTCCGCCATATCCTGGTTGTGCGACCGGATGCGCCAGCGCAGGCGCTTGTACTCGCTCCACGCCTCGTCGCCGTACTCGGAAAGCACCGGCAGCTCGAAGGCGGGCGGCCGGTCCTCGACGTCGTGGTAGACCATCAAGAGACCGTTCCGCTCGACGACCGGCCAGCTGCGGATGCGGGCCTTCGGCGGGATCTTCTTCGCGTACGGCACCTCGATGCAGGTGCCGCTGCCGTCGAAGCACCAGGAGTGGAACGGGCAGCGGATCGCGCTGCCGACGACGGTGCCGCCGACGCCGAGATGCGCGCCGAGATGCGCGCAGTAGGCGTCGAGGACGTGCGGTGTCCCGTCCTCGCCACGGAACGCCACCAGCTCGCGGCCGAAGTAGCGCAGCGGTAGCACGGCGCCCGTCGCCAGCTCGTCGGCGTAGGCGACCTGGAACCAGCTGTTCGGGAACGGCGCGAAGGGGAACCGCGACATCTCAGTCCTCCTCGTCGGGGATGCGCATCAACGCGGCGGCGGTGCGGACGCGCTGCGACACGACCCGCGCCTGATGAAGTCCGCCGGCCCAGCCGATCAGTGATGCGAACCAGACGTTTTGCAGAATGAAGGCGACGTCGCGCTCCGGGCCGAGCGGCGTGCGGGAGTCGGGCGGCGCGCCATGGAGCGACGCGACGATGAGCCGGGTCATGCGGCAATGGAAGCGCGATACCCGGACCAGGGTCTCGGAGGTGCCGCAGGCGAGCGAGCGTAGGACGGCGCGCGCGAACTGCGGGCGGCGCGTGAGCGAGCGGGTGGCGCGCTCGAAGAATTGCGTCACGCGGGCAAGCGGCGTCCCGCCGGTCGGCGGGCTCTCGGTCATCGCCGCCTCGAGCCGCTCGACCTCCTCGGTGAGCGCGAAGAGGAGGATGTCCTCTTTGCTGTGGAAATACTTATAGAGGGTCCCGAGGGCGACCTCGGAGGCGTCGGCGACGTCGCGCAGGCGGACACCTTCGAATCCGCCCTCGTCGGCGAGCCGGACTGCGGCATCGACGATGCGCCGTACGCGGCTCAGCTGGCTCGCCGCCAGCCGAGCGACGGGGGCGCGCCGCGCGGCGCGAAGATCGGTCGGCTCGAAGCGGGCGCGCGCCAGCATGACGCAAGAGTGAAACATGTTTCAATTCCCGTGTCCACACACGCGGGCGCTCCCCAAGCGGGTGCGATATCGGCTCTCCGGCGCGTTTTTTCATTGACTCTTTTGTCAGCACTGACCTACGCTCGCGCCGTCACTTCGTGACGCTCGATCCGGTGCGCGGCGGGGACGTGGATCCCCGGTGCCGTCAGTGCGCGCATGTGAGCGGAGCACGAAGGAGACGTTTCCGACACGATTTCAAGGCCCGTGAGTGCCGTGGGACAGTCCCCAAGGAGGGAAAAGCCATGAGAACGATACCGCATGTTCTGGCTTCAGCAGCTGTCACGCTCGGGCTGATCGCGCTCGCCAGCGGCGCGCACGCGGTGACCGCCGCGGAGAAGTGTCGCGGCACGATCATCAAGGAGTCCGGCAAGTTCGTCGCCGCCAAAGCGAAGGCGCTCCAAAAGTGCGAGGCGACGCTCATCGCCAAGGGACCGTCGAGCGGGATCACGTCGCCGGTCGGCGGGCGGTGCAACGATGCTCAGGGCAAGACGGCCGCGACGATCGCCAAAGCCGAGAGCGGTTTCAAGGCGAAGGTCGAGTCTGCCTGTGGGGGACACGACAAGATCTGCGGTACCCCCGACGACATCGATCTCGCCAGTATCGGCTGGCATCTGAACGGCGGCTGCCCCGACCTCGAAGCCAAGGGCTGCGACAATGTGATCCTCGACTGCGGCGGCGTCAACTCCAACGGGCTCGGCATCACCGACTGCCTCGTCTGCATGAACGAGAAGGCGGTCGACCAAGCGATGGACGTCTACTCCAACGATCTCGCGCCCGGCCAGTTCGGGACCGGGTCGGCGATCAACAAGTGCCAGATCGCGATCAGCAAGGCGACCACTGCCTTCCTGCTCGCGAAGTCCAAGATCCTCGGCAAGTGCTGGGCGGCGGTGAACGCCAACAAGCTCACCGGGACTTGTCCGGCAGCCGATACGACGGGCAAGACGCAGCAGGCGATCGACAAGGCCGAAGCCAAGAAGATCGCGACCATTTGCAAGGCCTGCGGAGGAGCCGACGGGGGGTGTGACGCGACCGTCGGCTCGGTGACGGGCTCGGGCGGCAGCGACGATCTCACGCCGTCGCAGATCGGCTTCGGCACGCAGTGTCCGGCGGTCACCCTGCCGTTCGCGCCGGGAACGAATTGCGCCACCCTCGACGACGTCGACGGCGCGCCGAACGTGATCGACTCGCTGCGCGAGCTGATCCTGTGCGTCGATTGCGTGACCGAGTTCAAGGTCGACTGCATCGACCGCGCGACGGTGCCGGCGTTCGGCACCTATCCGGCGGCGTGCAACACCTGCGTCGACGTGACGCCGACGGGCGCGTGCCCAACCACGCTGCAAATGACGTTCAGCGGTCCCAACGCCGATCTCGACACCGGCTGGACGGGGATCGCGAACGACTTCTCGATCCCGTCGTTGGTGCGGCTGACGCTCGCGGTCTCGGGTTGTGACAACGCCAACCATCCGTGCGGCGAGTGCAACCTGAACGGACCGATCGCCAACGCCGGCACCAACGCCGTCTTCGACAACCACCGGTGCGTGGACAAGACCTGGATCCAGTGCACGACCAACGCCGACTGCACCAACGCCGGCGCGACCGGACCGTGCTCCTTCTTCTTCGGCGCGCCGTTGCCGATCTCGGCAGGCGGCATCCCGGTGTGCGTGACCAGCGAGGTCAAGGGTCCCATTACCGGCAC
>JBGPIT010000137.1:0-11470 GCA_041485125.1 Binatia bacterium | reverse complement strand
TGCACGTGTCCGCGAGGGTGGGGACGGCCGAGATGTCCGTCGTTCCCGTCCACACGATGGAGCTCACATACCCGCCGTCGCCCTTCTGCCAGATACCGCTCTCGAGGCGCTTGCTCCCAACCGCAAAGACGCCGTTGTCGATGAGCTGCTGCCCGGTACCGACGACGGTGCCGTCGGGGCGGACGTAGGTGGTTCCCGCGGTGAGCAGCGTCGAGGCCGCCGCCGCGGTCGAGCGTGCGAGCAGCGCGACGACGCTTCCGGTACCGGCGGGCTTCTCCGTATCGCAGAGTGCGTCCGGAGTGCCGACGCCGGGGCTGTACGTTGACGTCGTCAGGAAGATCCGCTTGCCGCTCGCCGGCGCCGGCGCCACGACCGTGTTTTGCGTCTTCATGAAACAGTAGATTCTGTTCGAGATGCCGCAGTTGCCGCCGCCGAACGACGTCCATGTTTGCGGGCCGAATCGCGTGGCACCCACGAGCAGCGTCCCGGTGCCCGTCCAGTTGGTGCAGTTGCCCGACCCCGAAAGGGTTCCCTGCGGGGCCGTTCCCGTCATCACCCCGGCGTCGACGACCTCGGTCCCGTTCTCGTCGACGCGCAGCGGGTTGAAGAGGACGTTGGCGGTGAGGTTGGCGACCGTGTCCGCGAACGGCGGGCCGTCCCTCCGCACGAAGCCGCGTGCGGATCCGAGGCGCGTGACGGCGTTCGAGTTCGAGTCGGAGATCCAGGCCACGAAGGCATCGTTCGTCATGTTGTTGATGCCGGCGGTGGTGGCGAGGGCGTTGCACTGCACGTCGTAGGCGGCGGCGCTGCCGAGGTTGGTCGCGAAGGTCTGCGACGACACGAAGACGATGTTGGGTGCTTGCGTCGCGGTTGCCGTCGGCGTCGGCGTGAGGGTCAGGGTCGGCGTGACGGTCACCGTCGGCGTCGGCGTCGACGTGACGGTGAGGGTCGGCGTGGCGGTCGCCGTTAGCGTCGGCGGCACGGTGACGGTCGCCGTCGGCGTTGGGGTTGGCCCGCAGAACGCGCTCGCCGCCGACTGCCCGACACCCGCGAGCAGCGCGACGTAGCGTGGCGTCATGAACGGCAGCATCGCCTCGACCGTGCACTCGTGCTGGCGCATCACGCACTGCCCCCAGTCGCCGGCAGTCGCGAGCGCGGCGACGCCATACTGTTGACACGTCGGCGCGAGGGCATCGACGTCGATGGCGTTGGCGGCGCCGGCTTCGGCGAAGATTCCCGCACAGCCGGTGGTGATCGCGTCCTGAACCTTCGCCTCGGCGGCGGGGATGTCCACCGTCAGGATCTTCGTGCACTGCGCCTGCGCCTTCGCGATGCAATTCGCGTCATTCGGCTTCTTCTGCACGCAGCCGAAGATCGCCGTCGTGCACTTCCCGAGACTCTTCAGCTTCTTCGTCACGAATGCGGCGGCGGCCTTCTTCACGAGGTGCTGACACTTGTCGAGCGGCTTCCCGACCGCTTTGGGATCGACGACGTTACCCGCGCCGCCCAGGTCGTCCAGGCAAGATCCCGGTCGCGTCGCGATGGCGAGCGCGCTCGCGAGGGTCCGCGCCCGCGGCATCGCGACCGAGAACATGTGCTCGGCCCGACACTCGAGCTGCTCACTCGCGCAGGCGGCGACGGCGGCGACGGTGCCAAGGGGCGACCCGGCACCGGCGCACACGCTTTCGAGCGTCGTGTAGTCGAGGCCGGCGGTTGCCAGGAGATCGGCGAGACTCGTGCACTTCTTGGTCACAACACCGGCGAGCTTCGCGAGGCGCTTGGCGCGCGAAGCGTCGTTCTCCTTGGCGCAGCGGGCGACGGCTTTTTGGATGCACCCGTCGTCGCCCGGCTTGGTCTGCACGCACTTGAACACGCCGTCGAAGCACGCGCCGAGGCTCTTCAAGGTGGCGGCGGCGAACGCCGCCCCGCCCTGGAGGACGGCCTTCTGGCATTTGTCCGCTGCCTTGGCCGCATCCGGATCGGGCAGCGACTGTCCCCACGCCGGCCTGCTGCCGCCGGCGAGCGCAAGGACCAAGAAAGAAGCGACGAGGGTCGAAGCGCGGATCGTCCTGGGCATCGGTTCTCCTGCGCGAGTTGTCGAGGCGTGAAAGGCGGCGTGACGTGACGGTCTACTCCGAGATCGCGTGCGTTTGCAAAAGCCATGGTCGTGCGAGGCGCCGCGCTCCGACCAACATACCGCGACCCTCCGTTCCCCCTGGGCCCACGCTCCCGCTCAGAATCTTCGCTTTCGCTACCGCACGGGTCGTCGCGTCGTTCTTCGCCGGTGTTCTTCGGGATACAGGTGCGCGCGGAGCCGGCTGCCGTTGCCGGCGGTGTTCCGTGTACCAACTTGCGCCACGACGAGGTACCGGTGAGCGAAGCGGCGTCGAGCGTCACGGTATAGTTCTCGCTGTATCCAAACCCGGCCTGTAGGTGCACGGGCGTCGACTGCAACGTGAACCACACCATCGAGGCGTCAGGGAATCCGCAGGCCGACCCACTGACCGGGTCCTCGAACGCTCGACCAGGGATCCACCCGGCGACCGGCTTGCATTTAGCTTTTCCAGGGATGAGCTTTACGAGTCATGGGAACGCGGTTTCGGGAGTACGGCCCGCGATCGTGAGAACTCCGCTGCGCGCGGGACGACCAGCGTGAGCCCGAGCGCCCATATGGACGCTGGAATCTGGCTACGGACGCGGCTCGTCCACGCCTACCGGACGACCCGGCTGGTGGTTTCCCATCGCGTTCGCAAAGTCGAGGTGCTTTGCTCGCCGTACTTCGACGCCCCTGCCGCGCGCTTGTTCGAGCGGCTCGTGGCTTCCGCGCGCAACTACCTCGAGTATGGGAGCGGCGGCTCGACGGTGCTGGCTCACCGCCACGTTGCGTGCCTAGTCAGCGTCGACAGTGACCGGCATTTCCTGAGAACCGTGCGACGAACGTTGCGGCAACAGCCCGCGGGCGCGGACACGATCCTGATTCCGGTGAACATCGGTTTCACCGAAGAATGGGGCCGGCCGGTCTTCACTAAAGCCACCGCGAGACGCATCAGACGCTGGGTGGAGTACACCAAAGCGCCCTGGCACTTTTTTCGTCGCCGTCGAATCGAGCCCGATCTGATTCTCGTCGACGGCCGGTTCAGGGTCGCCTGTGTGCTGCAGAGTCTTCTGCAACTGAGCGAGGGCAGTCGCTGCGACATCCTGCTCGACGACTATTCGAGCCGAGCGCAGTACGCGGCGGTCGAAGAGATGGCCGATCTCCTCGAGATGCAAGGCGGAATGGCGCGCCTGCGCGTGAAGCCGGGCATGGATCGCGATCGCTGCGAGGCGCTCTTGCCCGAGTTCTACACCGACTATCGGTAGCCGCACGTCGCGGCCGCTCGTTTACAGCGCGTGGGCAGCGCGGATGGCGTTGCCGGCCCGGTCCTCGACCGCGGCCGTGACGCAGGCGGCGAAGGCCGCCGGGGTCGTCTGCATCCCACATGGTCCGGCGAAGACGCTGAACGATACGCCGGCCGCCACGCACGAGGTCGTGGCGTCGGTCGCGAGGCGGTCGCGGGCGCGTCCGATCTTGTGCTGCGGGTCTTGCCCGACGCAGGCGGCGAGCTCGCTACCGAGCACGAATGACTCCCCCGGAGCGCTGGCCGGTGGCACCTTGCCGTGCAGCCCGTTCTTCAGACAGACGAGGAAGCCGGACCAATACGCCGAAGCCAGACCCTGCGCATCGCGATAGATGGTCTGCTGGCAACGGGCGGCCGACACGCTTGTGCTCGACGTGACCAGTCCGAGGTCGGCTGCCGTTCCGAAGACGTCGGTCGTCGCGGCCGGGCTCGCCGCCTCGACGATACCTGTTGCGGCCCCGATGTCGGGCGCGTAGCCGAAGTCGGGGAGACTGCAGCTCGGGCATGCGCAGCGCTGATCGCTGGTGCCCTGCACCTTGCCGGCCGCGACGGCGAGCTTGCCGCGCGGGTCGGCAGTGAGGCAAGCGAGGGCGCCGGGCGTGCCCTTCGCGGCGCCCTTCACGCAGCCGGCGGTGATCTTCGCGCTCGTCGTCGCGAGCTTGCCGTAGCTCTTCGCCATCGCGAGCAGACAGCGCTGCTGGAGCGCGTCCTGGGGTCCGCAGCTCGGTATCGTCGTGTGCGTGCACACTGCGGCGCCCTCGTTGCAGCCATCGGCGGTGCAGCGGTTCCCGTCGGAGCAGTCACGCGCCGCGCCGCCGCAGAGCCCGCCGGTGCAACCGTTGCTGACGGTGCAGAAGAGCCCGTCGTCGCACGTCGACCCGTCGGGCTTGGCGACGCCCGTGCATGAGCCGGCCCCATCGTCGCACGACGGGAAGTTGCACTGATCTCCGCTCGCGCGGCAATCGAGCGTCGCGCACATACTGCCCGCCGACGCGGCCACCTGCACCAGCTGCTCGGCGCGCGCGCCGCGGCCCGCCGAATCCCACACCACAAGCGAGACGCGGTAGATGCCCGCGGCGTCGTAGAGGTGCGTGGGTTGGGCGTCCGTCGTGGGCGGCCCGTCGCCGAAGTCCCACAAGGTGCGAACGAGCGTGCCGCTGCCGGCGCTCGACGTGTTGGTGAAGACGACGGGAACCCCCGCCACGGTGGAAGCGACCGCCGAGAACGCTGCGGTCGGTCCGGCGCTGGCAAAGCCGCGCGTGACGAGATCGCGATCGACGCCATTGTCGACGACGGTGTTGCCGGTCCACAGCAGACTCGCGCCGCCGGGATCGCCGGAGACGGAATCGCCGACGTTCCGAACGACGGTGTTGTCGACGAAGCTCAGCTGGTCGAAGTTCGTCCCCGAGAACTGGATGCCGTCGCCGGCGTTGTCGGCGATGAGATTGTGGTCGAGGCGGACGGCGGTGCAATCGCCGTTCATGCGGAAGCCGTGTCCTTGGTCGGGATAGGCGGCGTGCGGGTCGTTCCTCGGCGTTTCGAGGAACGCGTTGCCGTAGAAGTAATGATGGGTGACGCCCGCCGTCTCGCCCTGGAGCTGCACTCCCCACGTCGCCGCGCGCACGACCGTGTTGTACGCCCACAGGACGTTGTCCTTCGGGTCGGTGTCCGAGACCGAGAGGCCGATCTGCTGGCCGTCGCTGACGACGTTGTCGGTGATGACGTCGTCGTTGCCGCCGGCGAGCTCGATACCGAGGAACTTGAAGACGCCGGTTGCGTCGCGGATCACGTTGCGGCGCACGGCGCAGCCGTCGGAGTTGGCGATGCTGAGCCAGTGGTCGATGACGTTGTCCTCGACGAGCGCGCGATGCGAGAAACCGTAGATCTCGATGCCGAGGCCCTCGCCGCCGGAGCCGGAGACGACGTTGTCGCGGATGACCAGGTCGACGGCCCCGTTGTCGACGAGAATTCCGCCGCGGCCGGTGGTCGTGACGGTGTTGCGTAGAATCCGATTGCGCGACGAGCCGTACGACAGGCGTATGCCGGCGCCCCACTCGCTCGTCGGCGCGATGTTGGTGATCAGGTTGTCGGAAATCTCCGAGTCGGTGGCGTTGGTCTGGAAGTGGATGCCGTGCGGACCGAAGCCCGCGCCCTTGGTGAGCGCGTGGATGGCGAGGTCGTGCAGGCGATACCCGCTGCCGTCCGAGGCCTCGATGCCGTTCTCCGCCTTGGCGTTGCCGTTGCCGTCGAGGGTGAGCGCGGTGACCTCGACGTTGGAGCGCATGGCGAGGTCGATGAGCGGGTGGAGCGTCGTCCCCGTGTAGCGAAGAATGGTGGTGTCGCGCGCCGCGCCGGCCAGCGTGGTGCCGGAGACGGGACGGATGGCGTCGGTGAGCAGGTAGGTTCCCGCCGGAAAGAAGACCGTATCGCCGGCCTGCGAGGCGGCCACCGCGGCGGCGATCGCCGGCGTGTCGCTGGTGCCGTCGTTGGGGATCGCGCCGAAGGTGGTCACGTCGCGAACGGCGGCGGGTGCGGTCCGCACCAATCCGAGGACGAGGAGGAGGCCGACGACGAGCACCCGCGGTCGCGCCATACCCCATTGTGCTAGCCGAGTGGCAGTGTGGGTCAAGCGGAAATCAGTGCGCGCGACGGACGAGCGCAATTGTTCCGTCAGCCGCGGTCGTGTACGAGCAGCGCGATGCTGAGCGTCGAGGACAATCAGCTGCTCACCAGGGTCGGGCCGGGAACGCCGATGGGCGAGCTGCTGCGGCGCTATTGGCAACCGATCGCCGCGGTCACGGAGCTCGACGACACCCCGGTGAAGCAGGTGCGGCTTCTCGGTGAGGATCTCGCTCTCTATCGCGACGGACGCGGCACGTACGGCCTCGTCGACCTCCACTGTCCGCACCGAGGCGCGAACCTTTCGTATGGGCTCGTCGAAGAGTGCGGCCTGCGCTGCAACTACCATGGGTGGATGTTCAACGAGAACGGCGAGTGCATCGAGCAGCCGTTCGAGGACGTGGTGAACCCCGAGGGCGCCTTCAAACGGCGCGTCAGAACCAAGGCGTATCGCGTCGAACCGAAGGCCGGCATCCTCTGGGCGTACCTCGGGCCGGATCCCGTTCCGTGCCTGTGGGATTGGGATCGCTACCATGACGCCGGCCGCAAGCGGATCGGGCTCACCCACGTTCCGTGCAATTGGCTGCAATGCCAAGAGAACAGCATCGACCCCGTTCACTTCGAGTGGCTGCACACGAACTGGTCCCTCCACCTCGGAGGCAAGCGGACGGTGTATTCTCCGACCCACGTCAGGATCGCTTTCGACGAGTTCGAGTTCGGCTTCGTCTATCGGCGGGTGCTCGCCAACACCGACGAGCGACATCCCTATTGGACGACCGGTCGCGTGTGTCTCTGGCCGAACGCGCTCTATGCCGGAAGCTTCGTGTGGCACGTGCCGGTCGACGACGAGAATACGCTCGACGTCACCTGGACCGTCGACGAGGGCCGGCGTCCGGCGCGCGCCGCTCGCCAGCCGTTCAGCCATCGCTACCGTGAAATCCTCGACGCGAAAACCGGACGCCTCGACGTGACGCCGCCGAATCAGGATACGATCGCCATGGTGGGGCAAGGGACGATCGTCGATCGGACGCGCGAGCATCTCGGCGAGAGCGATCGCGGCGTCACCCTGATGCGCCAGCGGTTCTTGAGCGACTTGAAGATCCTGGCGGAAGGCGGAGACCCGAAGGGAATCGTACGCGATCCGGCGCGCAACCAGAGAATCCATTTGCCGCGGATCGCCTTGACGGACGTACCGGGGCCGCGCGTGTCACGATGGCCGGGCTGGCGGTCGCGTCTCCGGCGCTGAGGGCTTCGCTGCCAAGACGGCGACATCTCCGCGCGCGTTCGAATGACGGACCAGATCGAGGCCTGCCGATCTCAACAACGCCGCGTATTCATCGCGAGTCCGTTCCTTGCCACCGAGTACGGCGAGCATGTGCATGTCGAGCATGACCGCGTCCGGCGCCTGATCGCGCTGATCCTCCGGCAAGACGTGCTCGACGACGAGCAGGGTGCTCGAGGGGCGCATCGCAGTCCGGCAGTTGCGAAGGATCGTCACGCACTCGTCGTCGCCCCAGTCGTGGAGCACGTGCTGGAGGACGTACACGTCGCCGCCGGAGGGAACGGACTCGAAGAACGACCCACCGACCGCCTGAAATCGACCGCGGAGACCGGCGGCGTGGGCAACGGCGTCGGCGCCCGCGACGACGTGGGGCAGATCGAAGACGATGCCGCGCGCGCGCGGGTGCTGCGCGAGCAGACCCACGAGCAGCTGCCCCCGGTTACCGCCGACGTCGACGATCAGATCGCAGGTCGAGAAATCGAGCGCGGCAGCAATGGCGGCGAGTGTCCGAGGCGCGGCGTTCCCCATCCGGTTGAACGATTCGTTGATCTCGGGGTGCCGTTGCCGGTGCTCCCAGGCGTTCATGCCGAAGACACGATCGAACACGGGCTCACCGGTGAGGACGCTGTGTCGAAGGTTGGTCCACGCCGGGAGGTATTCTTCCCCGATCAGAACCGCCGAATGCCAGAGGCCGGGCTCGCTTTTCAGCAGAGCTCGTCCCAGCGAGGTCAGGGCGATGCGGTTCCCTTCGATCGAGACCAGACCGATGACGGCGAGCGCGCGCACGAATCGTCGCAACGACGGCGCGTGAGCGCCGAGCTCGCTCGCCAGAAGATCATCGCGGACGGGTCCGTTCGCCAAGCCCTCGAGGAGGCCCATGCGTACCGCCGTCACGATCAAGCAGGTCGTTCGATAGCCCTGCAGCATGTCGGCAAGCCGCGGCACACCGTCGCCTCGTCGCCGTTTGCGATTCCAGATGCTCATCGGGACGCGGCAAGATAGGGACGCTGCGCTTCCACCGTCAAGGCGCGTGGACGGCTTCGAGGGCGACCTCCATCTTCGCGAGCTTCCGCCGGATGAGCGGGAACTCGCCGATCGGACGTGGCCGCCGCCTTTGCGCAGCACGCCGTACGGCTTTGGGCCCGCCGATTCCAGTGGATGTAGTCGCACCCGCCCGATTCTTGTATAAGAAATGGTGTGGCCGAGTTCCGGTGGAACGAGTGGAGCATGGAGCACCTGGGCTGCCATGGGGTGACCCCCGAAGAGGCCGAGGACGTCGTGATGGCGGCGACGCAACCGTATCCATTCGAACGACCGGACGACAAATGGCTGGTGTGGGGACGGACCCAAGGCGGCCGTGCGCTTCAGGTCGTGTTCATCCTCGACCCGGACGACACGATCTACGTCATCCACGCGCGCGATCTCACGTCGCGCGAGAAACAACGATACCGACGGAGGCTACGATGAAGCAGTCGAGCACCAAGCGAATCCGCGGAGCGCGCTCCTCAGACGAGCTCGCGCGCCTGACGGCGGAGTTCGACCGCGAGAGCGTGATCGATGAGTTCCACGCACTCTCACCGGCAAGCCGCCGCAGGTGGGGGGACGTCAAGCGCAAGCCGGGACGTCCGCGCAAGGGCCAAGGGGTGAAGGTGATTTCCGTCAGCGTCGAGAGAGCGCTCCTCGCGCGCTCCGACGCGCTGGCCCGCCGAATGGGCGTCACCCGGGCCGGGCTCATCGAACGAGGACTCAAAGCGGTTCTTGCAGCCCAGGGGGAACGGTAGCTTCACTGTTGTCCTACGGTTCGAGAAGCGAATCGCGCGAGTATTCGGGTTACTTCGGTACGATCCCGGACGCCGCGCCGCGCTCGAGCCAGCGCTTCATATCGGATGTGAGCGTGCGTGCCGCCGCTGCTTCGTAGAGCGCCAGGTCCTCCGCCGTGACCACGTCGCGCCAGCGATCGTTGGTCCCCTTGTACATGAAGCGGTCGATGCCGCCCTGGAAGATCACGTCCATCTCCGGTCCGAGCACAGCCGCGTCGCGCTTCATCGACGCGAACGTCGCCGCGTCCGCGAGCATCGGCCACTTCTCTCCCGGGACGTCGATCTCGACGAAGCGGGCGATGCGCCGCATCTCCTTCTGAAGATCCGCCTTCAGGTCGTTGTGGCGGTGTGACCTCGACCACCGCCCAGGAGCCGCGAAGCGGTTCGAGGTGCAGACTGAAAATCTCACGAACGTCGGTCGGCCCACCAGTAGTGATTTCCCTGCTGGATGATTCCTCGAATGTTCTGGCGCTCCTCATCAATGGTCTGGGTGGAGCAGGTCGATTCGCCGGCGTTGGTCCATTCGTGGACGCGCCGCTACTGCTCGAAGCAGTACAGCCGAAGCTGGGTGTCGCACGTCGTGGTGCCGGCGTTGGCCCAGTTGCCGTTGGTTTGCGCCGAATTGCCGTGGACGCCCGGGACGACCGCCGCGTTCGAGAGCCACTCATTGCAATTGTCGGTGCCGCTCGGGTTGGCGGGAGTGGTCTTGTTGCCCGCCGTGTCGGTCGCGGTCCAGACGTCCGAGGCGGCGACGGCGCTGCCGTTCTCGTCCTGGTCGATCGCGTGCGCGAGAGTGCCGTCGACGAGATCGCTCCAGTTGTTGGCGATCAATGTTCCGTCGATCAGACCGTAGGGAAGCGCCGACTGGGTGAATCGTTGCGCCGGTCCGTCGCCGGTGACCGAGAACCATGATTTGAACGTGCCCGTCAGTCCGGCCGCGCTAGCACGATTGGCGCAGAGCATGTCGCCTCCGAAGGTCTCGCCGATCGAGCCGTCGTGGGTCGTGCTGGTGACGAACACCCGTTTCACCCCGGTCGGGACGGCGCCGGGCGTCGGGGTCACGGTGGGCGTCGGGGTGCGCGTCGGGGTCGCGGGCAGCACCGGGTTGCACTCCGCGGGATAAGCGGGCGCGCTCGGGAAGCCACGCGCGGCCGCGAGCGACACGCAATCCGCTTTGAACTCCGTGACGCAATCAACGCATGCCCGGACGTCGCCGAGCGTGGTGACGGTGGCGGCGCAGGGTTGGGTCGTGGTGCCGGGCACGGTGACCGGCGGGCAATCGTGCGGGAACCCGACCATCGCCGCCGTGAGCGTCGCGGCCGCGAGGTCGCACGGCTTGCCGGTGCCGCCGCACGCCTTGCAGATCGCGCCGTCGGCCTTCTGCTTCGCCTTCGCGATCGCGGAGGCAGCCTTGCCGTCCCCTGTGCCGAACGGCGGACATGCCGTCGTCGGCTGGCCCTTGGCGCCGTTCTTGTTCTCGACGCCCCAGCACTTCTGCAGCGCCTTGGATTTGGCGGCGAAGAGCGCGGCAGCGCTCTTGCCGATCGCCAGCTGGCATTTGTTCAGCGCTTTGTCCGCTTTCGGATCGGAGGAATTCAGGCTGCCGTAGTACAGGCCGATCGCCTGATCGACGGCGCTCCCGTCGATGCAGGTCAGGCAGACGCCAATCCCGTTGCAATCGGCGACGGCGGCGTCACACGACAGCGAGGCTCTCGAAGTTCGGGCACGTCGTCGGAAAGCCGATCGCCGCGAGCGTGTCGTCGCCGCCGGTGCCGCACACCTTGTCCTTGCCGCCGCAGGCCTTGGCGATGGCGCTCTTGGCCTTGGAGCGGGCGGCGGCGATCTTCTGATCCGTCTTCTGATCGGGACAGAGCGTGGTGGGAAAGCCCTTCTTCACGCGGCCATCCCAGCACTTCTGCAGCGCCTTCATCTTCACCTGCGCGAACGCGGCGCCGCTCTTGCCGATCGCCGCCCGGCACTTGACGGGATCCGCGTGCGCGACGCCGGCGGCAAGGGTGCCGCCGACGAGGAGCATCGCGAGAAGACTCAGACCCGAACGAAGGACGTGCATGAGCGAAACCTCCTCAAGGTCAAACGTGAGGCGGCGCCGACATGCCGGAGCCCGCCGTACGGTCGTGCCATATGACGTGTAGACGAAGTCGTACCGGCAGGGAAATGGCGCTGAACCGCACCCTCGTTGACGGAGCGCGAGGGCGGGGTGTACGAATCGCATCATCGTGAAGGCGTTTGCGATGCTCGTCGGGGCCCTCGTCCTCCTTGCGGTAACCGGTGGCGCGGCATTGGCTCACGTCGATAGCCTCGGTGTGCCCGATCCCTACTGGCAGGCCGGC
>JBGPIT010000136.1:0-11487 GCA_041485125.1 Binatia bacterium | reverse complement strand
GGGACGTGCACGGTGCCGGGCGCGGCGCGGCCGGGGCCACACGGGCTTCGGCCGGGGCGGAAACGAGCCCCCATGCACGCGCGGCGCCGGCGGCGCCGCGCTTCGGCAGCGTCCTTGCCGTCGTGGCGGACGGGACCCACCGCGACGACCGCAGATCTTACCGCGTGCTGGCGGCGCTTCGCGCCGCGGCGCGGGTCGAAGAACTCACTCGCGGCACTCTGCGGCGACCTCCTCTGAGCCTGTGGCGACGATGCGGTCGACGCCGGTCACTTGTGCTAGCGACGCCAGCTTTCCGATCTCGATCCAGCCGGTGACGCAGGCGTTCGATGCATTCGTGATGCCTAGGCCGGCGGTGCGGAGGCGGGGGATCGTGGTGGTGTCGGTTGCGTCGATGTGGACGGTGATTTCGACGCGGGTGCCGTTGATGTGAACGGCGGCGGTGCCGGTTTGGAGGAGCGCTACTAGGGCGGGGGAGAGGCGCTCTCGGGCGGTTTGGGTGAGCTCGCGGGCGTCGCGTTCTGAGGACGGTGCGGCTGCGTCCGTCGCGAGGATGTTTTCGGCGGGCTGGCGCCCGGCGGCCTTGTCGTCGGCGAGCTGCGGGGCTGCGGCCAGCTTGGCGGTGGCGGTGATTGCGCCGGAGAGGGCGGCGGTGCCGGTGCCGGCGGCGGCGGGCTCTGGGCGGTTGGTGCCGAAGATGCCGTCGTAGCGGACGCCGTCGGGCATCTCGACGGGGACCGTGATCGTCCGTTGCGTGCCGCCTTGGTTGACGACGCGCTCCTCGACGGCGACGAACGAGGTGAACTGGGTGAGGAGGCCGTGGTCGAGCGCGAGCTTCACGACCTGCTCTTTCAGATCCGCGGGGAACTGGCCGGACTGGAGGCCTTGGAGGTTCTGCGCCATCAGCTCCTCGACGCGAGCGCGCGCCCACATCGACGCGAGCGCGCCGTTCTCGTCCTCACGCTCGGGGAGCTCGACCTGTATGCGCTGCTCGTACGGGCGGCCTTGCTGGAAGCCGTGCAGAACGATCTCGCCTCTTCCGGTCTGCCGGTAGCGGGCGTGCAGGATCAACGGCCGCTCCGCCCAGACGTCGCGCAGTTGCTGCGGCGTGGTGTCGAGCAAGGTGAGGCCTCGGGCTTCGATGCGGACGTCGGTGAGGACGGGCGAGGCGATGCGGTCGTAGAAGCGGCGCGCGATCTCGTCCGTGGCGTCGTTCAGGAGGACGTACTCGGGCTCGCCGCCGCCCTCGCGCGCCATGCCCTCGATGAGGAAACGGTTCACGCTGTTGCCGGTCCCGAACGGGAACCAACGCGACGTGCCGCGCAGGCGACGGATCAGGTCGATCACCTCGAAGTCGTTGCCGACGTAACCGTCGGTCATGAAGGTGACGATGCGCAGGCGGTTGCCGTCCGCAGGCATGGCGCAGACCTTGGCGACGGCCTCCGCCATCAGCGTGCCGCCGTCGGCGTCGAGCGTCGCGAGATACGCGTGCGCCGTGCGCTTGCTTTCCGCGCTGACGAGCTCGGGTCGGGAGAAGAGCTCGTGCGCTTCGGAGCCGAAGTCGACGACCTGGAAGGTGTCGTTCGGATTCAGATGGTCGAGGATCCAGAGCACCGTCGCCTTCGCGACCTCGAGCGGCCGTCCGCTCTGTGAGCCGGAACGGTCGATCACGAAGACGACCTCCTTCGGCGCCGCGGTCTGCGCCGTGACGCGCTTCGGCGGCAGGAGCACGAAGGAGACGTAGCCCTCGGCGGCGCCGGCGGGACGATGCGTGAGGTAGCCACTCTGGAGCGTGTCGCCCGCCACCGTGTAGCGCAGCACGAAGTCACGGTTCGGGATCTCCTGGCGGTTGCGGAGCCGGACGCGGGCGCGATGCGCTTCCGGGCGGGTCACGACCACGTCGTACGACGGCGCGGCGACATCGAGGATCGGCACGCCGGCGTCGATCTCGACCGAGAGCCGGAGGTCGTGTCCGGCGCGCGTGCCCTCCGGCGTGACCGGCGGCGTAACGCGCGAGCCGTCGGGGACGCGCGTCGTGTCGGGAGCCCAGCCGGTCCCCGCATGCCCGGTCGGGCTGCCCGGGACGAAGCGTGGTCCGACGACCGTCGGAAAGACGAATTCGAAGCTGCCGCCGCTGTAGACGAGCGGCTCGACGTACTCGATCTTGATCTCGACCGCGGCGCCGGGAACGAGATTCGCGACCGATTGCGTGAAGACGTTCGGCCGCTCCTGGTCGAGCAGGCCGGCGAGCTGGCCGTGATCGCGTGCGGCCTCGTAGATCTTGCGGGCCTCCTCGCGGCGCGCGATCGCGCCGCGGATCACCCGCTCGCCGGTGCGCATCCACATCGCGTCGACGGCGGCGCGCTCCGAGAGCGGGAACGTGTAGACCGCCGCGACCGGCTCCGAGAAGTGGTTGGCGAAGAGCTGTGTCACGCGGATGCGCGCGACGAAGCCGGTGATCTCGACCGCGACGTCGGTGTGCTCGAGTGGGCAGGGGCCGAGGCGCGTGCCGTCGGGAGCGCGCGCGTCGAGCGTGCCCGAGCCCTCAATGGCGTCCCAATGGCGGTCCTCGACCGCGGAAGCGGCCGTTGCGCAGGCGAAGACGAGTGAGGCGATCGCGAATGACATGAGTCGATACATGGCGCTCTCCTTGCGCGGCCGCGTCGGTGGGCCGCGTTCCGTGTCTCTCGAGAGCTAGGTCGGCGGCACGGCGGAAAATGGATCATGATTGTTTCGACCCGCGGTTCGCTTCTAGGATCGACGCGTGGGGCGCGACGAACAGGACTGGACCGCCATCGTCGACCGACTGCTCGCCGGCGACCGGCTCGCGTTCCTCGAGGTGAACCGCTTGATCACGAGCTTTCTCGCCCAGCTCCGGGCCTACGAGTTTCGCGACGAATGGGAGGACTTGCGTCAGGAGGTCGTCATGTCGCTGGTCGCGAATGCCCGCGCCGGGCGCCTGCGCGATCCCCAGGCGCTGGTCGGCTACGTCCGGATCATCACGCGCAACAAAGTGGTCGACCGCTTGAAGGCGCGCTTGCGCCGGCACGAGAAGGAGACGGTCGAGTGGGACGACGACGTGGCGCGGGCGCTGCTCGAGACGCGCGCCACCGGCCCGGACGGCGCGGGGGACGACCTCCGCGAGCTGTGGGCCGCGGTGCGCGAGCTACCGATCGAGCAGCAGCAGGTGGTCGACGGCATCTACCGGCAAGGCAAGACGTACGAGGACGTGGCGGCCGAGACCGGCATTCCGCTCGGCACGATGAAGCGCCGCCTGCGGGACGCGCTCGTGGTGCTGCGGGCGCGCTTCGTCGATGATCGCCGTGAGCGATGAGCCGATGCGCCGGCGCGGAGAGACTTGCCGTACAGTGGCGATGACAACGGAAGGAGCGGCGCAGTGACGCGCTGTGGAAAGGCATTCGACGTCGACCTGGCGGCGTTGCTGCACCGGCCCGACGATCCGGAGCTGGCGGAGTTCCGCGCCCACTACCCGGGATGTGCCGACTGCGATGCCGAGGTGGGGGTCTGGCGCGAGCTCGATCGGGCGCTGCGGAGCGACACAAGCGCGGCGGCTCCGGATGACGGTCTCGGCGATGCCCACCCCACGCCGGAGGAGCTTCTGGCGTTCGCCGACGCGCCCGACGGCCTGAGGAACGCCGAGCGAAACGCCCTCACCGCGCATGTCGCGGGCTGCCGAGCCTGTGCCGACGAGTTGCGCGCCCTGGCGGCGTTCGACGTCGAGGCGCTGGCGAGTCCGGCCGGCGCGACGATCGGAGTAGGCGCGCGGGCGGCGCACACGGATCGGCGTGGCGATCATGTCCGCCGCGACGCCCACGTGGACCGAACGGCGCGCCGACGACCGTTCGCCGCAGGCGTGAAGCGGGTCCTGCTCCATCCCGCCTTCGCGTACGCGCTCGTGGTCGCGCTGCTCGTTCCCGCGTTCGGCGGATGGCTGTCGCGCTTGCGCGAGCCCGCGCTCGACGTTGCGGCGCGCGGCGGGCGCTCGGGTGCCGCCGGAGACCTCGGTGCCGCGCGGTCCGAGCGCCGCGCATCCAAGACCGAGATGGACGTGGAGCAACGCGCGGCCGAGTCGGCGACCGAGCGCGATCGCGTCGCTGCGGCACCGGAGCCTCGCCCCGGCGCGCCCGCGCTCGCCGATGAGCGTCGTCCAGACAGCGTCGCCGACGGCGAGGCAGGGAACACCGACGCGCCGGCGCTGCTCACGGCTGAGCGCGTCCCGCACGCGCAGCCCGGCGGCCAGCGGCGGAATGAGGTCAGCGGGACGGCCGCGGACTCGCCGCGCGAGAGTCGCGGCACGGTGACGTCCGAGGCTCCAGAGCGCGCGAGCCGGGACGTCGAGGAGGGGTGGACGCTCGTCGACCTCGATGCGTGCGAGCCGACGCGCGTCGCGCTTTACGATCTGCAGAACGGTCTCATCCTGCGCGTCCCGAGGGGCACGGACGACGCGGACACGCCGATCGAGATCCGCCTCGTCGCGGCGGGAGACCGAAAGGAGATCCGGCAGCGCGACGACACCCTCCAAGCTCCAGCCGCACCGCTCGCCGAGCCGCCGGCGCGCGAGGCCGATGCCGCGAAGCTCGCCGCCAAGCGAATGGGCAGCACGGCGAAGCAGGATGTCGAGGGACCCTCGGTGCGGGTGCCCGCCGCGTCGTTGGCGGCGGGAGAGTACCGCGTGGAGGTGAGGTCGCTCCGCGGTGCAGGGGCCACCGCGGAGTACACCTTGATCGTGCGCTGAGGCTCAGCTCCGCATCGAGCCGATCAGAACGTCGGCGACCTCGGGACGGCTGAACTCCTTCGGCGGCCGCTGGCCCTGCTGCAGCATCTCGCGGACCTTCGTGCCGGAGAGCGCGATGTGCTCGGCCTTGTCGTGCGGGCAGGTCTTCGCCGAGGCCATGCTGTCGCAGACCTTGCAGTAGAAGGTGTGGTCGAAGAAGAGCGGCGTGATCGTGATCTCCTCCGGCGTGAAGTTGTCGAAGATGTAGTGCGCGTCGTAGGTGCCGTAGTACGAGCCGACTCCGGCGTGATCGCGCCCGACGATGAAGTGGGTGCAGCCGTAGTTCTTCCGGATGATGGCGTGGAAGATCGCCTCGCGCGGCCCGGCGTAGCGCATGTTGGCCGGCAGCACCGACAGCACCGTGCGGTCTTTCGGGTAGTACTTCTCCAGCAGGACCTTGTAGCACTGCATGCGAACGTCGGCCGGGATGTCGTCGCCCTTGGTCTCGCCGACCAGTGGGTGCAGCAGCAGCGCGTCGGTGATCTCCATCGCGCACTTCTGGATGTACTCGTGGGCGCGGTGTACGGGGTTGCGGGTCTGGAACGCGACGACGCGCTTCCAACCGCGCTCGATAAAGAGCGCGCGGGTCTCGAGCGGGTCGAGTCGGTGCTCGGGAAACTGGATCTCGCTCGGCCGGTCGAGCAGCGTGATCTTGCCGCCCAGGTAGACGTCGCCTTGATCGTAGACGACACGGACGCCGGGATGCGCGGCCTCGGTGGTGCCGTAGACCTCCGCGGCCTCGCGCTCCTTGTCGTAGGTGTACTTCTCGGCGAGGTGCAGGATCCCGAGCGGGCGGTCGCCGTTCTCCATCAGAACGATGTCGTCGCCGGCGTGAAGGTCGCGTTCCTCGTCGCGCGTCACCGAGAGCGTGACGGGGATCGTCCACGGCAGGCCGTTCGCGAGCCGCATGCGCTCGCGGGTGCCGCGATAGTCGGCCTCGCCCATGAACCCTTCGAGCGGGCTGAAGGCGCCGACGCCGACCATCTCGAGATCGGAGATCTGGCGGCGACTGAGATTGATGCGCTTGAGCGTCTTGATCTCGCCCATCCATTCCTGGCGTTCCTTGTCGGTCGCCCAGCGATTCACCAGCGTACCGCCGTGGGGCAGGATGGTTGCGCCGCTCACGAAGGTCTTCCGTCTGTGCCTGTAGTGCCGTGCATCGAGCTGATCCTCCTCTGTCGGGGTTGCGTATCCAGGGGTAACGGAACCCCCGTACTAATCAGAAATCGGGCGAGGCTGCCAGGCACGAAACGGCCTGGCAGCCTGCCTCGCGCTCAGGTCACGGTAACGTCGCGCTCGTGCAGCCGCGCAATGGCGCGGAGTGCTTGGCGCTGCGCGTGCGCGAGCTCCGCGCTTGCCGGCCGGCGCCATGCCCGCTACATCTTTGCCCCCATGACCGAACAGAAAGCGACCAACATCGTATGGCATCAGGGGGCCGTGACGCGGGACGACCGCGAGAAGATGAACGGCCACAAGGGATGCACCGTCTGGCTCACCGGCTTGTCGGGCTCGGGCAAGTCGACGATCGCCGTCGACCTCGAGAAGCGCCTGTGGGAGCGCGGCGTGCGCGCCTACATCCTCGACGGCGACAACGTCCGCCACGGCTTGAACAAGAACCTCGGCTTCTCGCCCGACGACCGCACCGAGAACATCCGGCGGATCGGCGAGGTCGCGAAGCTCTTCACCGAGGCCGGCATCGTCGCGCTCACCGCCTTCATCTCGCCCTATCGCGCCGACCGTGACCAAGTGCGCGCCCTCATGAAGCCGGGTGACTTCGTCGAGGTGCATGTCGACTGCCCGGTCGAGGTGTGCGAGCAGCGCGACGTGAAGGGGCTCTACAAGAAGGCGCGCGCCGGCGAGATCAAGGAGTTCACCGGCATTTCCGCTCCCTATGAGGCACCCGAGCGTGCCGAGCTCACGATCGACACGGCCGCACAGAGCGTCGAGGCGAGCGCGCGGCAAATTCTCCAGTACCTCGAGCGCCAGGGGCTGATTCCCCCCACCTGATCGATTCGCCGGCCGAGGCGCCGCCGCGGGCTGCGCTCGCGGCGCCCTTCGTCGCGAGTCAGGCGCGGGTGTCGCAGACCGGACAGCCGGGAATGGTCGCGATCGCGCGCGTGACGACGGACGCGCGCTCCGGCTCGTACACCAGGGCGCGGCCGCGGAGCGGGGTGCCGATTCCGAGCAGCGTCTTTACGACCTCGGTCGCGATGACGCTGCCGAGCATGCGGTCGCGGACGTCGGTGAGCGTCGCCGTGCCCGGTCGATTCTCACGTGGGACGGCGGACGTCGCGCAGCGGAAACACGGCGGAAGCTCCGCCGCAAGCCCGTCGCTCGTCCAGAGCACGTGCGACCTGCCGCTCCACGCGCTCGCATCGCGCGCGGCGCCACCGCAAAGAACGATCGCGTCGATTCGGGCAGCCGTGTCGGGCTCCGGGGGTGCGACGATCGTGACGTCGTGCTGCTCGGGATCGGCGACGCACGCGAGCGCGGGGCTCACCGCCAAGCGGCCGACACCAGCGGCGGCGAGATAGGCAACGACGCATGCCGCCGCGACGTCCTCGCCGATGACGCCGACCGATGCCTCGAGGAGTCGCGCTTGGCCGGCCGGTCCCACTTCGGCGAGGATGATCTGGCGGCTGTACCGCTCGATCTGCTGATCATCGAGACGCACGGGCGACATGAGATACCGCGAGCCGTGTGCGCGCCAGCTCCAGCAGGCGCTCAGTCGTGGTGGCCGATCCAGAGGTTCGTGCTGAGGTAGCGATCGCCGAAGTCTGGAAAGATCGTCACGATCGTTCCTTCCTGCAGCGTGCGCGCGAGCTGCAGCGCAGCCCAGAGCGCCGCACCCGCCGACTGGCCGACGACGAGCCCCTCGGTCGTCCCGAGCTTGTGGACCGTGTCGTACGCTTCGTCGGTGCCGACCGGGATTTTCCCGTCGAGCTCTTCCTCGTGGTAGATGCCCGGCACGATCGAGCTCGCCATGTGCTTCAGGCCCTCGAGACCGTGGAAGGAGTCGTCGGGCTCGACGCCGATCACCTGCACGGCGGGATTGCGCTCCTTCAGGAAGCGGCCGGTCCCCATGACCGTCCCGCCGGTGCCGAGGCCGGCGAGGAAGTGCGTGACGGTGCCGCCGGTCTGGCGCCAGATCTCCGGCCCGGTCGTGCGGTAGTGCGCGCGCGGATTCGCTTCGTTGAAGTACTGATCGGGCTTGAAGTACTTCTCCGGATCGCGCTTCAGAACCTCGCGACAGAGCCGGATCGCGCCGTCCGAGCCCTCGAGCGGGCTCGAGTAGATGATCTTGGCGCCGTAGGCGCCGATGATCTTCTTACGCTCGAGGCTCACGTTCTCCGGCATCACCAGCTCGACCGGATAGCCGAGCACGGTGCCCACCATCGCGAGGGCGATGCCGGTATTGCCCGAGGTGGAATCGAGGATCGTCTTGCCCGGGCGGAGCGCGCCGGTCTCGAGACCGTGCTCGATCATCGCGAGCGCGGGCCGATCTTTCACCGAGCCGCCCGGATTGAATCCTTCGAGCTTGGCGAGAACCCGGACGCGCGGATCGACGTCCCGCGCGAGCGCGTGCATGCGCATCATCGGCGTGTTGCCGACGAGGCTGAGGACGTTCGGCGCGCGGAAGGTCGCTGGGCGCTCCTCCTCGCCGCCGCGCGTTCCGCCGCTCGGCTCGACGAGTGCCGTCAGATCGGGGCTCCGGTGCCCCCAGCGATCGCGGGCACGATCGAGATCTCGTCGCCGTCTTTCACCGGTGTGTCGAGGCTGTTCATGAAGCGGATGTCGTCACCGTTGACGTAGAGATTGACGAAGCGTCGCACCTTGCCCGAATCGTCGCACAACCGTTCTTTCAAACCCGGATGGCGCGACTCGAGATCCTGCACGATGGCGGCGATGGTGGCGCCGTTCGCGGTGACGCTCTCCGCGCCGCCGGTGAACTTCCTGAGGGGGGTGGGGATCCGCACTTGAATCGGCATGACGTCTGGCCTCCGTACTCGTTGTCTTAGCGCGCGCCCGAGACGCATGCGAGGCGTATCAGCCGGCGTTCGCGCGGTCGGCTCGGCTGGTGCCGCCACACGCCGCGCAGTGGGCATTTCGTCGCAGACGCACCTCGCGCCAATGGCACGTCAGTGCGTCATAGGTGAGCAGGCGATTGCAGAGCAAACCGCCGGTGCCGGAGACGATACGGATCGCCTCGGCGGCTTGCAACAGCCCGATCGTGGCCGCCAGTGAGCCGATCACGCCTGCCTCCTGACACGACGGGATCTCGCCCTCGGCCGGCGGCGTGCCGAAGAGGCAGCGGTAGCAGGCGCCCTCACCTGGGACGATGGTCATCAGCTGGCCGACGAAGCGGGTGATCCCGGCGTGGACGAGCGGCACGCCCGCCCGCACGGCGGCATCGTTCAGCGCGAATTTGGTCCGGATGCCGTCGGTCGCGTCGACGACGCAGGTGTGTGCGGCGAAGAGCGCCGCCGCGTCGTCGCCGACGCGCATCGCGACCGCCTCGACGTCGACGTCGGGAAACGCGGTGCGCAGGTGGTCCGCCGCCGACTCGACCTTCAAGCGCCCGAGGTCCGCGGTCCGGTGCAGGAGCTGCCGGTGCAGGTTCGAGCGCTCGACGCGGTCGGGATCCACGAGGCGCAGCCGGGCGACACCGGAGGCGGCGATGCCCTCCGCGGCCGCGCAACCGAGCGCGCCCATGCCGACGATCAAGACCGACGGGTGCGGGCGCGCAGGCATCGTGCTCAGTAGTCGGGACCGCCGATCGCGCCGCCGCCGCCGCCGCTCGGACCGCTCGGACCGCCCTTCGTTCCCGTCTTCGGCGTGACCGGATCGAGGAGCGAAGGCGCCGTCGCGGCGGCGCTGAGACCCTGCCCGGCGCCGTAGCGTGTGGTGAGGTCGGCCAAAAGCGTGTCGGTTGCCGGACCATTCGCCGGCGCGGCCGGCGGATCGGCGCCAGCCGCGGGCGGCGGATCGCCGCCACGTTCGGCAAGGGCGGCGCGCGCGAGCGTCTCGTGGGATTCCTCGCCCGCTTTCGCATAGGCCTCGGCGAGCTGCTCGACGGCGCGGGTCGCCGCGGTCGTGTCGGGATAGTTCTCCAGGATGCCTTTCACCCGGTTCTCGCCTGCCTTCAGATTACTCCGCTTCAGGTAGTAGGTTGCGATGTAGAGCTCGTGGCCGGCGAGCGCCTCGCGGCACTGGATCAACCTCTTCCGCGCCTTCGCCGCGTAGGGACTGGTCGGGTAGCGCTCGAGGACGACGCGGAACCACCCGTGCGCGTTCTCCGAAGCGCCCTGATCGCGGTCGACGGTCGTCATTTGATCCATGTAGCTCTTGCCGAGCAGATAGTAGACCTCAGGCAGGTGCGGGCTCAGCGGGTGCATGCGCTGGAAGTCGTTGAAGGCGGCGATCGCCTCCGGGTACTGCTTGCTCTTGTAGTGGGCGTGCGCGATCCGGAGCTCCGCTTCCTCGGCGTGATCGCTGAACGGGAAGTTGTCGAGCAGGCCTTTGTACTGCTTGATCGCGACGTCGTAGTTCTTGTGCTGGAAGGCCTCGGTCGCCTCACGATAGTAGGCGTCCGCGTTGAGCTTCGGCGGGTTGCCGCACGCCGTGAGGGAGAGCACCGCGAGCGCAAGCGCACCCGCTGAGGCTGAGAGAAGCCGAGACATGAAGATCCTCCTTGGCGGCGGGGACGCTAACGGAACCGAATCCACGACGCAAATCGCAGACCCTCACGCGGGCGGCGCCCGCGCGTCTTTGAGAGCTGCGTTCGCGATCGATCCCCGCAAGCTCTGCCGTCGAGTTCGACGGTACGCTCGCGAGCGGCGTGGGTGCGCGCGAGCCGCGTGACCTTTCTGGAAGAGCGCCGGACCTGCGACGCCGCGTGTGCAAGTCTCACCCCAGCACCGCCGGCATCTGTCATATCGCCGCGCACGCGGTTGATTGAGCGAGCTCACCAGAGTCTCGGTGAGCCCACCGTAAATTCTTGACGGTGGTCTCTTTGGTACTGCGCGAGTGACCCCGCGTGCCCGCAAGCCGTTGACACCTCGTCTGCGCTAGTCCCGCGATCTCCCTCATGAATGACGCCAGCGCGGATGCTGGCGCACCTTTCGCATTTCAATCCAGTCACACGCGGACTGCGAGTACCAAATGCTGCAGCGTCCCGAGCTCCTGAGCATCCCTCTCGCGAGCAGCCGCGAATAGCACATCACAAACAGGAGATCACTCGGATGACGTCAAAGTATACGCGAATTGTTTTAGCGCTCACGGTTGGGTTGGCGTTCACGGCGACACCCGCCGCGGCCGCGCGAATCCTCACGCCCTCTGAGCTCACGGCACACCCGGTCTCGACCTCGTCGATCGTTCTGAGCTGGAACGACAGCAACGTCGATGCGACGGGATTCCTGGTCGAGCGCAGCCTGGAGGCGAAGCGCCGGTTCGCACCCATCGCGACTGTCGACCAAGGCCGGCGCAGCATGCAGGACGGCAGCCTCACCAGCGCAACCACCTACTACTATCGGGTCCGCGCCATGCGCGGCCGCAAGTTGTCGCGCCGCTCCGACGTGGTCGCGGCGACGACGATGCTGCAGCCCGTCGCGCCGACGGAGACGCCGGTTGCCACGGTGACACCGCTGCCGACGGTGACCGCCATTCAGACCGTCGTACCGACCTCGGCACCGCTC
>JBGPIT010000135.1:0-11540 GCA_041485125.1 Binatia bacterium | reverse complement strand
TGCGGCCACCTCGGACGGAACGCCGAGGCGCTCGAGGCCTTGGAGAAGATGCGCCGGCTCGCGCCGCACTTCTCGGTCGAGAGCTTTCGCCGCGCGAACTCGGCGTCGCTCGTCGAGCGTTGCCTCGAGGGTTGGCGCAAGGCGGGATGGCAGGAATCGTAGAGCGTCGAGCGTCCGCGATGAGACGCATGGCATCGTCCCGGCGCGAGCGGTATGCAGCGCCGATGGCGAAGATCGCCGTGATCACCGGCGCGAGCCGTCTCGATGCTCACGGGCAGCTCGGAGGTGGAAATGGCGATTGAGGGACCGCTCACGGGCATCACGATCGTCGACCTCACCCGGGTCCTCGCCGGTCCTTACTGCACGTTGGTCCTGAGCGACCTTGGCGCGCGGGTCATCAAGGTCGAGCATCCCGAGGGCGGTGACGTCTCGCGCACGCTCGGCCCTTGGTTCAACGGCAAGTCGGGATATTTATTGTCCGTGAATCGCGGCAAGGAGAGCATCGCGCTCGACCTCAAGCACGCCGACGACGTGGCGGTGCTGCATCAGTTGCTCGCGCGCGCCGACGTGCTGATCGAGAACTACCGGCCGGGGGTGATGGAGAAGCTCGATCTCGGCTGGGAGACTCTGCACGCGCGCTACCCGCGGCTGATCTACGCCGCGGCGTCGGGCTTCGGGCACTCCGGGCCGTATACGCAGTATGCCGCCTTCGACGTGGTCGCCCAGGGCATGGGCGGCATCATGAGCGTCACCGGTCACCCCGAGAGCCCGCCGACGCGTGTCGGCACGTCGATCGGCGACATCGCGGCCGGTCTCTTCACGGCGATCGGGATCAACGCGGCCTTGGTGCACCGTGCGGCGACCGGAGAAACGATGAAGGTCGACGTCGCGATGCTCGACTGCCAGGTCGCGATCATGGAGAACGCGATCGTGCGCCACTTCGCCGGCGACACGCCGGGACCGATCGGCGCGCGTCACCCCTCGGCGGCGCCGTTCGACGCGTTTCGCGCCCGCGATCGGCACTTCGTCTTGGCGATCGGTGACGACGCCGGCTTTCGGAAGCTCTGCGCCGTGCTCGGCCGCGACGACCTCGCGCGCGACCCGCGCTTCGTCACCAACCGGGTGCGCGTCGAGAACCATCAGCCGTTGAAGGATCAGATCGAGGACGCGCTCGCGCCGCGCACCGCCGGCGAGTGGCTCGCGATCCTGCGCGCCGCCGGTCTGCCGTGCGGGCCGATCAACGCCGTCGCCGACGTGGTGGAAGATGCGCAGGTCAACGCCCGCAACATGATCGTCGAGGTCGACGATCCGACGGCGGGCCGCGTCCGGCTCTTCGGGTGCCCGATCAAGATGTCCGCTTTCGACGATCCGCACCTGCGGCCGACGGCACCCGACCTCGACGCCGACCGCGCGCGCATTCTCGAAGAGCTCACCCAACCGTCCGAGAGGAGTCGATCATGATCCCCTTGCCCCTGTGGATGCGCCGCGCGCTCTATGCGACCGCGGCGATGAACCTGCTCGCCGCGGGGGCGTTCCTGCCGCCGTCTTCCGCGTTGCGCGCGTTGGCGGGATTGCCGGAGGGTTGTCACCCGCTCTACCTGACGACGGTCGCGATGTTCGTGTTCTTGTTCGGGCTCGCCTACCTCGGCATGGCAGCGCGCGGCTCCGCCGATCCGCTCCTCATCGCGATCGCCGCGGCGGGGAAGCTGACGTTCTTCGGGTCGCTGGTGTGGTTCTGGACGAGAGGCGATCTCCCGGCCGTGGCGCCGCTCACCGGCGCCGGCGATCTCTTCTTCGGATTGCTGTTCGCGGGCTGGCTGCTAAGCGCCCGGACGGAACCGGCGCTCGACGATCGTCTCTTGAGTCGATCGTCCCGATAACGCCACCTCGATCTCGCACAACATCATACTTAAAAACACGCACGGATATTGCGTCGCGTATATGTGCGTCCCCGCACGCGCGTTAGATTCTCCGATCAAGTTGCGCCGATCGAAATTTTGCGTACGCGGTGACACGGCGCTAGCGTTGATGTCGTTACGGAGACTTTCCTTCAACCAAAGGAGGTACGTGATGGCAGACGAGCGTAAACCGCAGAGCAATCCTCAACCCGGCCAGCAGGGTCAACAGCACGGCGGGCAGGGCGGCCAGAGCAAACAGGGACAGCAGGGCGGCCAGCAGCAAGACCGCGGCAATCAACAGGGCGGCCAACAGCAGCAACACCCCGGGCAGGCGAACCGCCAGCCGGGAACCGAAAAGCCGAACACCTGAACGAGAACGGCGTGCCGCCGCGGCGTCGTCTCGTCACGACGCGCGGCGGCTCGGCCGCGATCGCCTTTGCGCCGTCAGCGCGCGGCGAGCACGTCGGGCGTCCGCACGTGCTCGGGGCGAAATCCGCCCCCGACCAATCGCGCCGGGATCCGCCGCAGGAACGGAAAGCGGCGTATCAATCGTAACGGCAGCGGCAGCGACAACGGCCCGTGGCTCGCGAGCGCGCGGCTGATGATCCGCTCCTGAGCGGCGACTTGCACCGCTTGGGTGATGCGCGTCGGGAGCGCCCGCCGGCGCTGCACCGCGCGCAGCTCCCGGATCGTGACCGCTCGTTCCGCGAGCGGGCGGGCGAGGATGTTGGCCGCCGCGACCGCGTCCTGCACCGCGAGGTTGATGCCGACGCCGCCGATCGGCGACATGGCGTGCGCCGCGTCGCCGATGCAGAGCAGGCCGTCCCGGTACCACGCGCGTAGCCGATCGATCTTCACCGTGAGGAGGCTGACGTCGTTCCAGTCGCCGAGCTCGCCGACCCGGTCGCGCAGGAACGGCACGATCTCCGCGACGTCGTGCCGGAAGCGCTCGATCCCGCGCTGCTGGAGCTCCTCGAACCCGCCTTTGCGGATCACGTAGCCGCACTGCCAGTACTCGCCGCGATTGATCATCACGAAGATCCGGCCGGGAACGAACGCGCCCATCAGCTGACCGGGGTCGGTCGGCCGGCGCGAGAGCCGCATCCAGAGAACGTCGATCGGCGCGCCGAGATCCTCGACCTCGAGGTGCGCGAGCTCCCGCGTGATCGAGCTCCGGCCGTCGGCGCCGACGACCACGTCGGCGCGGATCGTGCGCGGCCCGCCGGGTGTCGATGCCTGCGCTCCTACGATCCGGCCGCCCTCCTCGACGAGGCCCGTCACCGGCGCCTGCATCAGCAAGGTGAACGTCGGGTAGCGGCGCGCGTGCTCTGCGATGAAGTCGAGGAAGTCCCACTGCGGTATCAGGACGATGAACTTGCAGTGCGTCGGCACGTGGCTGAAGTCGGCGACGGTCACCTCGGTGTCGCCGATGCGCGCGCCGAGCTGGCGGATCTCCTGGTGCGGCCGGCGCAGAAACTCGTCGAGGATGCCGAGCTCGTACATCAGCTCGAGCGTCGAGGGATGCACGGTGTCGCCGCGGAAATCGCGCAGGAAGTCGGCGTGCTTCTCGAGCACGACGGTGTCGACACCGGCGCGCGCCAGCAGAAACCCGAGCATCATCCCCGCCGGCCCGCCGCCCGCGACGCAGCAGCGGGTCTCGATGGTTTCCGTCACGCCCTAGGTTCACATTGGCGCCGCGGGTGTGGCAAGGAGGAGCGCATGCCTGCCGTCCTCGTCCACGGTGTTCCGGATACCGCCCGGTTGTGGAATCCGGTCCGGTCGCATCTCGAGCGCTCCGACGTCGTCGCCGTCACGTTGCCGGGATTCGGCACCCCACGCCCGCAGGGCTTCGCCGCCACCAAGGAGGCGTATGCCGATTGGCTGATCGCCGAAATCGAGCGCCTCGGCGAGCCGGTCGATCTCGTCGGGCACGACTGGGGCTCGCTGCTCGTGCAGCGGGTCGTGTCGCTGCGACCGGATCTGATCCGGACGTGGGCATGCGGCGCCGGCCCGGTCGACGTCGAGTACGTCTGGCACGAGCTCGCGCAGCAGTGGCAAACACCCGACGTCGGCGAAGCGATCATGGCGATGGTCACGCCGGAGCTGTTCGCCGAAGGTCTGATCGCGGCAGGTGTGCCGCCTGCGATCGCCGGACAGACCGTGCTCTACTTCGACGCGACCATGAAGGACTGCATCCTGCGTTTGTATCGCTCCGCCTTGGACGTCGGCCGCGAATGGCAGTCCGACGCCGGCAAGATCCGGCCGGCATTGATCCTGTGGGGTGCCGACGATCCGTACGTCACGACCGTGTTCGCGGAGCGCTTGGCGGTGCGGGTCGGCGGCGAATTGCTGATCTTCGAGAAATGTGGCCACTGGTGGCCGCTGGAACGTCCACGAGAGACCGCAGCGGCGCTGGAGCGCCTCTGGAGGAGCCCATCACGATGATCACCGTCCATCATCTGAACGCATCCCGCTCGCAGCGCGTGCTCTGGCTCCTGGAGGAGCTCGGGCTCGACTACGAGGTGAAACGGTACGAGCGCGACGCGACCACCATGCTGGCGCCGCCGTCGCTGCGCGCGGTGCATCCGCTCGGCAAATCGCCGGTCGTGACCGACGGGGACCGCACCGTCGCCGAGTCGGGCGCGATCGTCGAGTATCTGACCGGACGCTACGGCAACGGCCGGCTCGTGCCGGCCGCGGGCACACCGGAACGCGACCGGTACACCTATTGGCTCCACTACGCCGAGGGCTCGGCGATGCCGCCGCTGCTCTTGAAGCTCGTCTTCGATCGCGTCGAGACGGCACCGATGCCGTTTTTCGTGCGGCCGATCGCCAAGCAAATCGCCGGTCGCGCCAAGAGCTCGTTCATCGGGCCGCAGATCGACCTGCACCTCGGCTACATGGAGAGCGAGCTCGGGAAGAGCACGTGGTTCGCGGGCAATGACTTCACCGCGGCCGACGTGCAGATGAGCTTTCCCCTCGAGGCCGCTGCGTCGCGCGGCGGCCTCGACGCGAGACGGCCCAAGCTCACCGCGTTCCTCGAACGCATCCACGCGCGCCCCGCCTACAAGCGCGCGCTCGAGAAGGGCGGCCCGTACGAGCTGCTGCGCTGAGCGCGGATAGACGTCAGCGCGACGACGCGAGGTAGCGCCGCCAGCCGCCGTAGCTGGTGATGTCGACGGCGTCGCGCGCCGCGATCGATTCGCAGAGGAATCCTTTGCCCTGACGGCCGTCGGCGGGTGTGGGTGACTACGCGCCACACCTCGTCCATCGACCAGGGGGTGGGGTCGCCGGGGCGCCAGGCCATTCCGATCAGTGCGAAATATTCCCTGGCCCGCTTTCGCCGAATTGGGAATCGGGTGCGGCGCTTGCGAGCAGAATCGCTGGATCGATGAGGCCCCGCCGGTGGCATCTCCGCTGCTTTGGCGGGTGAGGCCGCACAGTCACGCTCCCGATGAGGGACGACACGGAGGAGGGATGTATGAAAGCGATGATAATGATGTTGGCACTGGCCGGAGTTCTGGCATTCAACGCGGCTCCGGCACTCGCGGCAGACGACAACCTGACGGCGAAGATCACCGCGGCAAAAACGGCCGCCGATCACGAAGCCATCGCCGACGAGTACACCAAGGAAGCCGCCGAGGCGGAGGCGAATGCCGCCGCGCACGACAAGATGGCGGCTAGCTACAAGGGCGGCGGCAAGCTCGGCCAGTTCCATGCCGAGCAGCATTGCAAGTCGATCGCCGACCGATATCGCGCGCAGGCGAAGGATCTCAAGGCCCTCGCCGCTGCGCACCGCGCGCAAGCCAAAGCGGCCGGCAAGTAGGCTTCGGGCGGACGGACGGCGATGCGCGCGTTGTTCGTCCGCCGTTCCGCGCTCGGCCGGCTTGACTTCGAGCACGGTCTCGTTCGACGACTCCGTCGCGAAAGGAGACCACACGATGCTGATCGTCCTCGGCACGATCGAGATTCATCCCGACGACATCGACGCCGCGATCAAGATGGCCAACGCCATGGCGGCGGCGACGATGACGGAGCCCGGCTGCATCCAATACGCGTTCGGTCGCGACAGCGCGCAATCGAACCGGTTCCTACTGACGGAGCGCTGGGAGAGCCCCGAGGCGCTCGCCGCGCACTTCGGCATGCCGCACATGGCGGAGTTCCAGACCGCGATGCGGGCGCTCCGCATCCAGCACCTCTCCGCGACCCGCTACGACGTGCAAGGCGAGATGAAGCTCATGTGAAGCGTTGACCAAAGGAGGCTGTGATGGCGGTCGCGATCGTATGTACCGCACTCTTGGGACTGCTCGTCTTCGCTCTCGGTGTCGCGGTGTCGTTGAAACGTCGCTCGTCGCTCGCGGTGATCGGCCACAGCGCCGACCCCACCGACCCCCTGCACAAGCTCTGCCGCGCACACGGCAACGCGGCCGAGTACGCGCCGATGCTCGCAATCCTGATCCTGCTGGTCGGCGCGCGCCAACCGAGCACGTGGATGGTGTGGACGTTCGTCGCCGCGACGGTCGTTCGCTATCTCCATGCGGCCGGAATGATCTTCCCGGCGACGCTCGCAGCTCCGAACCCGCTGCGCTTCGCCGGCGCGGTCGGTACCTACCTCGCGGGCTTCGCGCTGGTGGTCGCGGCGCTGCTCCGCATGCACGTGCCGCAATGAGGATGCGGGGCGTATCGCCGGCGCTCATCGCTCTCATGCTCGTGGCCGGCTGCGCGCGGGCAGCCGACCGCATCGTGCCGGCGGCGGCGTGGAACCCGCCGGCGTGGACCAATGAGAACACCATCGAGCTCGGCATCGTGCGCGAGAATCACACCGCGCATTGGTTCAAGGTCTGGGTCGTCGTCCTCGACGACCGGCCGTACGTGCGCTTGGGCGCGCGGTCGGCGGCGAAGCTCGAGGAGAATCTCACCAAGCCCTACATCGGCGTGCGCGTCGCGGGGCAGGAGTTTCCGCGCGTGCGCGTCGACAACGTCCCCGCCGACGCGGATCGCGTCGCGGCGGCGATCGCGAAGAAGTACTGGAGCGACATCCTGATCCGCCTCGTCGACCATCCGGTGACAGCACGCTTGCAGACCGACACGCTGGAGCCGTAACGCATGCCCATCGATCGCGGCGCCTTCTTCAACGCTTCCGGTAAGTGGTCGTCGTGCGGCGTTCGATGGCGACGACGTCCACGAGCTCGCGCTCCGGATAGAGATCAAAGAAAAGCCGCCAGTGGCCGACGCGGCGGCGAAAGGCGGCGCGTTCGTTCTTGAGCGGCACTACGTCGCCGCTCTTCGGGTTCTCCTGCATCTCCTCCAATGCGCGACGGAGTTGGTTACGCTCTTTTTCGGGCGCGCGGGCGACGTTCTTGTCGGCTGCCTTTCTTACTGAGACGTTCCACATGGGTAAAGAAATCCTCAATGCTCATCGATGCGGACTTGCGACCGACATCGATAGCACGCTTCTCGGCCGACGTCGGAGTGTAGATTGAACGCCTGTTCTCGTAGACGCGGATCATTTCGCGAAAGAGCTCGCTCATCGTCCGATTTTCGGCCTTCCGGACGCGCTCAACCGACCGGAGCATGGCCGGAGGGAGAGAGATGGTGACGGTGTTGCGGGTACGCATCGGCAGCCTCCTAGTAGGTAAGAACTAATAAGACCTTTTCCTAAGTGTAGCGACCTCTAGCGCGGGCCGTCAAGCGCGCACGGAACGGCTGTCGCGTTCTGCCCCTGACGTCGTAGGTCGCGGCCGTCGTGCGCTCGTACCGGACCAGTCTACGCGCGAACCTCTTGTTGGCGCTACGCGCTCGGGCATCGGATCGCCGCCGACGCGATCTACGACGCCGTCACGGGCCTGGGCATTGCGCAGCACGCGCGGTAGACAAAAGGCGAGCGATGGCCATCTCGAGACCGCGGCTGATGCCCATGCGCGACCGGTCGTCGTCCGGCGGCGGCGACCGGATCGGTGCGATCTGCGCCGTTGCCGGCGCGGGCCTGCTCTTCCTCGGCACCTACCTGCACCCGATGGGCGCCGATCCGAACGATGCGATCGCGGCCTTCACCGAGTACGCGGCCGACCATCACTGGGTGGCAAGCCACCTGATGCAGCTCGCCGGTCTGGCGCTCATGATCGTGGCGCTCTTGCTGCTCGGGCAGCGACTCGAGGGGAGAGCCGGCAAGACCTGGGCACGGATCGCGGCGGCCGGCGCGGTCGCGAGCCTCGCCGTCGCGGCCGCCCTGCAAGCGATCGACGGCATCGCGCTGAAGAGGACCGTCGACGTCTGGGCGGCGGCGCCACCCGGGCAGCAGTACGGCGCGTTCTACGCCGCCTTCGCCGTCCGGCAGGTCGAGATCGGGCTCGCGAGCGTGCTGAGCCTCGTGCTCGGCGTCACGACGACCCTTTATGGCGTGGCGCTCCTCGTCGACGAGACGTATCCGGCGTGGGTCGCCGCGCTCGGCATCATCGGCGGCGTGCCGACGATCGTCGCCGGCGTGCTGATCGCCCACACCGGATTCTCCGGTGTCGCGATGACGCTCAACATGCCCGCGAGCGCCCTGCTCATGCTGTGGATGGTGGCACTCGCGGCGTACCTGTGGCGCACGGAGGGAAACGCTCATGCGAGAGCAACCGAGTCGCGCGGCGCTGAGTGAGCGCCGGGCGGCGTGGCGTGTGCCGTGAGCTACGACGCGATCATCATCGGTAGCGGCCAAGCCGGTCCGTTTCTCGCCGAGCGGTTGACCGCGGCCGGCATGACCGTCGCGATCGTCGAGCGCGCGCTCTTCGGCGGCACCTGCGTCAACACCGGCTGCATTCCGACCAAGACGTTGGTCGCGAGCGCCTACGCCGCGCACCTCGCGCGCCGGGCCGGCGAGCTCGGCGTCGAGACCGGGAACGTGCGCGTCGACATCGCACGCGTGAAGGCACGGAAGGACGCGATCGTGGAGCAGTCGCGCGCCGGCGTCGAGCGCTGGCTCCGATCGATGAAGGGCTGCACCGTCTACCAGGGCCAGGGTCGCTTCGAGTCGCCGCGCGAGGTGCGGGTCGGCGCCGAGAAGCTCACGGCCGAGCGGATCTTCATCAACGTCGGCGGCCGGGCGTTGGTGCCGCCGCTGCCGGGTCTCGACCAGATCCGCTATCTCACCAACAGCTCGATGATGGCGCTCGACGTCTTGCCGCGACACCTGATCGTCGTCGGCGGCAGCTACATCGGTCTCGAGTTCGGGCAGATGTACCGCCGGTTCGGCAGCGAAGTGACGATCCTCGACATGGCGCCGCGTCTGATCCGGCGCGAGGACGAGGACGTCTCCACGGCGATCAAGGAGATCGTCGAGAGCGAAGGCATCAGCGTCCGCCTGAACGCGACCTGCATCGGCTTCGCACGCCAGGGCGACGCGATCGTCGCGCAGGTGGATTGCAAGACGGGGGACCGGGCAGTCGTCGGCTCGCACCTGTTGCTCGCGGTCGGACGCCACCCCAACACCGCCGACCTCGGTCTCGAGAAGGCCGGCGTCGCGACCGACGAGCGCGGCTACATCGTCGTCGACGACGAGCTGCGCACCAACGTTCCCGGCATCTGGGCCCTCGGCGACTGCAACGGTCGCGGCGCCTTCACCCACACCGCCTTCAACGACGGCGAGATCGTCGCCGCGAACCTGGTCGACGGCGACCACCGCCGGGTGAGCGACCGCATCCAGACCTACGCCCTCTTCGTCGATCCGCCGCTCGGACGCGCCGGCCTCACCGACGCCGAGGTCCGCCAGAGCGGCCGGCGCGCGCTCGTCGGCAAGCGTCCGATGACCCGGGTCAAACGCGCGGTCGAGAAGGGCGAGACGCGCGGCTTCATGAAGATCGTCGTCGACGCGGCGAGCGGCGAGATCCTCGGCGCCGCGATCCTCGGCACCGGCGGCGACGAGGTCATCCACTCGATCCTCGACGTGATGTACGCGAAGGCGCCCTACACCGTCATCCGCCGCGCGATGCACATTCATCCGACCGTGTCGGAGCTCATCCCGACCATGCTCGGCGAGCTGCAGGAGATGCCGCCGGCGTAACGCCGAGTCGATCGCGAAAAAAAGGGGCGACCCCCAGATCGGGAGTCGCCCCGGAATCACCGCCGATCTCGTGTGCGGTGACGCGAGCTACGTCGTCGGATCAGAGCCCGTCACACGACGTCGGCGTGCAGGTATCGCCGACGTTCGTGCCGCCCTCGAGCGCGCACTCGGCCGCGCTGCGCGCGCGGCACTCGAGCTGCTGGCTGTGCGGCTCGCAGCACGCGATGTCGGGACCCGCCGGCGCGCCGCAGGTGTCCGGCGCGCAGACGCCGACGCCCTTGTTCACGCCGCCTTGCGCGTCGCACTGCGCCGCGGTCCGGTCCTCGCACTCGAGCTCGCTGCCGGTCGCGTTCGGCAGGCAGCACATGACGTCGGGATTCGGCGGCGGGACGTCGGCGCAGGTGTCGACGGCGCAGACGCCCGTGCCCTTGTTGACGCCGCCGGCGGCGGTGCAGTCGGCCGGGGCACGATCCTCGCACTCGATCTCGTCGCCGGCCGCGTTCGGTAGACAGCACATGTTGTGACCCGGCGGCGGCAGGGCGCCGCAGGGATTCGGGCTGCACGTACCGGGACCCTTGTTGATCCCGCCGGCCGCCTCGCACTCGGCGACGGTGCGATCCTCGCACTCGAAGACGTAGTAGGCGGGGATGCAGCACTGGATGTCGGCATCGGGTGGCGGCGGGGTGCCCTGGCAGGGGTTCGGCGTGCAGGACGTCGCCTCGACGATGGTGCCACCGGCGGTCGTGCACTCGGCTTGCGTACGATCCTCGCACTCCGGGCCGGTGTCATCGGGGATGCAGCAGACCGTCGTTCGCGCCGGCGGCGGCGTGCCGCCGCAGGGATCGGGCAAGCACGAGCCGGCGGTGACGACCGTCCCGCCTTGCGCATCGCACTCGGCCTGGGTGCGATCCTCGCACTCGGGCCCGCGGTCGTCGGGGATACAGCACGTCACATCGGCCGGATCCTCGCCGACCTCCGGCATGTTGCCGGTGAGCGAGTCGTCGCCGCTGCTGTGGCGGATCTCGATCGACTCGCCGCGGGGATCGAAGCCGAGCAGCAGGACCTTGCCGCTCGGCTTGCTCGCGAACTTCGCGCGCGCGCTACCGCTGCGGCTGGTGTGGAGCGTCGCGACCTTCACGCCGCCGACGAGCAGGTCGTAGTCGACGTTGCCCGCGAGCTTCTGCGCCTGAACCTCGAACTTGCCGTCGGACGCGCTCTTGATCGCGACCGACGCCTTGCCGCGCGCGCTCGGAGTCGACGCCGATGCCGTCAAGTCGATCTTGCCCTTCGCCCCGCGCGCCTCGGCGCCCGCGGCGATCCCGGCGACCATCGCGGCCGCCAGCATCCATGTTGCGATCGTTCTCATTTTTGGCTCCCTCCTGGGTAGTGAATCTCGAGGAGGGAGACAGCAAGGCGCATACCGGTGCCCGCGCTGCGGAATCACTGCGAGAATGGGTCACGACGCGAGCGGGCGGAGCGGGTGTTGCCCCACCGGTGAGTGAGATCCCCCACACCGAGCGGTGCGCGCGCTGCCCGGGATCGGGGTTGAAGGAGTGATCCGACTCACTCGCGCGTCGTTCCTATGGAGGGGAAAACGG
>JBGPIT010000134.1:0-11590 GCA_041485125.1 Binatia bacterium | reverse complement strand
TAGCGCGGGCAGCGCGTGTGCCCGAAGGGATGCAGGTTCCGCACGACGACGGCGCTACCGACCGCGAACCGCGCTGCCGGCGCCACGACGTCGGTGCGCGGGACCGCACCGGGATGGACCGGCCGCGACAACGGAAACGCGCCGCCCGCCCGTGCCTCGAGCTCCTCACGTGTGACGACGCCGTGCTCCGCGAGCAGCGTCGCCAACGCGGTCAGCCAGTGCTCGTAGTACGACGAGGACAGATAGTGCACCGGGTCCATGCGCTCGATCGCGTGACGGAACGCATCGACGCTCTTGAGCTGATCGGGCCGGGACGCGACCAGCCCGAACACCCTCCCCTCCCAACGCGCGTGGAAGACCGGCTCGTGCGGCTCGACGTCGACGGCACCGAAGCCGTCGGTGCCGCCGAGATCGTGGACGCCGTTCATGGCGCCATGCCTAGCACAGCGCGTGCGGAGAAACAGGACGCGCTACGGTCGGGCTTCGAGGATCAGATTGAACGGCGTCTCGGTGGCGCGACGGATGCGGGTGAATCCCGCCTTGCCGAGGACCTCGCGCAGCCGGCCCTCGCCCGCTTGTGCGCCGAGCCCCGCACCGACCTCCTGCGAGAGCGACGCGGGCGTGCAGACGAGCGTCGAGACCGAGTAGAAGACGCGGCCGATCAGGTTCAGATTGTCTTCGACCTTGTCGTGCGCGAACGGCTCGACGAGAAGCCACGTGCCCTCGCGCGCGAGCGATTGGCGCACGTGGCGCGCGGCGCCGACCGGATCGCCCATGTCGTGCAGGCAATCGAAGAAGCAGACCAGATCATACGTGTTCCCCGGATAGTCCTTCGCGGCCGCGACCTCGAAGCGCACGCGATCGGCGAGCCCCGCCTCCGTGGCGCGACGACGCGCGCGCTCGACCGACGCTTGGTGATAGTCGAAGCCGACGAATGTCGAGCGCGGGAACGCCTTCGCCAGGATCAGCATCGAGGCGCCGTGGCCGCAGCCGACGTCGGCGACGTGGGCGCCCGCCTCGAGCTTCGCGCGCACGCCGTCGAGCGCCGGGATCCAGTCGTTCACCAGGTGCGCGTTGTAGCCGGGACGGAAGAAGCGCTCGGTGCCCTCGAAGAGATTCGGATCGTGCTCGTGCCAGGCGACGCCGCGGCCGGTGCGGAAGGCGTCGATGATCATCGGCGTCGCGCGTGTCGCGGCCGACATGCCCTGGAAGCCGCCGAGCATGTAGGCGGGGCTGTCCTCGTCGACGAGCGCAGCGGCGTGCGCCTCGGGGAGCGTGTAGCGACCGGTCGCGGGGTCGTAGCTGATGTAGCCGGCGGCGGCTTGACCGGCGCACCACTCGCGGACGTAGCGCTCGGCGGTCTCGGTGCGCGCCGCGAGCTCGGCCGGGGTCTGCGGTCCGGCGGCCGCGAGCGCCCGGTAGAGGCCGAGCTTGTCACCGATCACCACCAGCGCCGCGGTCAGCATGCCGCCGATGTCACCGAACGCCTTGTGCACGAACTCCTGAACTTCGGCTTCACTCACTGCCATCGATCAACCCTCCTTCGTGAGCGTGATGTCGGGGTACTTCGCAAGTCCGGTGCCAGGCCCGCATGGCTTGTCTGATCGCGAGAATCGGCCTATCTCCGTCATCGACGTCACCCGGCCGCGGCCACATTTGGCCCGCCGGGCCACACGTGGCCGCGGCCAATGTCTCTGCACACCGTCGAGACCATCGTCGGCAGCTCCGCTGCGATCGACGCACTCCGAGCGCAGATCCTGCATCTCGCCGCCTTCGACACGCCGCGGAACCCGAACGTCCCGACGGTCCTGCTGCAAGGCGAGACGGGCACCGGCAAGGGACTCGTCGCCTTCGCGATCCACTCGAGCGGTGGCCGCGCCCGCGGTCCCTTCGTCGACGTGAACTGCGCGGCCATTCCCGAGACGATGCTCGAGGCGGAGCTCTTCGGCTTCGAGGCGGGCGCGTTCACCGACGCCAAGCGCGCCAAGCCCGGGCTCTTCGAGGCCGCGGGCGGCGGCAGCCTCTTCCTCGACGAAATCGATGCGCTGCCGCTCCCGCTACAAGGGAAGCTCTTGAAGGCGATCGAGGAGAAGAGCGTGCGCCGGCTCGGCGCCGTGACCCCGCAGCGGGTCGACGTGAAGCTCATCGCGGCGACGCAGCGGAACGTGCTCGAGATGGTCGCGGCAGGTGCCTTCCGTGCCGATCTCTACCACCGCTTGGCGGTCGTCGTCCTCGACCTGCCGCCGCTCCGCGCGCGGCCGGAGGACGTCCTCGTCCTCGCCGCGCACTACCTCGCCGCGCACGCGGTCGCGCACGGCGTCGTCGCCAAGACCCTCGACGACGGCGCGCGGCGCTGGCTCGTCGCGCATCCGTGGCCGGGGAACGTCCGCGAGCTGGCGCACTTGATGGAGCGCGCGACGCTGCTCTGTCTGGATGAGACCGTCGATCAGGCGACACTCGAGCGCCTGCGGGTGCCGCTCCCCTCAACGGGGACGATGCCGACCGGGTCTGCGACGCGGGACTCGACGGGGGCCGCGACCACCGCCGGCAGCGACGACGGCAAGGCTGCACGCCTCCGCGACGCGCTCGCGCGCTCGGGCGGCAACGTCGTCGGCGCAGCGCGCCTGCTCGGCATCGGGCGAAACGCGCTCCGCCATCGCATGCGCCGCTACGGCATCGAGCGCCCGAGGCTCGACGATCGCGCGGCGGCGGCGCCCGCGACCGGATCGCCCGCGAGTCGCGACGCCCGTACCCCGATCGCAGCGCCGCCCGCGCCCAGCTGGGAGGTGAAGCCCGTCGCGGTGCTCGCGCTCGAGCTCGTCCTTCCCGAGGACGCGTACGAGCCTTGGACGCTCGCGCAGCGCTGGACGGAGAGGATCGCGGAACGCGTCGCCGGCTTCGGCGGCGTCTTCCTGGCGCGCTCGGCATCGCGGGCGACGGCGGTTTTCGGAATTCCGCGCTCGCTCGAGCAGCTGCCGCAGCGGGCGGTCCAGGCGGCGCTCGCGATCCACCGCCTGCTCGCCGACGCCGAGCCCACGCCGGAGCTGCGTCTGGCCGTGCACCTCGGTAGCTTGCGCGTCGACACCAGCAGCCCCGACCCGACCGCGACCGTCCTGCCGCTCGGCGACACGGTCGCGCTGGCCGAGCGCCTGCTCGGGCACGCCGGCGCCGGCGACATCCTGGTATCGGCGGCGGTCGCGCGCCGGGTCGAGGGCGCGTGCGAGCTCCGGCCGCGCGAGCTCCGGATCGGCGCCGCCGATCGTCTCGACGCCTATGCCGTCGCGGGACGGCGCACGCGCGCGACGCTCGCCGACGCACCGGCACAGACGCGCTTCGTCGGCCGCGACCGCGAGCTGGCGCAGCTGCGCGAATGCTTCGCGAGCGCGGCGGCGGGGCGCGGACTCGTCGTCTTCGTGGTGGGCGAAGCGGGGCTCGGCAAGTCGCGCCTCCTCCTCGAGCTCCGTCAGGCACTCGGCGACGCGCCCCATCTCTGGATCGAGGGTCGCTGCGCGTCGTACGGCACTACCACCGCATTTCTGCCGATCATCGACGCGCTACGACGCTTCTTCGCGATCGACGATCGCGACGACGACGCGGCGGCAGGCGCGAAGATCGAGCGCGGCATCGCGGCGCTCGGCGCGGACCTGGCGTGGACGGTGCCGCTCGTGCGCCAGGTGCTGAGCCTCGCCGCCGGCGAAGCGGCGGTCGCTGGGCTCGACTCCGCGAGCCGGCGCAGCGAGACCTTCCGCGCCCTCAAGGCGATGGTGCGCGCCGCCGCCGAGCGCCAACCGCTCGTCCTGGTCGTCGAGGATCTGCACTGGATCGATCCCGCGTCGGAGGAGTACCTCGCCTTCATCGCCGACGCGGTGCCGGCGATGCGAGTGCTGCTCGTGTGCTCGCACCGGCCGGGCTACCGCCATCCCTTCGGCGATCAGAGCTACCACGCGCGCGTGATGCTCCAGCCGCTCACGGCCGGCGACGTCGCGGCGATCTCGGGCGCGCTCCTCGGCGCCGCCGAGCTGCCGGCCGAGGTCCAGTCGCTGATCGCCGCCAAGGCCGAGGGCAACCCGTTCTTCGTCGAGGAGGTGACGCGCTCGCTGATCGAGGACGGCACCTTGCAACGCCGAAACGGCCACGTCGTCCTCACCCGCGACGCCCAGACGATCGTCGTGCCGGGCACGATCCACGACGTCCTGAGCGCGCGCCTCGATCGGCTCGCCGGCGACGCCCGCCACGCCATCCAAGTCGCGTCGGTGATCGGGCGCGAGTTTGCGCTCCGCCTGCTCGAGCGCATCGTCGAGAGCGGCGACCGGGTGCGGACGCAGGTCGACGAGCTGCGCGCGCTCGAGCTGATCTACGAGAAAGCGACGCACCCCGAGCTCGCGTACATGTTCAAGCACGCGCTCACCCACGACGTCGCCTACGAGAGCCTGGTGCTCGAGCGCCGCCGCGAGCTGCACCTGACGATCGGCCGCGCGATCGAGGAGCTCTACGCCGACCGCCTCGCCGAGTTCTACGAAACCCTGGCGCATCACTTCGGGCGCGCCGAGGATTGGGAGCGGGCGCTCGCGTATCACGAGCGCGCCGCCGAGAAGGCGGCCGAGAGCTTCGCCAACCGCTCGGTGATCACGCATTGCCGCGAGGCGCTCGCGACCGCCGACCGCTTGGGCGCGCGCGTCTCGACCGATCGACGCCGCCAGCTCGAGGAGCGGCTCGCCCTCGCCCACTTCTACGTGAGCGAGTTCGGACCGTCGGGGGACGCCTTCGAGCGCGCCGCCGAGGGGAGCGAGGGGGCGAAGCAGCAGGCGCTGAACGTCTCCAACGCCTTTGTGAGCCACTTCTGGGCGCACGCCTACGACGCGTCGGCGCGCGGCGAGGCGCGCCTGCGCGAGCTGGCGCGACGCGAGGATCTGCCGTTCGCCGAGGCGCTCGCGATGACCGCGGAAGGCTTCCGCCGTGGCGTTTGCGACGGCAACGTCACCACCGAGCAGGAGCTCCTGATCGGCGCGCTCCGCATCGCCGAGCGCGAGGGCGACGAGGCGTCGGTCGCGACCATGCGGTTCTACCTGGCGCAGAGTCTCGAGTGGACCGGCGACTACGCCGGCTCGATCGCGCTCGGCGAGCAGGTGATCGCGGCCGGCCGGCGGCTTCGCTTGGCGCACCTGGTGATCTGGCCGGGCTGGTTCCTCGGCAAGGCGCTCTGCTGTCTCGGCGAGTACGGCCGTGCGCTCGCGCAGCTCACCGAAGCGTACGAGGTCTGCGACCGCATCGGCGATCGCGCCTGGAAGAGCCGACTCCTCAACACCCTCGGCTGGTGCCATGCCGAGCTCGGCAGCCACGTCCGCGGTCGCGAGTACAACGAGCGCGCGGCGGCCGTCGCCCGCGAGATCGGCGATCCGGAGATCCTCGCGAACTCCGAGATCAATCTCGCCGGCGATCATCTCGCGCTCGGCGACCTCGACGGCTGCGGCCTCCGTCTCGAGCCGATCGCGTCAGCGCTCGCCAAGCCGGGCGACCCGTGGATGCGCTGGCGTTACGCGCTCCACGCCTTCGACGCGCTCGGACGCCTGGCGCTCGCCCGCAACGTTCCCGACGACGCCCTCGCCCATGCCGACGCCGAGATCGCCGGCGCCCGCCGCCACCGCGCCCCGAAGGTCGAGGCGCGAGCGCTCGTCCTCCGCGGCGAGGCGCTCGTGCGCTTGGAGCGTCGCGCCGATGCGGAGCACGCGCTCGCCGAGGCGGTACGCGTCGCCGGCGCGATCCACTATCCGCGCGCCGCCTGGCAGGCGCTTGGGCTCCTCGCCGAGCTGGCGCGCCGGCGCCGCGACGGCGCCGCGCTCGCGCGCTACGGCGCGCAGCACCGCGCACTCATCGCCGCCGCAGTGCGGTCGGTCGACGATCCGGCGCTCGCGCGGACGCTCTACGAGGCCGCGAGCGCCGTCGTGTCATGACGGCGGCGGGTCAGGCGCGACTCACTTCCACGGATCGTAGGTGCCGAAGTTCCACAGCTGACCCTCGGGGTCGCGACACGAGTAGCCGCGCCCGCCGTAGTCCTCGTCCTTGATGTCGAGGACGATCTCGGCGCCCGCTTGCTTGGCGCGCGCGTAGTGCGCGTCGGCATCCGGGACGATGACGTACGCGCTTTGCGTCACCGCGCCCGCGGCGCGCGCCGTCTTCACCAGCTTCCCGAACTCGTCGGTGCGCGCCGAGCCGAGCATGATCATGCCGTCGCGATAGGTGAGCTGGGCGTGCGCGATCGTCCCGTCCTCGCCGGGCACGACGAGATGGCGCTCGAACCCAAACGCCTCACAGAGCCAGTCGATCATGCGCGCCGCTTCGTCGTAGCGCATCGTCGGAATGATGTTGGTCATGACAATCCCTCCTGGGCGCGTATCCTCATCGTTGCGGGCGGGGAGATATAGGAAAAATCGGTGGCGCGCGTGGCGCGCCCTTCCAAAGGCGAGTTGACTTGCCCTCGAGCGAGGGCTCAAACCCCTGTCGCGACGAAAGGAGCCGCCCATGGAGTCCGCCCGCCCGACCTGGCACAGCAAGCTCGCGATCGAGATCCCCGCCGAGCTCGACCTCTACGAGAAGCTCAAGGCTTACCAGTGGAACGCGTCGACCGAGATCGACTGGTCGCGCCCGGTGCAGAACTACTCCGAGGCGGCCTACGCGACGGTGAAGGACTACTACACGCGCGAGGACTACGACCGCCTACGGGCGACGCAACGCGCATTCACCTTCACCCAGCTCTTCCTCGGCGAGCAAGCGGCGCTCGCGCTCTGCGCCCAGCTCATGAATATGGTCCCCGAGATGGAGACCAAGTTCTGCCTCGCCGGACAGATCATCGACGAGGCACGCCACGTCGAGGTCTTCGGCCGGTACATGGAGAAGCTCGGCGTCGACGCGCCGACCAACCCGGCGCTGGTCGAGCTGGTGCACCGGCTCCTCGACACCGATCACTACGGCGAGAAGATCGTCGGCATGCAGATCTTCCTCGAGGGCGTTGCCGTCGGCCTCTTCCAGCGCATGCAGTACGACAGCCCGGATCCGCTCATGCGAGATCTCATGAAGCTGGTCCTGCGCGACGAGTCGCGCCACGCCGGCTTCGGCGTGATCTACCTCGCCGACAAGTTCAAGAGCGTCAGCGCCGCCGAGCGCGCCCGCGTCGAGGCCTTCGTCGCCGACCTGTGGCGGCTCTTCCACCACGCGACCGCCTCGCCGTTCGGCCCGGTGAACCAGTTCCTCGACGAGACCTTCACCGACATCGCGCACCGCCTGAAGCTGATCGGCCTCGAGCTGCACTGAGCCCAAATCGCGATCAGCCGACGCGCGAGTCCGCGTCGACCCATCGAGCGCTGCTGTGCCGTCACAACGTCGTGACGGTCGCCGTGACCTCGAGGTTGGCGGGGTCGCTCGGTGTCGGCTGGACATCCTCGTCCATCAGCTCGACACCAGCCTGCTGCGCAAAGGGGCAGGTAATCACGATGGTGAACTCGAGCGTCGTGTTGACCGACAGCGTCAGCGTACCCCCGCTGTCGGTCGCCGTGACGGGCGCGGTCTTGTCGTTCGTGTCGAGCGCGGTGCACTGCGGTGCGGCGCCGTTGACCTTGAAGGTGCCCTTCTCCGTCGGATACGTCGCCGTCACGGTGAATTGATCGACGGTATCGTTGGGATTGTCGCTCGTGGGGTCCACGTCGAACTCCACTTGAACGGTCGTCGGTGTCGCCGTCGCCGTCGGTGTCGGTGTCGGTGTCGGGGATAACGTCGCCGTCTGAGTCGTTGCCGGCGGCGTCGGGGTCGGCACCGTTGAGGTCGGGGTCGGAGTTTTCGAGGCGGTCGGCGTGCCGGGCGTGGGCGTGGGCGTCATCGTGCTGCGGTTGGCGCGCGCACCGTCGCATTCGAAACTCGGATCGTCATTCGGAAAGCACCGGCGCTGCGCGCTGCCGAGCTTGCGAAAGCAGGTGAACTTCGTCAGGTCGACGCACGGACCGTCGGTGTCGCCGCACTGGTCGCAGAGGCCGCCGTTCGAGCCGCCGCCTCCGCCGCCGCAGCTGATGAATGCAGCACCTGAAAGCGTCGCGAGCACGAGAAGAGCCACGACGACCGGTGTTGCGGTTCCGCGAGAGCGCATCGAAAGCCACCGTTCCCCGAACATGGTTCGCAGCGGCTATCAAGCGCCTCCTGGGATATCAACCCAACCTCGGCGCGCGGCGCGCACCGCTCTTGCAACCGCGCACGTAAAGCCGTAGCGGCAGTGGCGATGCGAGGCTTTCTCGTCAGGCTCCTCGTCGGCGCGCTCGGGCTTTGGCTGGCGCAGGCAATCGTCCCGGGCGTCGAGTTCCGCAGCGGCGTCAGCTTGCTCGCCGCGGCGTTCCTGCTCGGCGTCGTGAACGCGTTCGTCCGGCCGCTCCTGGTGGTGTTGACGCTGCCCTTCACGATCCTGACGCTCGGTCTCTTCCTGCTCGTCATCAACGGCCTGATGGTCGCGCTGGTCGCGGCGCTTCTCGACGGCTTCGTGCTCCGCAGCTTCGGCGCGGCGGTTCTCGCCGCGCTGGTCGTGAGCGCAGTGAGCTGGATCGCGTCGTCGTTCGTCGGACCGTCGGGGCGCTTCGAGATCTTGGTCGTCCGCCGCGACTGAGCTGCGCGACGCGGACCCGATGGCTTCCCCGCCCGCGGTCTCGATCGTCACCGCGACCTACAACCGCAGCAACGTGCTTCGTCTCGCGATCGAGAGCGCGCTGCGCTCGACCTTCGCCGACTGGGAGCTGATCGTCGTCGGCGACGCCTGCAGCGACGACACCGCCGACGTGGTGGCGGCCTTCGGTGATCCGCGCATCCGCTTCACGAGCCTGGCCGAGAACACCGGCGACCAGGCGGCGCCGAACAACGTCGGCACGGCGGACGCCCGGGGGCGCTACGTCGCCTACCTGAACCACGACGATCTCTGGTTCCCGGATCATCTCGCGACCAGCGTCGCGACGATCGAGCGGACGGGCGCGGACCTGGTCTTCTCGGGCGTCGCGCTCGCGGCGCCCGTCGAGCTGTCGGCGCTCGAGCGCGGCGCGTGGCGCTTCCACGTCGTCGCGCCGCCGGAGGACGGCTACGTGCCGTGGGTCTACATGCCGGCGTCGGCGTGGCTCTTGCGGCGCGAGCTCTTCGAGCGCGTCGGCCCGTGGCGATCGGGGCGCGAGTGCTGGGCCGAGTCGTCACAGGACTGGCTCTTCCGTGCCTGGCGGTCGGGCGCCGACCTGCGCTTCAGCGGCGCGGTCGACGTGCTCGCGATCCCGTCCGGCGCGCGCCGCAACTCCTACCGCGATCGCCAGGCGGCCGAGAACGAGTTCTGGGCGCGCCAGATGACCACCAACCCGCGCTGCCGCGAGCACATCCTCGAAGCGGCCGCGATCAAGCTCGCCGGCCGCGCGGCCGACGCCAAGGTGTCGCTCCGACCCTTGGCGATCGCGTACGCGTTGGCATACAAGCCCCTCGCATGGCTCGGCGTCGATCCGAAAGCGCTCAAGTACCGCCTCAAGTACCGGCGTCGCGGCGGGCTGCTCGGCAGGCTCCGCCGCAACCGCGGCCTCGAGGAGCGCTGACGGCCGCCTCACGCGCCGGCGAGGACGGCGACGAGAGCGGCTGGCACGTCGACGGGATGCGCCGCGACGCGCGCAGCATCACCCGCGACTGGCAGCTCGTCGCGCAACGGCTGATCGACGGCGTCACCGTCCACGAGGTGAAGAACGTCCCGACCACCTACGGCTATCTCACCGAGATCTTCCGCACCGACTGGGGACTCGGCGGCGCCGGCGTCGACCAGGTGTTCCAGTCGATCCTCGAGCCGGGCGCGATCACCGGCTGGCACGCGCATCGCGACACCACCGACCGGCTCTTCATCTCGCAGGGACGGGTGCGGATCGTCCTTTACGACGGCCGGCGCGCGGCGCCGACGTACGGCACGATCAACGAGCTCACCTTCGGCATCCTGCGGCCCGCGGTAATCGTGCTGCCGCCGCAGGTGTGGCACGCGGTCGAGAACCTCGCCTCGACGCCGAGCGTCCTCCTGAACGTCGTCGACCGCGCCTACACCTACGAGCAGCCGGATCACTACCGGCTCGCGCTCGACAGCGACCAGATCCCGTACCGCTTCGGCCGGCGCGACGGCTGATCGCCCGAGTCAGCGCCGCGCCCACAGCCGCCGTCCCAGGTCGAAGACGACCGGCGGCAACCAGCGCCTGAGCGGCGCGCGCATGCGCGACAGCGGCGGATCCTGCGGGCGCCGCTGAAACGTCGCCGCGTGCGCGGTCGACACCTCGGCGGCGGGCCGACCGTTGGTGAAGTAGTACATCGCGAGCGACTTGCGCGTGCGTCCGGGCGGGCAGCGCAGCGGCTCCGGGTGGCCGTGGTAGGTCGTGTCGTTGGTCGCGAAGATGACGCAGCGGTTGAAGCGCGGCGCGATGCGCTGCTCGCAGCGCGCCATGTCGGCGCTCCAAAGCTCGAGCTCGCCGCCGTAGTCGTCGCGCCACTCCTCGTTCAGGTAGAGGAGGAGGTTCACGCGGCGGTCGAGACCCAAGCGCTCGTCGCGGTTGAAGTCGGCGTGGACGCGCAGCAGACAGCCCGGCTCGCTCTGATAGAGGCCGCCGCCGTCCTCGTGATGCGGGCTCGGGATCAAGCCCGCGATGCCGGTCAGCGCCTCGAGGAAGCGGAGGAACACCGAGCCGCGGAGCTCGGCGAAGAGGTGGCGCGTGTGCGGCCCCATGCGGCTCTCGTCGCGCAGCGTGAAACGGCGCTCGATACCGCGTCGGTAAGAGAGCCATGCCGGCGCGTCCGGCGGCGAGAACTCGCCTTCGACCGCGGCGGCGACGCGCGCGGGGAGCAGATCGTCGAGGACGACGTGCGGGTACGGCCGCGCCGTCACGTACCCCGCGCGGAGCGCACGGCTGCGCTCGTCGAGCTCATCGCGGTCGAAGAAGAAGAGGTCGCCGGCGTTCATCCGTTCTCGTCCGGAACGCGGACATAGCAGAAGAACGCGGCCCACCGGTATCGACGACGCGCGCCGCCTCGTGGTCGACCGCCGGCCCGCGTGTTAAGACGGCCCGCCGATGCCCGCCGTCCGGAAGATCCTCATCGCGAACCGTGGCGAGATCGCCGTCCGCATCATTCGGACTTGCCGCACGATGGGGATCGCGAGCGTCGCGGTCTACTCCGAGGCCGACGTCGACGCGCCGCACGTGCGCCTCGCCGACGAGTCGGTGGCGATCGGCCCCGCGCCGGCGCGCGAGAGCTATCTGCACGTGCCGGCGCTCCTCGCAGCGGCGAGCCGCAGCGGCGCGGACGCGGTGCATCCGGGCTACGGCTTCCTCGCCGAGAACGCGCCCTTCGCGGCAGCGGTCGAGTCGGCAGGTCTCACCTTCATCGGCCCGCCCTCCGAGGCGATCGCGACCATGGGCGACAAGGTTGCCGCGCGGACGTTGATGGAGAAGGCCGGCGTGCCCGTCGTGCCCGCGACCGGCACGCTCGAACCCGACGCGGCACGCTTCGCCGCCGCCGCCGAGCGTCTCGGGTATCCGGTCGTGATCAAGGCCGCGGCGGG
>JBGPIT010000133.1:0-11616 GCA_041485125.1 Binatia bacterium | reverse complement strand
GCGGCGGCTCAACATCATCCTCTACCTGAACGAGGACTGGCCGGCGGAGTACGGCGGCGCGCTCGAGCTCTGGGACCGCGACATGGTCGGCTGCGTCGCGCGCATCGCTCCGGTCTTCAATCGCGCGATCGTGTTCAGTGTGGAGAGCGACGCGCATCACGGCTTTCCGGATCCGCTGCGTTGCCCCGAGGGCGAGAGCCGGAAGTCGCTGCAACTCTATTACTACGCCGTGCCGCGGCCGGAGGTCGCGCCGCACCTCACGCTCTGGCGGCGACGTCCGCCCACCTCGCTGATGCGACGGCTGCGTCGTCGGATCGGCGGCCGGTGACAACCGCGACGTCGAGCGGGCGGCCCGTGCACGTCGCGGTGCTGGGCGCCGGCCTTCAAGGCGTGTGCATCGCGCTCGAGCTGGCCGGACGCGGCGTCTCAGTCGACCTCGTCGAGCGGGACGACCTGCCCCTGAACCGCGCCAGCCTGCGCAACGAGGGAAAGATCCACCTCGGCTTCGTCTACGCGAAGGACGCCAGCCTCGCGACCGCGGAGATGATGCTCGACGGCGCGCTGTGCTTCCGGCCCCTCCTCAGTCGCTGGACGAACGGGCGTTTCGATCGTGTGGCCCGTTCGCGCCCGTTCATGTACGTCGTTGCGCGCGACTCGCTCGTTTCCGCGGAACGACTCGCCGAGCACTACGAGCAAGTCGAGCAGCGCCACCGCGAACGGCTCGCGGCGGATCCCGGCCTCGACTATCTGGGTGCGCGCCCGGACCGGCTGTGGCGACCCGTCGAGCGCGACGTGCTCCCTCGTGTCACCTCTCCCGACGCCGCCGCGGCGGCGTTCATGACCGTCGAGGCGTCGATCGACCTGCCGGCGACAGCGGCGCTTCTCAGGGACGTGGTTGCGACGACACCGGCGATCCGGTTTCGCCCGCGCCGGCAGGTCGTCGGCGTGCAGCGGACCTCTGCGGGCTTCCGGGTCGAGGGCACCGAGGCCGGACGCGCGTGGTCCCTGCAGTGCGACCAAGTCGTCAACGCGCTGTGGGACGGCCGCCTCGGCGTCGATGCGACGCTCGGCCTCCGGCCACAACGCGCGTGGTCACATCGGCTCAAGTACCGCGTGCTCGTCGAGCTGCCGCCCGAACTCCGCGCGAGGTCCTCCATGACGATCGTGCTCGGCGCGTACGGGGACGTGGTGGTGCACCCAGACGGCTGCGGGTACGTCTCGTGGTACCCGGAATGCCTGCGTGAGTGGAGCGACGAGCTGGTACCGCCGGTCACGTGGGACGCACCGTGCCGCGGCGTCGTGCCCGAGGCGCCGGCACGAGAGCTCGCGCGCGGCGCCCTGCGCGCCACGGACCGCTGGTTTCCCGGTCTCGCCGAGGCACGACCGGTCACCGTCGACGCCGGAACGATCTTCGCGTTCGGCGACACCGACATCACCGATCCCGCGAGCGGCCTGCACCGGCGCGACACCATCGGCGTGTGGTCCATCGACGGATATCACAGCGTCAACACCGGCAAGCTGACGACGGCACCGCGATTCGCCGTCGACGCCGCCGATGCGGTCTTCGGGTGCACCGGGATGGCGCGCGACGCTGCTACGGGGGTGTACGCGCGATGAACGCGCTGATGTATTCCGCACCCCTGCGCCGCCCACGGTGACAGCCGGCGTGCATCCGCGCGTCGTCGCGATGGTCCCGACATACAACGGCGCCGCCTTCGTCGCCGAGACGCTCGCGTCGCTCGCCGCCCAGGAATATCCGGCGTTGCAGGTGCTGGTCTCCGACGACGCCTCGACGGACGCGACGGTCGCGATCTGCGCCGCGTTCGCGACCAGCGACGACCGCTTCACGCTCGTCCGGCAGCCGGCGCGCCTCGGCTGGATCGGCAACTCGAACGCGCTCCTCGCGCGCGCCGACGCCGAGTACGCGTTCTTCGCGACCCACGACGACCTGTTCGATCCCGCGTATGTCGATCGCACTCTCGCGGCGCTCGCCGCGCGCCCGGACGCGGTGCTGGCGTACACCCACACGGAGGCGTTCACGCTCGACGGACAACGGGTTCGGATGACCGCGGAGCGCACCGTACGACCAGGATCGCGCCTCCAACGCGGTCTTCGCTACATCACCGGCGACGACCCCGAGCGCTGGATCCCCATGCGCGGGCTGGCGCGGACCGAGCTGCTGCGCCGAATCGGCGGCCTGCGCGCCTGGCGTGGTCGCGAGTACGATGCCGACGGTCGGTTTCTCTTCCGCGTGCACCTGTTGGGTCCGTTCGCGCGTGTCCCCGAGGTCTTGTGCCACAAGCGGCGGCACGCCGGCGCGCTGCACGACTCCTGGCCGCCACGGCGAACCCGATACATCGTGCAGCGCGCAGCCTACGCGCGCGAGGTTCTCGACGCCGAGCTCCGCCCGTCGGAGCGGGCGACGCTGCTCGCTGCGGTCACGCTCACGACGGCGCTCGCGACGTTGTCGTGGCGCCTGCGGCGGCGGGCCTACCGGATGGTGGCGCGGCTCGCGACGTGATCGGCGCGCGCGAGCCGTTCGAGGGGCCGCTGAGCTAGACGTCCGCCGTCACGGCTGCGTTCGCGACGCGTCCCGACCGGCCGCATTGCCATCGCGTAGCGGCGCCGGCGCGGCGGCGAGATCCTCGGGGCGGCCCTGCTCCCGCGCCAGCGCTGCGAACCGCTGCCACTCGCTGCGTGCGGTGCCCTCTTCGCCCACGGCAAGGAGCGCCACCGCGAGCTGGTAGCGCGCGCCGTAGTGCTCGGGGTTGATCGCGAGCGCGTCGCGGAAGTAGGCGACGGCGCCCGCCGGATCGTCGAGGCGGCGGAGATGGATCACACCGGCCTCGACGCGCGCGGCGGTGTCGGTGGGGTCGAGCGCGGCGATGCGCTCGAAGGCGGCGGCCGCCTCCATCCACCGCTCAGCCGCTGAATACAGCTGCGCCAACGGGCGCCACGCGTCGAGTAGGCGTTCGTCCGCTTCGAGCGCCCGCCGGTACGCGTCGACCGCCTCGTCGCGGCGCCCTGCCCGCTCGAGCGCCGCGCCGACGTACTGGTGCGCGAGCGCGAAGCGCGGCTGGCACGCCACCGCCTCGCGGGCGCGCGCGATCGATTCGGCGGCGCGGCCGCGGCGCGCCGCGAGCGCGCTCTGATTGAGCTGGACGAACGCGTAGCACGGGCCCAGGCGATGGGCCTCGGCGAGCATCCGTTCGGCCTCGTCGAGACGGCCTTCGTTCATCGCGGCGTGACCGGCGTTGAGCCAGGCGCGCGGATTGAACGGCGCCTTCCGCGTGGCATCGGCCCAGAGGTGGTAGTCGTCGGCCCAAACCCGGTTGCGCGTGATGGTCATGCTCGCGAGCGCAACGATGAGCATGGCGGCCGTGACGGGCACGGTCACTGACGCGCGCGCCGCGCCGAGCTTCGCGACTAGGTCCGCGAGCGCGCGCACGCCGATCGCCGACCCGATGGCGAGCCCGAGCATCGATAGATACACCCGGTGCTCGTTCACCGGCTCCGCGAGCGGGAAGACCGACTGCTCAGGTACAAGAGTGACGAGGAACCACACCCACGCGAACGTCAGCGCCGGCCAGCGCCGCCGGGCACGCCAGGCGAGCACGCTCACCGCCGCCAAGACCGCGAGGCTGGCGGCCGCACGCGGGTCGGCGATCGACCGAATCAGCGGATAGTCGACGCGGTCGACGACGAGCGCGTCCGGCCAGCCGAAGAGACGTAGGTAGTAGAGATACGCCGACGAGCTGGTCAGCCAGTACGTCCAGCGGCCGACGCTCGGGTCGTGGGTCGCGTCGACCGCCCACGGCGGCAGGACGAGCAGCCGATAGGCGACCCCGCCGGCAACGATCGCGACCAGGGCCGCGACGGTGAGCCATGGAATCGGCCGCCGCTCGTCACCCCGGTACCCGCGGTCGATGAGGGCATGCACGACGACGACGATCGGCAGCGTGACGGCGATCGCCTTGGTCAGCATCGCGAGCGCCGCGTACCCACTCGCGGCGAGCGTCCGGCCGCGCACCGCCCGATCGAAGGACGCCAGATAGCAGAGCGTCACCAGCAACGCCGAGCGCGCGCTCACGTAGTTCATCGTCTCCGTGCCGAGGGGATGCGCCGCGACGATCAGCGCCGTGATCCACGCGACGGCGCGCCGATCGTCGCCGAGCCAGAGCAGATCGCGCGTGATCCGGAACACCAGCAGCACGACGGCCCAGTGCAGGACGATGTTGAGGAGATGGTAGCTCCACGTCGCGAGGCCGCTGACGGCGTAGTTCAGCGCGAACGTCGTCATCAACAGCGGGCGGAGGTCGATGTTGCTGCGCAGGACGCTCATCGCGTGCGGGTTGGTGAAGAGATCGGGGACGTGCGCTAACGAGCGGATCGCCGGATTCTGCTCGATGACGTGCCAGTCGTCGAAGTGCAGGCCGTTGCCAAGCGAGTTGCCGTAGCAGATCGCAACAACTGCGAGCAGAACGACCGGTGGCGATCGAATTATATGCAGGAGTCTGTTTGCGAGACTATGCATCCAGCGATACTGTACGTATATCAAAGTGGTGCATAGACCACAACGCCGCCTCCGAAAGGATTTGTAATGGTATTCGCCACTAAGTTGATCTACGAACTCGTTACGGGCCGATACGTACCCTGCCGTCGCCGGCACGTCCGGGCGATGCTCGCCGCGCTTGCCGCGCTCGCGGCGTGCGCGACGGGTGCGCAGGCGGTTCCGTTGGGCACGCCGCTCTCGGTCGAGTACCTCGTGACGCGGCGATCGTTCACCGCCCTCACCGCGAGCGACGTGCTCGAGTTCTCGCTTTACGACGATGCGGCGTGCACCAGCCTGCTCCATAACGAGTCCCAGGACGCCGGCGATCCGGCCGTTCGCTTCGAGATCCCGTACCCGCTACGCGTCCGCCGTGGCCCGCTCCTTACGCGAGGCGTGCTCATCGACGCCGTGCTCGACGCGCCGCCGTTCGATGGGCCGGTCTACTTGCGGGTAACCGGCGGCTCGTTGGTCGGCATCCCCGATTGCCAGCTTCAGGTCGCCGCCGGCGGCGTGGCGGGATCGACGGGTCCGACGGGTCCGGTGGGCAGCACGGGTCCGACAGGACCGACGGGCACGACCGGCACCGGTGACATCGGCCCGACCGGATCGACCGGGCCGACGGGCACGACCGGCCCGACTGGTACGACTGGTACGACCGGCGCGACCGGCAGCGCGGCGTCGGCAGTCACCCTGCTCACCGGCGGAACGGGCCAGGACATCAACACCGTCGACGGCACGCAGTTCAGCGGACCCGGCGTCGGCGAGATCTCGGCAACCTCGAACGTCGTCGAAGTTCCGCTCCCAGCCGGCACCCTGAGGAACCTCCGCGTCAGGACGAACGCCAGCAGCTTCGTCGGCTCGACCGTGACGGTGACCGTGAACGTCAACGGGGCCGACACGTCGATCACCTGCTCGATCACTGGCATCAGCAGCTCGTGCGAAGACCTCGCCAACACGCAGGCCGTCAGTGCCGGCGACCGCATCTCCCTGAAGATCGAGGAGAACGGTCTCGGGACAGCGACGCGGGTCAACTACTCGGTCGAGCTCGCACCCTAGAGCGCGGCTCAGCTGACTCCACCGCGCGGGAACGGGATGCTCTCCCGTTCCCGCGCGGCGGACCCTGAAAAAGCAGCGCATACTCGGTGTCGACAACGCCGCGGTGCATACGAGCCCGAGCTGGTGTACGTCACCACGTGTGACGTCTCGCGCGACCTGCACCGTCATCCACTACTTCGACTACAAGAGCCCGTACGCCTACCTGGCACAGCAGGCGACGGACGAGCTCGAGTCGGATCTCGGCATCGTGATCGAGCGCTTGCCGTACACGCTCGACGTCCCGAGCTATCTCGGCGACGCGCGGCTCGACGACGGCGGGAACGACGTCGTCGGCACGCGCAGCGCGCACCAGTGGCGGCGCGTCCGCTATGCCTACATGGACTGCCGGCGCGAGGCGGCGCGGCGCGGGCTCGTGATCCGCGGCCCGCGGAAGATCTTCGACAGCTCCGTCGCCCACGTCGGCTTTCTCTGGGCCGCGCGCGCCGGCCGCATCCATCCATTTCACGATCGGGTGTTCGAGCGATTCTGGAAGCGCGAGCTGGACATCGGCGACATCGAGGCCGTCACGCGCGAGCTCGAGACGGCGGGCGTGCAGACGGCGGGGTTCGACGCGTTCCTCGCCGGCGAAGGACGCGCGCTCCACGATCGCATCCGTGCAGAGGCGGAGGCGAAGGGGATCTTCGGCGTGCCGAGCTATCTCGTCGGCGACGAGCTCTTCTGGGGCAACGAGCGCATCGCGCGTGTCCGCGAGCGCGTGCTGGCGACGAACGGCCGCGGCTGACGGCGCGCGTTGCGCATCGACGCCGGCGGCGCGATTCAACGGTCGATGTGTCGGCTGATGGGGCAACACGGAGTGCGAGTCGGCAGGAGCCCGTCCAGGGAAACATTTCGCTTGCATTCCGAAGCGGAGCTGCCCTATCGCGGGTGGGCTGGAAGCTGACCGATAACGATCGCCGACGTCCAGGAGGGACTATGGCCGCTCAATCGTGTAGGCCCCGCCGCATCGAGATCGTCCTTGCAGCTCTGGTCGCCGTCGCCATCGCGTCTCCGGCCGGCGCGACGCCGCCGACCATTCAGCACTTCACGGCGACGCGATCGGACCTCAACCTGATCACCCTCGATTGGCAGGTCTCGGGTGGCGATTCGTCGAACCTGCTCTACATCTACGACGACATCGGGTTTCGCGCCCAGGCCTGTCGCACCCTGCCGCAGCCGCCGGGCTGCTCGACGACGAAGCGCGTGACGAACGGCGGCGTGTACCGCTACACGCTGTCGGTCCGCAACGCGGCCTTGGAGTTCGCCACCCAGACCGTCGAGATCACCGTCCTCGATCTCCCGGCACCGGCTAGCCAGACGGCGAACGTCGACGTCGACATGCTGAACGTCCAGCAGCAGTCGATTTGGTGGCAGCACGCGCCGAGCTCCGCGGGGTTCGTGCGCATCTACGGCACCGCTCCGTTCGCGCCTCCGATCGCGGACAATCAACCGACGACGGGAACCTACCCCGTGCCGGCGAGCGCCCTCGCGATCGGCCGGAACATCTATACGATTCAGTACTGCGAGCGACCGCCATCCAACTCGAACGTGCCGGCGCTCTGCAGCGATGGCGTTCCGTTCGTCTTCAACGTGCGGCCGGCGCACTTCGCCGGCGACTACCGGCAGTTCGTGCCGGCCGGTCAGAGTCTCACGCTCTCGTGGAGCGGCTCCGGCAACTGGTGGTTCGTGGAGGCGCCGAGCCTGAATATCGGCACCTGGGTGACGCAGCCGACGTATACCGTGCCCGCGAGCGCGCTCACGCAGGGCGTCCACCAGTTCAAGGTCACGAGCTGCATCTTCGGCGGCCGGTGCTCGAACCGCTTCGACATCTACGCGCCGCAGGCGGGCGTCGTCACCTTCACGGTCGGCTTCCAGTCGGTGAATCAGGGCACGGTCGTCGGCAACCTGGCACCCTCGAGCGGCGGCACCGCGATTCCGTTGACCGCACCCCGAACCGGGACGTTCTACCCGATCGTGCCGAGCGGCTCGACGGTCGCCGCCAACGCCAACGTCGCGGCGGTGATCACCGAGGACAAGGACTTCAAGCAGGTGATCGTCGGCCAGCAACAATCGCTCGCCACATGGTCGTCGCGCACCTGGAGCACCGACTTCACGAGCGCGTACTACGATACCCAGGCGCGACCGACGACCGGTGACGCGCTCGACGTGACGTTCGATTCCGCGGGCGGCATCTGGCAGCTTGGCGAGTTCAGCTACGGCATCGCGCACGTCGCGGGCGGCGCGCTCACGCATCACGACGTGCCGACCGCGCGGGCGTGGAACCCGTCGTCCGGTCTGTACGAGCGGGTGACGCCGTTCGGCTCGGGGCTGTCCGGCAATCCTCGGAACGTCGCCTACACGGAGCTCGGCGAGCGCGTCATCGACACCGGCAGCGCCGTCTGGTTCACCCAGGGCGGCGGCCTCTTCTTCACGGGCGTGGCGAACTACAGTCGCATCGTCCGCTTCGATCGGAACGGCGTCGATTCCGCGGCGACGCCGGACGACGACCGCATGTGCGCCATCCACGTGCCGGGCGACAACGCCGCGGTCATTGGCATCGCGTCGGACGGTCAGCGGATCTGGTTCTTGGAGAGCTCGCGGAAAGTGCTCGGCTGGCTCGACCCCGCGACGTTCGCGTGGCCGTGCAACAATTTCCTCGATTACGGCAACGCGCAGGCCGTGCAGGCAGCGGAAACCGCCAATCGTTGCACCTCGCCGACGCAGCAGGGCTGCATCCACGAGATCGCGTTGCCGGCGAGCGCGGGCTTCCCCGCGCACGTCGTCGTCGACGCCACCGACGGCTACGTCTGGTTCAGCACCTTCGCGAATTTCGGCTCCGGCAACGTCGTCGGCCGCTACCCGCTCGCCGGCGGCAACGTGGAGACGTTCCCCCTACCAGACTCGATCGGCACCACACTTGCCCACGGCTTCCCGTGGCAGATCCGCGTCGACGCCGAGGCGGTCTACCTCAACGAGTACGGCGACAACGACCTCATCCGGTTCGACAAGCACGGCAGCAGCTGCACGGCTCTCGTGAATGGACAGAATCCCTGCATGAAGGAGATTCACGTTCCCGTCCGCTCGCCGGACGTGGCGATGCACTCGATCGACTTGGTCGGCACTCGCCTCTGGTTCACGCTCGCTAACGAGGCCGGCGGCGCCGTCGATCGGAGCGCGTCGACGTTCGGTTACGTGGACGTCGCGGCCTGGAAGGCGGGCGCGCCGACCGGCGTCCTCTATATCGGCCTCGAGACGCTCGGCGATCTGAGCGCGGGCCGGTATCACTCCTTCCGCGGCATCGACGTCACGCCGCAGGGCCAGGTGGCATTGGCGGACATGCGGACGGACGAGGTGATCCGCCTCGATCCGCACCCATGAGATGAGTTGATCAGGCGTGCGCCGACGACCGGCGTCTCGCGCTCGACCCCTCACGCATCGCCGCGCAGGCGATCAGCGCGCGACGAGCTCGACGCGGCGATTGCGCTGCTTGCCTTGCTCCGTCGTGCTCGGCGCGATCGGCGCAAGCCGGCCGAGCCGTGGGCGTCGAGCCGGGCCACAGGACGTGCGCGGCGAGGTAGCGCGGATTGCCGTCGGAGGCGGCGAAGAGGCCGTTGAAGCGGCTCCACGCGCTGCGGGCGAAGGCCGGTCCGCACCCGTTTTCCTCGCCGGTGTAGAGAATCTCTGCGCCGGCCTTGTCGAGCGCGTCGCAGTAGTTGCGGAAGATCTCGAGCGTCGAGCGGCACGGTGGCCGCGAGCACCACGAGAGCGGCAGGCCGCCTCATCGGCCCTCTCCGAGCCGCTTCATCCGATCGCGATACTTCGTCATGAGCTCGACGTTTCCCTCGGGGACGTCGCCGAGCGATCCGCCGCGGGCCATCGCCGCTGCCACCTGCGCCTTCAGCACTTCGATCTGCTGCGGCGTCATGTGCTCTTTCATCTTCTCTAGGGCGGCCGCTTGCTCGGCCGCCGTCCGGTCCACGCCCTTGCGGGCGGCGGCCGTGCCGCCTTGTTCGACGACGCCGTAGGCCATCGCGGCGTTGTACGCGACCTGCTGGAAATCGGCCGTGCTCGCGAAGCCATGCTTGCGGAGAACGGCCTCGGACTCGCCGGAAACCTGGAGCGCCTGCGCGAACGCCTCGGGACGGCTCGGGTTCACGTCGACGTGCGTGCCCGCTGTCGCCGGGTGCAGCTCGTCCATCGCGTCGAAAAAGCCGCGGACCTGCGCGTCCGTCAGGGTCATCGGCCGCACGACCGTCGCCGAGCGGGACGCTTCCGCTTGCGCCAGCGCCGTTGCCGCGACGGCGACGGACAGCATCGACACGAGGACTACCGCGAGCAGCGGACTCAGCGACCTCATCGGAACCTCCTGTACTCGGGACGGCGGAATGATCGGGCGGATACAGCAAATACCGGCGCCGGCCGTCAACCGTCGCGGGCCGGCGCGCGTCCACGTCGGACCGAATGGCGACGAGTAGCTCTGGCCCGGCGCGAGCCGCTCGCGCACTTCTGGGAGGTGGAGCGAGCTGCTACTGTCCGTGCCATGGATACTGCGATCACGACCGACGACCGCTTCACGGCGGAGCGTTATTTCCAGCTGGTGGACGAGGGCGCGATCGGACCGGACGATCGCGTCGAGCTCCTCGACGGAGTGATCGTCGCCGTGGCTCCGACGGGACCTCGACATGCAAGCGCCATCACTCGCGCCATGCGCACGTTGATGCTGGCGACGGTATCCTCGAACGTCGTCGTCCGGGTTCAGGTGCCGATCGTCGTAAGCGCGTTCTCGGCACCCGAGCCCGACGTTGCCGTTGTGACGGGCACATATGACGACTACGGCGAAGCGCATCCGAAAACGGCGCTCCTTGCCGTCGAGATTAGCGACACATCCCTCGCCCAGGACCGAATCACCAAGGCGCGCATCTATGCGGGCGCGAACATCCCGGAGTACTGGATCGTCAACCTCCGTGACGACTGCGTCGAAGCGCTGAGCTCCCCCGAGCCCCGCACACGCACGTATCGCGAGCGTCGCGTCGCACGGCGTGGCGAATCGCTGACGATCGCCGCGTTGCCCACGATAGCGATCGCGGTCGCCGACCTGTTACCGGTCCCCGACCCCAATCGCGAGTAGCCATGCCCGCATCGATCGACGTCCACGAGCTTCGACCTGGCGAGCTCCGCGTCACCGTGACCGAGGGAAAGTCGAGCACCTCGCACACAGTGACGGTCGACGACGCCTATTACCGGAAGCTCACCGGCGGGAAGATCCCCGCGTCCGAGCTCGTGCGCCGGTCCTTCGAGTTCCTGCTCGACCGGGAGCCGAAGGAGTCGATCCTGTCGAGCTTCGCGTTACCCGTGGTCGGCCGCTACTTCCCCGAGTACGAGGACGAGATCCGCGGGCACATCACTGACTGACCGCCCGCCCGATTCAGCTCTCAACCGTCCAGCCAAACATCGTGCGCTACAGGCGAGGACGGCCGCGCGCGGCTTCATGGGCGTGTCAGCCGGCCTTCGCTCGTTTGCGGCTTCGTTCCGGCATCGCCAGAATCACAGAGCGCAGCAGTGCGTTCACCTTGTCCGATGAACCAAATACCGACGCAACGTCTGGATCGAGGACAACCGCAACGGCATCAGCTGGGATTCTGCGTGCGAAGCGGTTCGGGCGTGCCTTGCCGTAGTTGAAGCGGTACTCCGGCCGCATCTCGTTCCCGTCCCCCCGCGGGCGCTTACGACGAGGTTCTTTCTTCATAGTCCTTGCGCTCCTGTCTCGTGGCCTTGCGAGCACTGACGATCCGAACAGCGTCGCGCCGCTCCGCGAAGCAGACAACGAGCAAGCGTTGGCTCTTCGAGTGGCCGATGATGATCTCGCGTTCTTCCGTGCTCGAGTGGTCCGGATCGTCGAAGATGCGTGCCAGCGGATCGCTGAACACTGGCAGAGCTTCCTCGAAGGACACACCATGCTTGGCTTCGTTGGC
>JBGPIT010000132.1:0-11628 GCA_041485125.1 Binatia bacterium | reverse complement strand
TATCCAGAGATCGAGACGCATGCTCCGGTGCTCGACGTACCAGACGTCGAGCGCGAACTTGTCCTCCCAGGAGAGCGTGTTGCGACCGCTGACTTGCGCGTAGCCCGTCAAGCCCGGTTGGACGTCGTGGCGCCGCGCCTGCTCTGTCGTGTAGCGATCGAGGTATTGCGGCAGGAGCGGTCGCGGGCCGACCAGCGACATGTCGCCGCGCAGCACGTTCCAGAGCTGCGGCAGCTCGTCGAGCGACGTCGCGCGCAGCACGCGGCCGACGCCGGTGAGCCGCGACGCATCCGGCTCGCCGGGTTCGCCCGGCAGCATCGTACGAAACTTGAAGAACGTGAAGAGCCGGCCGCCGAGGCCGGTCCGGGTCTGCGCGAAGAGGACCGGCGTGCCCGACGAGAGCAGGATCGCCGCGGCGATCAGTAGCATCAGCGGCGACGCGATCACCAGCACGAGCGCGGACACGAGGACATCGATCAGACGCTTGACCCGCACTGGCTCAGGCGAGCGGGCCGCGCCCGACAACAGCTCCTCGAAGAGCGCGTCGAGCTGCGCCCCCTGTAGGGGACGGTCGAAGCGCGCGCGGACCGCCGTCCTGCCGCGCTCGCCCATCGCGCGCGCGGCCTCGCGATTGCTCATCATCTCGCGGACGGCGCCGGCGAGCGCCGTGGCGTCGCCGGGAGGCGTGAACACGCCGGCGCCCGCCTCCTCGACGACCTCGCGGATCACGCCGTCGATCGCGAGCAGCACGGGTCGCGCGCCGGCCATGTAGTCGAAGACCTTGTTGGGATACGTGGTGCGAAAGAGCGGGATCGGCCGCAACGTCGCGAGGCATGCGTCCGCGGCGGCGACGAAGCTCGGGATGCGCGATTTCGGCTGCGCCGCGACGAAGCGGACGTTCTCGAGGCCGCGCTCCGCGGCCGCACGCGTCAGATCGGCGCGCGCCTTGCCGTCGCCGACGAGAAGGAAGAGCGCCGGCGTGCCGCGCAGCTGCTCGGCCGCGTCGAGCACGACGTCGAGGCCGTTCGCCGGTCCGAGCGCACCGGCGTAGAGGATGACGAACGCATCGGCGAGGTCCAGCTCGCGCCGCACCGCGCGGCCGTCGGCGCCCTCGAACTCATCGACGTCGACGCCGTTCGGGATCATGCGCACCTTGCGCGGATCGACGCCGTAGCGATCGAGGAACGGACGGAAGCCCGGCGAGTTGATGACGACGCGCGCGGCGCGGCCGTACATCAGCTTCTTGAAGACAAGCGCGGCGCGGGCGAGGGCGCCGTCGCGGAGGAGGCCCATGCCGATCGCGAACTCGGGCCAGAGGTCGCGCTCCTCCATCACCAGGCCGGCGCGCGAGCGCAGCGACGCGAGCCACGCCGGGAAGAGCTGCGGCAACGGCGGTGTGGTGCCCCAGACCACGTCGACGTCGCGAACGCGGAGCGCCGCGCGCGTCGCCGCCGTCACGAACGAGACGAAATTCGCGGCGCGCGTCAGGTAGGAGTCGTGCAACGAGCCGCGCACCGGCACGCGCACGATCTCGATCCCGGGCGGCAGCGCCTCGGCCCCCGCCGGCGTCTTCGTTCCGGTGAGATAGTTGAGCTCGCTGGCGACGATCGTCACGCGATGGCCGCGCGCGGCGAGATGACGCGACAGCTCGTAGTGACGCGTCCCTCCGGCATCACCGGGACCCGCGAACGCTTGGTGGATGAGCAGAACGTGCATCGTCAGTAGTAGAGAACCTTGAAGACCGCCTTGTTCATGAGCGCGCGTTTCGCGCACAGCGTGCTGTCGTCGTAGGCCTGCCAACGCCGCGCCCAACGCTCCATCTCGGGCAGGTCGAAGAGCCGCGCCGTGATGTGGAGCTGCGAGATGTGGAGCCGGTGGTAGAACGGGCTCGCGAGCATCTTGAGCCGCGTTCCGGATTGCTCGTAGAGCGACCAGTAGCCGCAATCGAAGTCGCCGACGTGCCGCATCAGCGTTCGTCGGCACGCTTGCAGGAGATCGTGCGCCGTGCGGTCGTCGGTGGTGACGGCGAAGTCGTGGACACCCCAGAGCGCCCAGAGAAAGCCGTTCAAGATGTGCGTCGGCGGGTCGACGACGGTCTCCTCGAGCCACGCGCCGTCCGCGGCATCGGGAAGCATGACGCCGCCGTCGCGGACGTCGAGCGTCATCGACTGGAACGCGGCTCGCGCGGCCTCGAGGTAGGTCGACTCGCCCGTGCTGCGATAGGCGCGGCACAGCAGCGAGATCCCCTGCCCTTGCGCCAAGGCCGAGTACCATCCGGCCTTCAGCACGTCGCGATACTCCCAGTCGAAGTGGTGCTGCCAGACCGGCACGCCGTGCGCGTTGGGCTCGAGGCTCGCGACCAACCACTCGGCGGCGCGGCGGTAGCGGCTCTCGTGCTCGTCGTCGCCGCTGCGGCGAAAGGCGTTGTAGTTGCCGAGGCCCCACTGCGCGATCGCGATCGGGTTGTACTGGAGGCCGACGTGACCGCGGTAGTCGAGGAGCGGAATGCCGTCGGCGTCGAGGTGGGCGTCGTACTCGGCCTTTTGGAAGAAGCACTGGTAGTACTCGCCGCAGGGCTCGTCGAAGGCGCGGTCGTTGATCACCGGCAGCTCGTGCCAGAACGTGAGCTGGCTCGGTGCGTTGCCGAGGTACGCGGCGGCGACCCGTTGCAGGTAGGCGAGTCTCGATCGCATCGTCCCGCCCTTCACCGCGCCCCGAGCCGCGCCAGCGCCTCGACGATGCGCACGCCGGCGCGCCCGTCCCAGAGCTCGGGCACACGTGCGCCCTTCGCGCCCTTGGCGCGAGCGGTGGCAAGCGCGGCGAGGATGCCGTTCCGCGTCGTGCCGCCGAGCACGTTGGTGCCCTCGCTGATCGTGACCGGCCGCTCGGTGTTGTCGCGCAGCGTGACGCAGGGGACGCCGAGCGCCGTCGTCTCCTCTTGGATACCGCCCGAGTCCGTGAGCACGCACCGCGCGGCCTGCAGCATCGCGAGCATCTCCAGGTAGGAGAGCGGTTCGAGCGCGAGCAGCCCTCGCGCCGGCGCCTCGTGGCCCGGACGTGCGAGCGACGCGACCCGCTCCTGCAGGCCGAAGCGCCGGATGCGCTCGCGGGTGCGCGGGTGCAGCGGCAGCAGGACCGGCATCTGGGCGCCGATCTCCTGCAAGGTGCCGAGGATCTCCGCCAGCACCTCGGCGCGGTCGACGTTCGACGGCCGGTGCAAGGTGCAGAGCGCGAACGGCCGTCCTTCCAGTCCGAGATCGCGCAGCACCGCGCCGTCGGCGCGCGCGGCGCAGCGGCGCATTGAATCGATCATTGGATTGCCGACGAAGTGGATGCGGTAGAGCGGCACGCCCTCCGCGAGCAGGTTCTCGGTGCCGTCGCGGCAGGTCGTGAAGAGGACGTCCGAGACGGCGTCGGTGAGCACGCGGTTGATCTCCTCGGGCATGGTGCGATCGCGGCTCCGCAGGCCGGCCTCGACGTGGACGAGCAGCGGCCGCTTGCCGGTCTCGTCGTAGGCGAGCTTCGGCACGACCAGCGCGCAGGCGAGCGTCGAGTTGACGTCGCCGACGACGACCACGACGTCGGGACGCTTCTCCAGCACCACCTTCTCGAAACGCTCCATCACCGCCGCCGTCTGCGCGGCGTGCGACCCGGAGCCGACGCCCAGGTTGACGCTCGGCTGCGGCAGCTCGAGGTCGCGGAAGAAATCGCCGGACAGCGTGGCGTCGTAGTGCTGGCCGGTGTGGACGAGCTCGACGTCGAAGTCGCGCCGATCGCCGTCGGTGATCGCCCAGTAGATCGGCGCGATCTTCATGTAGTTCGGCCGCGCGCCGGCGACGAGCATGATCTTGCCTCTCATGGCAGGCTCACCGGCGCGCCGGACCGGACGCTCTCGACGATCGCGAACGTCGCGCGCATGCCCGCCGCGATCTCGCCGTATGGAATCGGCGCGGGCGTGCCCTCACGCACCGCGCGCACCACCGCCTCGAGCTCGGCGTGGTGGCCCTTGTCGCGGCGCATCGGACGAACGCGGCGCGAACGGCCGTTCTTCACCAGCTCGAGCGAGCGGAAGTCGTCGAGCACGGCGACCGCCTCGCCGCCGAGGATCTCGAGGCGCTCCTTCGGATGGGCTGTGTCGCCGTCCGCCGAGTAGACGAGGCTCGCGACCGAGCCGCCGTCGAGGTGTATCGTCGCGACGACGGTCTCCGGATTCGGGTGCACGCCGGCGCGCGTCGGCGCCGTCGCGTACACGCGACGGGGAAGCTCGCCGGCGAGGTGCGCCATCAGGTCGACGAAGTGGCAGGCCTCGCCGACGATCCGTCCCGACCCTTCCGCGCCGTCGAGAAGCCAGCTGCCCTTCGCCAGCGATCCCGCGTTCACCCGATAGGTGAGCACCAAGGGCCGCGCGACGTTCTCCAAGAATCGCTTCAGCTCGACGGCGAGCGGCGCGAAGCGGCGATTGTAGCCGACCATCAGAAACGCGCTCGGACCGCGGCTCTCGTACGCTGCCGTGATCGTCGCGAGCTCCTCCTCGGAGACGCAGAGCGGCTTCTCGACGAAGACGGCCTTGCCGCGCTCGAGCCCGAGCTGCACCAGACGCGCGTGCTCGCCGTGACGGGTCGCGATCAGGACCAGGTTGGAGGATGCGGCGAGCGCGTCCTCGACGTCGCTCGAGCAGGTCTCGAAGCCGAAGCGCGCCTGCGCGTCCTTGGCGCTGATCCCGCGCGCGCTCACCACCGCGTGCTTGCGGATGCCGCTCACCTTCGCGAGCGCAGGCAGCAACGTCGCGCGCGCGTAGTTGCCGGCGCCGATCAGGCTGACGCCGATCTCGCCGGCGATGCAGGCGCGCGCGACCGGCGGAGCGGGCGCCTGCGGGATCTCGTCGATCGGCGTGTCCGGATACTCGAGGAGGATCGCGAGGTAGGGCTCCTGCCGCTCGCCGAGCAGGATCTTGTAGGCCTCGGCGGCCTCGGCGATCGGGAAGCGGTGCGTGATCAGGCGCTCGAGGTGCAGCTGCGGCGCCAAGTCGAGGAAGCCCTCGACGTTCCGCTGCTCCGTCCAGCGCACGTACTCATGCGGATAGTCGAGCCCCTTTTCCTCGTACTCGCGGTCGTAGCGGCCCGGTCCGTACGAGCGCGACACGACCAGCTCGAGCTCCTTCTCGTAGAAGCCGCGCCGGTCGACCTCGAGGCCGGTGTCGCCGAGCGCGACGACGCGCGCCCGTCCGCGGGCGACGGCGGTCGCGAGGTCGAGCGGCGCGCTGTCCTTGGAGGCGGCGGCGAGCAGCACGGCGTCGGCGCCTCGCGTGCGCGTGCGGCTCGACACTTCGGTCGCGAAGACGGCCTGGTCGCTGCCGGCGAAGTCGCAGCCGAGCTCGCGCGCGAGCGCGCAGCGCGCCTCGCTCGGATCGAAGCCGATCACCGCGCACCCCGCCGCCTTGAGGAGCTGGACCGCGAGCTGACCGAGCAGGCCGAGACCGATCACGACCGTCGTCTCACCGAGCGTGCAGTGGGTGAGACGCACGGCGTGGAGCGCGACCGCGCCGACCGTCGCGAAGGCGGCGTGCTCGGCGGGGACGCCGGCAGGAACCGCCGCCACCAGGTTCCGCGGCACGAGGTTGTACTCGGCGTGGTTGGCGTAGCCGCCGCCCGCGCACGCGACCAGCGCGCCGACGGCGTAGCGACCGGTGCCGTCGTGCTGCACGACGCCCGCACAGCTGTAGCCGAGCGCCTCGCGGACGCTGAGACGCGAGCGTATCGCCGCTTGCGCTTCCCAAAGCCCGTCGCGCCGGACCTTCTCCACGACTTGATGGACGAGATCCGGACGGCGCATCGCCTTCGCGGCGAGCGACAGCCCGGCGAACTCGGCCACCGCGCGCTCGGTGCCACCGCTCACCAGCGACGCGCACGTCCGCACCAGGACGTGACCCGGCTGCGGCGCCGGTCGCGGCACGTCCTCGATGCGCGGCATCGGGCTCTGGCCGTCGCGCAAGACCGCTTTCATCGCGCGCCACTCCCCGCGCCGTCCGCGGTCGTCGCGATCGCGCCCGAGACCAGCGCGCCGAACCGGCTCCACGAGAAGCGGCCCGCCCGCGCGCGCGCGCGGGCGCTGCGATCGTCGTCGCCGTCGCTGCTGGTGAGAATCCGGCACACCGCCGCGACCGCGGCGGCCTCGTCGTCGGCGGCGAAATAGTCGGCCGCGTCGCCGCAGACCTCGCGAAACGGATCGCTGTCGGGCACCGCGACCGCGAGGCCGGCCGCGAGCGCCTCGAGCGGCGGCAAGGGGAAGGCCTCGAGTGCCGAGTTGCTCAGGTAGCAGGCGTGCGTCGCGTACAGGCGGCCGAGCGCGCCGGCCTCGACGAAGCCGAGAAAGTCGACGTGCGAGCCGATGCCCTCGCGGCGCGCGATCTCCTCGAGACGGGCGCGCGCGCCGGGTGTGGTCTCGCCGCCGGCGATGCGCAAGCGTACCGGGCCGAGGGCGCGCGCGACGCCGGCTGCGATCCGGACGGTGCGATCGAGCTGCTTGTGCGGGACGATGTTGCCGACCGCAATCACGTCGCGGCCCGGGCCCGCGACGTGGTCGACGCGCTCGCCGAGCGTCACGCCGGGATGGGCGACGCCGGGCTCGATCGAGCGGCCGCGCCAGAACGGGCGACCCCAACGCTTCACCGCGTCCGAGATGAAGAAGAGCGCGCCGACGTTGCGGATGCTCAGGCGGCCGAGGAGGCGTTGCAGGACGCGCTTCGGGGTGAAGTACTCGTGCCGCCACGCCTGCTGCGGCAGCACGTGCGCGTTCTGCACGTAGAGGACGGTCTTCCGCGCGCAGCCGAGGGGCGCGAAGTTTCCCGTCGCCAAGACGACGTCGTAGTCGCGGGCGAGGCGGGGAAACGTCCGCTGCACCCAGGCGATGCGATGCGCCCAGCCCTTGAACGGCCCGGTCTCGATCGTTCGCGTGTGGGCGCCGAAGGTCTCGCGCGACGCGGCCGGTCCGACGAAGACGTCGAACGACGCCGACGGCAGGGCGGCGGCGACGGCGGGGAGCGCGTGGCGGAGAAAGCTCAGCCCACCTCCGGGCGCCGCGCTGGTCGCTTCGACGGCGACGCGCATCACCGCTCTCCCGTCGCGACGACGCGCGCGGCAGCGCTCGACCGGAGGCGCATCGGTGTCGTCGTTCGCACCCGCACCGCAGCCGCACGCCCCGGCGCGCCGCGCGCCGCGACCAGCATGAACGGCAGGAGCATGAGCGTGCACACGGTGAGAAAGATCACGCTCGTCTGCAGCGAGCGCACCATGAAGAAGACGCCGAACGGCAGCAGGGCGGTGATCGGCGAGTACGGGTCGCGGCGCTCGCCGTGACGGAGCGCGTAGAGCTCGAGCGCTGCGAGGAGCGCGCCGTACATCACCGCGAAGAGGCTTCCGAGGTAGGGGCCGAAGTCGAGGAGCGCGGGCATCGCGAAGCTGCCGGCGACGCTGTGGCCCTCGCGGAAGCCGGTCTCGTCCATGACCTCGTAGAGGAGCCAGTTGCCGTCCATGGTCGGCTTGTCCGGCCAGAGCGATCGCGGCACCCACCAGTAGAAGGTGAAGCCGTTCGAGAACGGACGGTTGGGCAGCTCGTACGCGCGTTTCTCGTGAACCCAGGCGTTGATCCGCAGCATGCCCTCGCTGCTGAGGTAGCTCTCCGGCAACGCCATGCGGTCGGCGAAGTCCCCGAGGCTGAGGTCCGCGAGGCCGACGGTGCGGGATGCGCGCATGCCCGCTTGCATCGCGGCCAGCGCGAGCACTCCGGCGACGAAGATCGCGGCGCGCCGTCGGGTGAGCTCCTGCAGCGGGTTCACCGCGTAGAAGAGGATCCCGGTGAGCGCGTAGCCGAGGAAGTAGCGTGTGCCCATCGCGTAGAGCGCGACCAGCGACAGGCCGGAGACGGCGATGAACGCGAGCGTCAGCGGGCTCGAGTAGTTGTAGCGCGAGGCGCAATACGCGGCCGCGACACACTGCACGATCATGAGCGCCACGATCGCGAGCAGCAGCGGACCCGACGAGAAGTCGCGCGCGTACCTGGCGTCGAGCAGCTGCGATGGATTCAGCGCGAAGAAGATCGCCAGCACGACGGTGATCGACATCAACCCGGTGACGAGCGCGAGCGGCACGGGCAGCTGGATCTGGCGCGCCGGCAGCACGCGTGTCGCCGCGGTACGCGGTGGCGCCGGCGTGCTCCAATGCTGCCGGCCGCGCTCGACCACGAACGCGTAGCCGAGCAGCGAGAATCCGAACGCGGCGACGATGAACGCCTCGGCCTCGTTCGTCACGTCCGCTCCGAACAGCAGCTCGACGCCGTCGCGGGAGAGCGCGAGCTCGCTCAAGAAGAGATAGACGAACCCGAACGTCCACACGTCCGCGAGGGTGAGACGCAAGGGCCGCCGGATCGCGAAGGAGACGATCAGCAGCGCGACCGCGACGATCAGCGCGAGAGACAAGGTCGGGACCGCGTAGGCGAGCCCGCAGAGCCCGAGCGCGGCGAGCACCACGCCGGCCGCCGCCTCGGGCATCGTCGGCACCGTGCGGCGTGCGGCCGTCACCGGACTGGGGCTAGCGACGCGCACGCCTCACCGTCCGAGCCGACTCGCGTGCGTGCTCGCTGCGACCAAGTGGCCATGCCACCGTCACGGCAGCTCGTCCTCCCCGTCGTCATCGGTGTCGCTCGCGACCGCGTGCCGCGGCGCGACCGGACCGACGACGTCGGCGCTGCGTGCGGCCTCGCGGCGCGTGAGCACCTCGGTCGTGCCGCGGTAGACCGGCATCATGTTGACGGCGTTGCGCTCGCCGGCTTCGAGTACGGTGTCGGCGGTGTCGAAGTCACCGCGCTCGGCGTAGATGCGCACGGCGAGGTCGCGGTAGAGGTCGCCTTGCTCGGGCGTCCGCTCGAGCGCGGCCAAGAGCGCGCGCTCGGCGCTGCCCTCGTCTTTCGCCTTCAGATAGTCCTTGGCGGCGCGGGCGTAGTACGTGCCGCCCTCGGCCGAGCGGTCGCCCTCCTCGTTCAGCACCGCGGCGGCCTCGGCGAAGCGCCCGCGCACCTCCATCAAGGTGACCAGGTCGTCGACGATGGTGACGCGTTCCTCGCCGCCTTCGATGCGGTCGAGAGCGCGCTGCAGGCCGCGCTCGATCGCGGCCGCCATGTCGTCGTCGAGGGCGCTCAAGCGGACGGTCATGGTGTCGCCGTCGGCGAGGGCGCGGATCATCTGCGCGGTGTTGCGCGGCGTGAGCTCGGCGCCCTCGGGGCTGAGATAGGCGTGCGAGACGAGGTACGGAAAGCGGTAGATCGACTCCTCGATCTCCGCTTCGGCCTCGGCGCGCTTGCCATGGTCCCACAGACGGAGCGCGAGCGCGTCCCGGACCTCCGGCGCCCAGGGGCTCAGCGCGATCGCGCGGCGGAGCGCATCGTCGCCGTCGCGACCCGGACCGAGGGCGCTGGCGAGCTGCTCGTGCGCGGAGCGATCGGCGGGCGACCAGTCGAGGGCGTGGCGGACGAGCGCGATCGAGGCGCCGCGCGCAACGTCGCCTTCCTCGCCGAGCTTCAAGTCGGCGATCTCGAGGGCGTCGGTCGGCGACAGCGGCTGGCGGCCGGTCGCCTTCAGCACCGCGTTGGCGAGAAGCGGCACGGCAGCGACGACGAGGAGCGCGGCCAACACGCCCAACGCCGGCGCGCGACCCGTTACCGGCGGCCGGCCGCGCAGGACGAGCAACGCGAGGATCACCATGAGCAACAGGAGATTGGCCGGCATGCGCAGGCCGAAGTCGACGAAGCTGTGCACCAGGATCGCGGCGACGCCGCCGGCGAGGCCCCAACGCAGATACGGAATCTCTTTCAGCGCGGCTTGCCATTCGGCACGCTCGAACCCGGGCGGGCGCATCTCGCCGCCGTGGTGCCGGTGCTCGGACTCGCCGCGGGTCGTGAGCGCGCGCTCGTTCGAGGGCTTGGCGCGTTTGCGGCGGGCGGCGTTCGCGACCGCGACCATGAAGAGCACGACGCAGAGCGCGCCGACGACGCCACCGTCGGTGAGCAGCTCGAGGTAATCGTCGTGCGCGTGGTCCCAGATCCCGCCTTCGACGGGCGGGGCTTGGTACGGCCGGTAGGCGTGCAGCCACGAGCCGAGGCCGGTACCGAAGAGCGGGAAGTCGCGCACGATGCCGCGGCCCTCGCGGGCGACCGCGAGGCGGCTGCCGAGGCTGACGTCGACGCCGTCAGCGATCGCGGCACTGCCGCTCTGGTTGTCGGCGGAGGCCCACATGAGGAGCGACGCGAGGCTCATCACCACGAGCGCGACGCCGATCCCCGCCGGCGCCCAGCGCGCCCACACGCTGCGCTCGCCGCTCTGCCGCCGGCTGCCGAGCGTCGCGCCCGTCACCGCGATCGCGAGGCCGACGAGCAAGGCCGCGCGCCCGCCGCGCGAGCCCGTCGCTGCATGCGTGATGAGCGCGATCATGAGCGCGGCGAGACCCATCACCGGCGGCCAGAGCCGGCGCTGGTTCGCGATCAGCGCCGCCATCCAGGCGCGTCGCGCCCGCACGCCCATGCGACGTCCGGTGTCGGCGGCGCCGGCGAGGCGACGGCCGAGACGCGCGGTGAGCGCGACGGTGTAGCCGAGTGAGAGCGGGATCACCATCTCGAGCCACGCCGCGAGATGGTTCGGATTGACGAATGGGCCGGAGACGCGGCTCGGGTTCGCCGGCTCGGCGCTCGTCACCCACAGCACGTAGCCGTTGCCGGCGACGTCCTGGACGAGCGCCAGCAGCGAGAAGAGGACGCTGGCGCCGATCAAGGTCAGGAGCAGGCGCTCGAAGACGAACGTGCGCGGCCTCTCCTCCATCGTCTCCGACTCCCACGGGTAGGCGACGATCACCGCGAAAGTACCGAAGGCGATCGCGAAGCGGCAGAGCTCGGTCCAGACGCCGTAGGGATCGATCGCGAGCGCGCGCGCGACCGACCACTCGCCGCCAGCGGGCCAGCCGGGGAGCGTCGCGCCGTAGAGACGCGCCGTCGCCGGCGAGAGCTGCTCCAGCAGTCCCGGCGGCAGCGGCACCGTCGTCGCGAGCGCCACCAGGACGAAGGCGGCGAGCGCGAAGAGTCCGGGCGCGCGCGGCGCGCCGTCGCGACGCATGCGCTCGCGTAGCGTGATCGCGAGCAGCACCAGCACGACGGGCAGCGCGAGCGACAGCGTCCAGTCGGAGCGGCCGCCGACCAGAAGCGGCACCGCGACGACGAGCGCTTGCAGCGCGCCCAGCACCCAGCGGTCGAGACGCCTCATGACGCGTGCTCCTCCGCCGCGTGGCGGTAGTACCCGTAGTAACGGTTGTAGAAGTAGAGGTCGCCCCAGCCCATATCGACGTTGTTGACGACCGCGCCGAGGAGATGCGCGTTGGCCTGCATCAGCTGGTCGCGCGCGCGCTTGATGAGCTCGCGTGGCGTGTCGTGGCCCTTCACGACCATCAACACGCCGTCGGCCTCGCGCGAGAGCACGACCGCGTCGGTGACCGGCAGGACCGGCGGCGAGTCGATGACCAGGAAGTCGTAGTGATCGCGCAGCGCCTCGAGCGTGTCGCGCATGCGGGCCGAGCCGACGAGCTCGGCCGG
>JBGPIT010000131.1:0-11710 GCA_041485125.1 Binatia bacterium | reverse complement strand
GCGTCGCGTCGCCGTTCGCTGATGGAAGCGCGACGAGGCTCGGCTGCGACGGACAGTGATCCCGTTATCATACGATCTGCAATATACAGAATCGTCTATCACAGTGGTTGCGGGCGTACTATCGAGCATGCGCTGTCGCGAAACCGATCGGCGTCCGGCAACGCTGCTTTCCCTCTCCTCTCCAGCGTTCAACCGTGCCAAGCGGCGATCCAGTCGACACGCTCTGACGCGTTGCGCGAGTGTTCATATATGGAACGAATCACCCCGGCCGAGACGAATCTCGTGCGGCACAAGCGAACGATTCGAGACGCTCGCAGGGTGTCGATTGTGATTGACGCCCGAATCGCAGCACGCTAGGAGCTGCGCTTGGCGCTCGTGCCGTTCACTTGACGCGCCATTCGACTCGACAACGCTACGGATCGCGGGCACCGACCCGCGGGGAGAAGCTGATGCGACGGCCCGACCGCACAGTTCTCGCTGTGCTCTTCTTCGCGCTTGGCATGTCTTCCTCTCTCGGCGTCGTTTATGCGGCACCGGGCGACCTCGATCCCAGCTTCGACGTCGACGGCAAGGTGACGACGACGGTGGGGACCAGCGACGCCGCGCGCGGCATCGCGGTCCAGGACGACGGCAAGATCGTCGTTGTCGGATCGACCTCGCCACGGAAGTTTGCCGTCGTGCGCTACAACGCCGACGGGACCCTCGACACGACCTTCGACGTCGACGGCATCGTCACGACGACGATCATGGCCAATGCCGACGCCAACGCGGTCGTTCTGCACAACGGCAAGATCGTCGTCGGCGGCTCCGCCACCCCCGGCGGCTCGCCGCACGCGCTCGCCGTCGCCCGCTACAACGACGACGGCAGCCTCGACACCACCTTCGACGGCGACGGCGTCGCGTCGGTGGTGATCGCCGGCGGCACCGGCTTCGGCAACGCACTCGCGATCAGCACGAGCGACAAGATCGTCATCGCCGGGAGCACCGTCGGAGCCATGAGCACCGATTTCGCGCTCGCGCGCTTCAACGACGACGGCAGCCTCGACACCACCTTCGACGTCGACGGCAAGCTCACCACCGCCGTCGACGCGATGAAAACCGACATCGCATACGGTGTCGTCGTCGCGCCGAGCGGCAAGATCATCGCGGTCGGCGAGGACGACTTCACCAACGGCGGGAGCGGCAGCGGTTGGGCGATCGTGCGGTACAACGACGACGGCAGCCTCGACACCACCTTCGACGGCGACGGCATCAAGACGCTCACCCCGTCCGGCAACCGCAACCAGCTCCGCGCCGTGGCGCTCCAACCCGACGGCAAGATCGTCGCGGCCGGGAGCGTCTCGCCGAGCGAGTTCGACGTCGGCGTCGTGCGCTTGAACGACGACGGCAGCCTCGACACAAGCTTCGACGGCGACGGTATCGCGAGCCCCCGCATCATGGGATCGCAGGAAATCGGCCGCGCGCTGGCGATTCAGCCGGACGGCAAGATCGTCGTCGCCGGAGGCACGGGATCAAGCGTGGCCGTGAACTTCCTCGTCATGCGCTTCAACTCCGACGGCAGCTTGGACACGACGTTCGGGACCGGCGGCGTCGTCATCACCGATTTCACCGGGTCGACCGATGACGGCAACGCGATTGCGCTCCAACCGACCGACGGCAAGATCGTCGTCGCGGGGGTCGCGAACGGCAACAAATTCGGCGTCGCACGCTACGAGCGGGGCGCGCTCGCTGCGACCCCGACGCCGACGCCGACGGGCACGATGACGCCGGCGCCCACGTCCACCGCGACCGACACGCCGACGTTCACGCCGACCGAGACCGCGACCGCCACGCCGGTACCAACCGACACCGCGACACGGACAGCGACGGCGTCACCGACGCCGAGCGTGACTGCGACGCCGACGTCCACCACGACGGCAACCGCGCCCGCCTGCGGTACGACGCCCGCCGTCTGCCGCACGCCGGTCGCGTCGCAGAAGGCGCTCCTCTACCTCAAGGACGACCTCACCGACGACACCAAGGACAAGCTGCTGTGGAAATGGATCAAGGGCTCGGTCACGGCGAAGACCGACTTCGGCCACCCCGACACGACCGACACCTATGAGCTCTGCATCTACGACAACGGTGGTCTCGTCATGAGCGCGACGGCACCCGCGGGCGGCACGTGCGCCGACGGAAACTTGTGCTGGGCCGAGAAGACGACGAGCTTCAAGTACAAGGACAAGGATCTCACGCCGGACGGCCTGCAGCTGGTGCTGCTCAAGCAGGGCCTCGATCCGGGCAAGGCGAAGATCATCGTGAAGGGCAAAGGTACGCTCCTCGCGATGCCGGACCTCGCCGACCTCGAGTCGCCGGTCACCGTCCAGCTCAAACGGAACGGCGTCTGTTGGGGCGCCAAGTACAGCTTTCCGCCCGTGATCAAGAACACGGTGGAGAAATTCAAAGACAAGGCCGACTGATGCTACCAGGCAAAGGCCGAGCGCGCGCTCGCCGACGGCACCACGCTCGCGCGTTTCCCGAAAGGCATGCAGCTCGAAGTGGCGGATCAGTTTCAAACCTGGCGCTACGACCTTCGGAAGATCACCAGGCTCTGCAACCCGGTCGCGAAAGGCGCGGACCCGCGCGACCCATCACGGCTGCTCTCGGGATCGAGTGCGGGCACGCCGAAGCCCATCGCAAGATCGGCAAGGCGACGCTCTTCTGCATTCCCGCGGATCACGCGTTCGTATCGGCGGTGAACAAGGGCACCAAGCCGCCGACGACGATCACGCCGTTGCCCCTCGGCGGCCCGGACCCGGGCATGCGCATCTGCTACCCGGTCAAGTGCCCGGAGCCGTTTCCTCCGGACATCGAGATCGTCGACCAGCTCGGTGTGCGGAAGGTCGCGAAGCTGAAGCCGTCGACGATCTGCTTGCCTGCTTACAAGAATCAGCCGGTGTGTACGTCACCGCAGCCGCCGCAGTGCACGCTGAACGATCCCTGCAGCGCAGGCTTCTGCTCCACGACGGGCGGTGGGTGCTCCGTTCAGGCGGACTGTCCACTCCAACCGAACGAGCAGTGCTGCTGCGGCGGTAGCTGTCTCTAAGGCGGCGGCTAGTCGCTCTTCGCCTTCAGACGTGCGGCGTCGTTCGTGCTCGAGCTCGAGAACACGGCCTCGAAGCAGGCACCGCTCGGTGCCTGTAGCTGAACCCGGAGCGGTAGTGACGACGGCAGCGGGATGTGCGGCAAGTTCCCGTGCTTGCCTTGGAGGGATAGCTGGGCCGTGCCCGCGCCGGCTTTGAGCTTGATCTTGTCGATGCCCCACTGCGTACCGGCGGAATCCTTGTATTGCCATCCGGACGTCCCGGTGGGTTTCCAGCACGGCTTGCCCTTGCACGTGCCGCCGCTCTCGACTTGCGCGCCGAAGAGGAGCGCGCTCGACGATCCATCGTAACCGCAGAATGCGTACGTCGCGCCGCTGATCGTCGGATCGCCGAGCTCGGCGAGGGTCGCGGATCCTTTCTTCCAGCTCCACGCGAGCTTCGGGGTTTTGCCGGCGAGCTGCGACACCCCGAGCGCCGACCCGCCCGGTGTCGTTGGGATGGCGCAGGCGGCGCGCGGTGCCGAGTCGCAGGCAGTCGTGACGGCCTCGTTGCGCGTCACGACGGCGAAGGTCCGGCCGGCGCCGATTGGTGGCGGGATCTCAGTGAACGAGCCGGCGGTGACGACCTTACCGTCGGGTTGCAGCGCCATCGCGCCGGGTGCGCCGGAAAGCGGGTCGAGAACGCCGTCGCCGTCGAAGCTCGGATCGAGCGCGCCCATGCGGTCGAAGCGCGCGAGGAACCAACCCTGGGTCGTGTAGGCGAGCGGCGGCCCACCGAAATCCGACGTGAACGTCGCGACGAGGATCCTGCCGTCCGGCTGGAGGGCCAGCGCCGAGGCGCGTTCGGTGCAAGAGTACTCCTCGACGCTCTGCACGCTCACGCCACCCGTACCGAAATTCGGGTCGAGCGCGCCGTTCGCGGCGAAACGGGCGAGCATCGTGTCGTCGCAGCCCCCGGCCCAGCCCGCGACGACTGCGCCACCGTTCGGGTCGACCGCGATCGCGTTCGCGCCGCCGCCGCCGAATCCGAGCGGAACATTCGTGACGCCGGCCGCCGATCCGTTTGCGTGGTAGCGCGCGAGCATCAGCTGCGACTCGCCGAAAGGATCGGTCGTGCCGGCCGCGAGGATGATCCCGCGGCTGAATGCCAGCGCGGCGATCTCACTCGGCTCGTCCCTGAGGACGACACCGGACTCGCCGAACGCGGTGTCGAGGTGGCCGTTCTCGTCGTAGCCGACGAGCACGCCGCATATCGTGCCGCCGCTCGCGGCCAGTCCGCCGACGACGAACGCGCCGGAGGGAAGCCTGACCAGCGCGCGTGGCAGCTCGTCGGTGCTCTGCACGACGTCGGTCACCGTCGCGCCGCCTGTGCCGAACGTCGGATCGACGTTCCCGTTCGCGTCAAGCCGAGCGATCGCGAATTGTTGCGCGATCGGAACGAAGGCGCTGCCGGCAACGATGATCTTCCCGTCCGGCGCCAGCGTGACCGCGGTCGCAGCCCCGCGGTAGCCCAAACTCGCGATCGCGACGCCGTTCACGCCGAAGCTCATGTCGAACGATCCGTTGGCCTCGAGTCGCGCGACGGCAAATCCGTTGTCGTCCGGGCCCCGGCCGACCACGATGATCCTGCCGTCCGGCTGGACGGCGACGGCGGTGCCGAGCTGAGTATCGAGCTCTTCGGTCTGCAGGTATCCGTCACCGTCGAACGTCGGGTCGTAGTCGCCCGGCGCGGCGCCCGCCGAAGACGACGCGAGAAGCAGAACGAGGAGTGTCAGCGGGATTGTCGAGGCGCGTCGCGTACTCGGTCGTGCCATCGTCGGCCTCCGTGTGGGCAGGAGCGTGGCGCGGGTCGGGCGGGCCTGTCAACGACAAAATGCCGACGAAACACGTGCGACCCGTCGACCTGCCGCACAGACTCCTCGTCAGCGTCGACCGCGAGGACGGGTCCTTGGCCGCCGCTTCTGGGCGCGTTGCACGGCGAGAGTTTCGCGAAGCGCGGGAAGCATCGCGCGGTCCTTTTCGAACCCCAGCTCCTCTTTGACGGCGATTTGGACCTCGAGGTCGAGGACCCAAACGAAGAGCTCGCCCAACTTCCGACGGTGCGCTTTGCGGATGAGCGCCGCGAACTCGCGCCGTCTTCCAATGACGCCCAACACACCCAATGCGCCGTAGCGAGTCGCCAAAAGATGATGTCCCTCTCCCGCGAGCAGCTCGGCGGTTGGGCAACGGCGGAGCTCCGGTCGGACACGATAGTGCGCTTCGAGCTCACTCAGAGCGCCGAGAAGCCGGGCGACGTTGCCATGATCGCGCGCGTGAACGATGTCGAGATCGAGGGTCGAAACGGGGGCGCCCTCGATCGCCGCGGCCACCCCACCGACCGCCACGAAGCGAACCCGACGACGGCGAAGAACGGCGAGAAGGGAGGAGAGACTACGCGGCGGCGTCACGGCGAAGCGCGCTGACCCCCCGCAGGTGCTCCTCGAGAACCTGCAGCTGCTGCTGAGGACTGAGGCTCAGCGTCCACCGAATCAGAGAGAGATCCACGCCTTTCCCCGAAACCTCGCTCGTGCCGTTCCGACGGCGTGACGTGCCCGCGCGCTTCATGAGGGTGACAATACCTGAACCACGAACGCTCTCAAACCGCGGCGGAGCTCCGCGCCGTTGCTGAATGGCCGGCCGGCGACGTGGTGGTCCACCGTGTGCCTCGTCTCGTCGGTGTGCTGAGCGCCGTCGCCTGAGCAGCCCGCGTTCTCCCGACGACCTGCAGGCCGGGCGTCGCGTAGCGGCGGAGCCGCTGCCGCGGGGGGGCACCACGGCCGGGGACGGCATGCGCCTCGACGATCGCTCAGCGCGGCCAGAACTCGACGAGCGTCCACCGGGGGGTCGACGTCTTGATACGCGCCACGCGCCACGTGCTTCTCGTTGGGGACGAACGGCCGCGAGCTCGTGAGCGGCGGTAGCCTGACGTACAAGGCAGCGCCGGTATCGAGCTTGCCGCTATTGGCGACAGACAGTCGGAGACGCGCCGCGCCTCCTCCGTGGGGCGTGTGCCCTGACGGTCTGGTCCGATTCCCCCGGGCGGCACCGCCCGGCGTCAATTCACGGAAACACGACCGTCTTGATCTGAACTGAGACAGTTTAACGCTTCTACGATCTTGTGGGCGGTGGAGGCGTGCGATTCAAATGCGACTCGTTGCGCAATCGGCAGAGCCGGCGTCTCGCGCGGCTCGGAAAGTGTCGGCGATATGCCCAAGAACATCATTCTGTGCTCGGACGGCACAGGCAACACAGGCGTCAAAGGGCGCGGTACGAACGTGTTCAAGCTGTTCGAGGCCGTCGATCTGAATGAGTATCGCACCAATCCCGAACTCGACGCGCAGCTCGCGTTTTACGATGACGGCGTCGGCACTCAGGGAACCGCGTTCTTGAAGATGCTCGGCGGCGCCGCCGGCTATGGACTTGCTCGGAACGTCAAGAAGCTCTACCGCGAGCTCTCACGGGTGTACGACCCGGGTGACAAGATTTTCCTTTTCGGCTTCAGCCGGGGCGCGTTCACCGTCCGTACCCTGGCCGGCATGATCCACGCATGCGGTGTGCTGAAAGGCGAAACGATTGCAACCGCGCGGCAGCTTCTCGAGACGGTCGACGATGCATATGACGCGTACCGCGCACGCTACAACAGCAAGCTCACCGGTGCGGTCGGCCGTTTGTTGGGATGGCCCGAAGGTCAGCAGGCAATCGATGCGTTCAAGAACCGACACAAACCGCACGTCGACGTGCCCATCGCGTTCATCGGCGTCTGGGACACCGTTGACGCGGTCGGGATGCCGTTCGCGCTGGCGGATATCGTCAACAACTGGATCGTCCAGTTCAAGTTTCCCAGCCAGACGCTCGGTGAGCGGGTCGACCATGCCTACCACGCCCTGTCTCTCGACGACGACCGCTTGGCCTTCAAGCCGGTGCTCTGGAGCGTGCCGGAGGGTGACACGCGCGTCGAGCAGGTATGGTTTGCCGGGGTTCACTCGAACGTGGGCGGCGGCTACCCGAAGCAGGGGATGTCGCTCGTAGCGCTCGATTGGATGCTCTGCCATGCCGCCGAGCACGGCCTTCGCCTGCAGGCGCTCGATTACGACATCTTTCGCGGTCACGCCAGCGTGGACGACATGCTGTATGACCCGCGCGCCGGTGTAGGCACCTTCTACCGATGGGCGCCGCGTGACGTCGAGGCCTACTGCAAGCGGAGCGGCGTCAAGCCGCGCATTCATGTGAGCGTAGCGGAGCGCATTGCACACGGTACCGACGACTACGCGCCCGGGAACATTCCCCCTGACGTCATGCTGACCATGACGCTGCTCGACAAACGGGACCCAGAGTTTGAGCGAAAACAGGAGATCCTTCAACGCCGGACCGACGCGCTTCAGACTGCCATTCGGAAAGCGCATGAAGGCCGCAAGTGCCTACTCGATGACGTTCGCTCTGAAATCCAGATCGGCGACGTATCGTACTGGTTGTTCTTGACCGCGTGGCTCTGTGCCGCGATGGCGGCCGTGGCCGCGGCCGGTGCAATGTTGCGCGGCAATCCGTTGTGGCAATGGTGGATGGTAGGACCGCTGCTCGCAGCGGGTTTCGCATTTCTGGTGGCCTGGCGTCTTGCTTCGGCCGTCGACAAACACATGAGCGACAAATTCTCGGAATTCTGGCAGAGCCATCAACCAAAGCTCCGCGCGGCGCTCAAGCAGGCGCATGCCGACGCCCGGGCGGCGAATGTCAGCTGATAGGCGGTGAAGATGACGTCATCGCCGTCCATCCGTCAGGACGCTTCGTTTCCGTTGCTTTGGACGTCCGTCCTCGATAGCAGGCGGGCGCGAGCTGCTTCGGTTCCGTCAATGCTTGCCCTGCGTGCAAGATGCGGCGGTGAAGTCGCCGGCATGTGTCTTGCTCGTCGGGTGCTGATCTCGAAGACGAAAGGAGAGCTCCGATGATCGAGGGTCTCGAACCGGAAGACTATCTGGACTGGAACTACGACTTTTTTCGCGTTCATCGCGTGATGCCTCCGGTCGCGAAGAATAGCCGCGGTGCATTCAAGCTGAAGGATCTCCAGATCACGGCGCTCGACAACGCCCCCGGCTTCGGCCGCTCGATCCTCGCGTCGCTCCTGATGCGTATGTACGACTCGCTCTGGATCGAGATCGAGAGCCCTAAAGACCTGCTCGTCAATCCCGACGAGAAGACCATGAGCACGCTTGCCCAGCACTGCCATCAAACCGCCCAACTGAAGCACGACACCGCGCTCGGCGACGCGTGATGCTCCCCTTCATCCGACTGCTGTTAGCGAGCGTGCTCGCGCTCGTTCTCCTGCGCGCTCCGGCCCACGCCCAAGCCGACCAGCCAGATGATGAGCAGACGGTGGAAGCGTCGGCGACGGAAGATGCCGAGGATCCGGGGCTCGCCCTCGTCGATACGCCGAACGTGCACGTCGCCGTGAAGAACGTCCGGCAAAAGGACGAGAGCGGCGACTCCCGGTTGGGGGTCGGCCTGGACTGGAACTACTCCTTCGAGAAACAGGTCCCGAGCACCGACGGTCCCGACGCCTTCGAGACCTGCGACCCGAGCTGGATGTCGAGTCTCGCCTACAACCTCAGCTTGAGCGGGAAGGGCTTCGCCTCGCTCGACGATCCTCAAACCTCACACGACGAGGCCAAGGACGCGAGCAACTTCAACTCGATCACGAATCGCGTCCGCTACGCGGCATTCCTCCGCGTCATAGAACCCTGCGAACGGTTCTCGCCGGGGCCATTCCCGGTGCATGGCACCAAAGAGCAGCGGGACGAGTGGAAGCGGGGAGCGACGAAGCACGTGCTGAAGCAAGTCGAGCGTGACGCCGAGGGCTACACGGCCGTCGACTTCGGATTCCACGCCGAGTCGGAGAGCAACCAGACCTTCAATGACACTCAGGGTGCGTTCGGCGCCAGCGCGACCCTAGCCTCCGGGTTGGTCTCCAATTACTTGCTATATCCCCTCAAGTTCTTGGTTCCGGACAAGAAGCACTACGGCGATGTCATACAGTCGCCGCAGCTCTTCTTCGGCATCGAAGGCGTCGTCGGTGCCTCCCATCGCAAGGACATCGACGGCGCCAAGGACGAGGACTTCACGCGCTTCCGGCTGGAGCTCGGCTGGACGACCGAGCTCCTGATCCCGGGCCTCTATCCCTTCGTTCGCTACCATTACTACCGGGAGCTCGACGCCGAGCGCGCCATCCGGATCGCCGGCAAAGACGAGACCAACTTCTACGAGTTTGGCGTCAACTACTACGTCGGTGATCGCTTCAACGCGATTCGCAAGCTGCTCGGTGAGAAGGAGAAGGAAAAGGAGGGGGAAGCTGTCGACAAGGCCGTTCGAAAGGCTAAAGGCATGAGCGGTATATTGCACGAGGGCAAAGGACCTTTCGTGACGGCGCGTTACGCGGCCGGCGCACTGCCCCCGTACTTGGAGTCGGACCACCAGGCGTCGGTGGGTTTCGGGATCACCTTCTAGACCCCGATGCGTCGCTAGTTGCCGTGAACTGCGCGCTTCTAGACGTCGCGGTAGCGGCGGAGTGCTCCTTCGAGGCGCGCTGACGATCAGGCGCTCGCGGCGAGCGTCACGGCTCTCGGCCCCGCCCTCGTGAAGCGCTCCTCGCACCGGCCGTGCCGTACAATCAACTACCTTGCGCGCGCCCGGAGACCGTCCCTCCGGCGTCGAAGTTCAGCTCGTCGTCGACGGATGAATGATGGATGCCGGAACGGGTTCGACGGGCTCACGATCGCGCTCAGCCGCGTCTTCGATGGTACGCAGCGGCGGTTGGCAGGCTGGCGTGCCGACTACGGCTTCCGTCTGATCTGGAACCTCGTCACCACCGTCAGGTTCGACTACGATATCAGCATCTCGGCTACGCGTTCTGAGCGTGGTCGGGCAACCACCCATTGGAGATGACGAGATCATGAACTGGGGCGAATCGCGTTGGGCGCTGATGACACCGCGTGCGATCACCGTCGATGGCGACCGGGTCGCCTACCGAGTCGCCGGCAAGGGGCCGGTGCTGCTGCTCGTGCACGGCATGGCCGGCAGCTCGGTGACGTGGAGGCACGTCATGCCGGCTTTGGCCGAGCGGTATACAGTCCTTGCTCCCGATCTGCTCGGGCAAGGCGAGTCGGACAAACCCCGTGGCGACTACTCGCTCGGCGCCCATGCCAACATGCTGCGCGACCTGTTGGACGCGCTTGGGCACAAGCGCGCCACCGTCATCGGCCAGTCGCTCGGGGGCGGCGTGGCCATGCAGTTTGCCTATCAGTTCCCGGAGCGCTGCGAGCGCTTGGTCCTCGTAAACAGCGGTGGGCTGGGTCGGGAGGTCACGTTCTACCTCCGGATGCTGACCGTGCCCGGCTTCGAGTACGTTTTCCCGCTCTTCTGCACGCCGCGGCTGCGAGACGCTGGAAACCTGGTCGCCACGTGGCTCGGCCGCGCGGGCGTGCGGTCCACTCCCGCCAGCCAGGAGATCTGGCGGAGCTACGCGTCACTGGCGGACGCCGAAAGCCGGCGCGCGTTCTTTCGCAGTCTACACGACGTGATCGACTTGAGTGGGCAGGCGGTGAGCGCCCTTAGTCGGTTGTACCGGGCAGCGCACCTGCCGACATTGATCGTGTGGGGCGCGCAAGACCCGTTCATTCCGGTGAGCCACGCGGTTGCGGTGCACAAGGCCATCCCCGAGAGCCGCCTCGAAATCTTCGACGGGGTGGGCCACTACCCGCACTGCGAGGCCCCCGAGCGCTTCGCCGCGGTGCTGGTCGACTTCATCGCCTCCACCAAGCCGGCCCCCCGCCTGTCAGCGCGGCGACACGGCGCACTCCAACGAACTTCCAAGGAAACATCAGCGGTGTAGTCGACGTCAGACGCCCTTATCGGATGTTCGTGGGTCGCTCGCCGCTTCGACTCCTTTCTTCCGATTGCGGGACGTGTCCTCCGCCTGTTCGTTCGGCGCGGTCAGGCCGGTGACTTCACGGATCTCCTTCTCGTTGAGAGATTCAGCCTTCAGCAGGGCTTGGGCGAGAACTTCCAGCTTGTCGCGGTGCGCGGCCAGCAGCCGGTCGGCTTCACGATGACTCTCCTCGACGATCCGGCGGACTTCCGCGTCGATGAGCTCCGAGGTTGCCTCGCTGTAGGGCTGGTGCTGGAAAGCCGGCGGCAAGCCCTGGTCCTGGGGCGCGACGAAGCTGATCGGGCCAAGCTTCTCACTCATTCCCCAACGCAACACCATGTGACGCGCAATCTCGGTGACCTGCTGGAGGTCGTTCTCGGCACCCGTCGTCACCACTCCATAGACGAGCTTCTCGGCCGCCCGGCCGCCGAGTGCGCTGGTGATTCGCGCCCGCAAGTAGTCTTCGGCGTAGCTGGTACGATCGTCGACGGGGAGTTGATACGTCGCTCCCAGCGCCATGCCGCGCGGCACGATCGAGACGCGGTGAACCGGGTCGCTGCCTGGTACCAGCAGCGCGAGCAGCGCGTGGCCTGCCTCGTGGTAAGCGGTGCGCTCCCGGTCGGCCGGGTTGAGCAGGATATTGCGGGCCGGCCCGAGGGTGATCCTCTCCAACG
>JBGPIT010000130.1:0-11760 GCA_041485125.1 Binatia bacterium | reverse complement strand
CTCCGAGCTCTCGCCCTACTCGGTGAAGGTGCGCTCGTACTTCCGGTACAAGGGTCTCCCCCACGAGTGGATCATCCGCAGCGCGGCGAACATGGCGGAGTTCCAGCGCCACGCGAAGCTGCCGCTCATCCCGCTCGTCCTCACGCCCGACGGCCGCGCGCTGCAGGACTCGACGCCGATCATCGAGCACCTCGAGGGGGTCCATCCCGAGCCGTGGATCCACCCGCCCGACCCGATCTCGGCCTTCGTCTCGGCGCTCCTCGAAGAGTACGGCGACGAGTGGGGCAACAAATGGATGTTCCACTACCGCTGGACCTACGAGGCCGATCAGGACTCGGCGGCGGAGCGCATCGCGCGCGACGTCTTCCCGGACGCGAGCGACGACGAGCGACGCGGCACCGTCGCGATGCTGAAGGAGCGCATGATCCCGCGGCTCTCGTTCGTCGGCTCCTCGGACGAGACCCGGCCGACGATCGAGGCCTCGTTCGCGCGCGTGCTCGAGCTCCTGGAGGTGCACCTCGGCGCGCGACCGTTCCTCTTCGGCGCGCGGCCGGCGTTCGCCGACTTCGGGCTCTGGCCGCAGCTCTACCAGTGCGCGAGCGACCCGACGCCGCGGCGCGCGATCGTGGCGCGCGCGCCGGCGGTCCTCGCCTGGATCGAGCGGATGGTGACGCCGGTCGCGACCGGTGCGTTCGAAAGCTGGCGGGCGCTCGCGCCGACCTTGCTGCCGCTGCTGCGCGAGGACGTCGGGCGCCGCTTTCTGCCGTGGTCGGCGGCGAATGCCCGGGCGCTCACGGCCGGCGATCGCGCGGTCGAGGTCGAGCTCGACGGGGTGGTGTGGCGGCAGGAGCCGCAGAAGTACCACGCGAAGTCGCTCGGCGCGTTACGTGCGCGCTATGCGGCGGTGCACGGCGATGACGAGCTCGAGCGCGTTCTGGAAGGCACGGGCTGCCTCGCATGGCTGACGTGAGCCGCGCCACCGACGGGACGCACGCGGAGCGCGGCGGGCGCGTCCGCCGCTTTACGGGTGGATCACGACCTTGATGCAGTCGTCGTCTTTTTCCAGGAACATGCGGTAGCCGTCCGGCGCGTCGTCGAGGCTGAGGCGGTGCGTGATGAGGAACGTCGGATCGATGTCGCCGGCGCGGATGCGGGCGAGGAGGGGCCGCATGTATTTGTGCACGAGCGTCTGGCCCATCTTCAGCGTGAGTGACTTGCCGAAGGCCGCACCCATCGGCACCTGGTCGATCACGCCGCCGTAGACGCCGGGGATGGAGACCGTGCCGCCCTTGCGGCAGGCGGTGATCGCCTGGCGGAGAACGATCGGACGATCGGTCTCGAGACCGATCGCCTGCTTGGTGCGATCGTAGAACCAGGCCGCGCCGTCGTGCGCCTCCATGCCGACCGCGTCGATGCAGGCGTCGGGGCCGCGGCCGCCGGTCATCACGCGCAGGCGCTCGAGGACGTCGTCCTCGTTCTCGTAGCGGATCACGTCGGCCTTGCAGTCGGCCGCCGCCATGCGCAGACGCTCTTGCTCGATGTCGATGGCGATCACGCGCTCGGCGCCGAGGAGGTACGCGCACCGGATCGCGAACAGGCCGACCGGGCCGCAGCCCCACACCGCGACGACGTCGCCGCGCTCGATGTCGCAGTTCTCCGCCGCCATGTAGCCGGTCGGCAGGATGTCGGAGAGGAAGAGCGCGCACTCGTCGGAGACGTCGTCCGGCAGCTTCATCGGTCCGACGTCGGCAAACGGCACGCGTACGTACTCGGCCTGCCCGCCGGCATAGCCGCCGAACAGGTGCGAGTAGCCGAAGAGTCCCGACGGCGAGAAGCCGTAGACCTTCTCGGCCGCCGCCGCGTTCGGATTGGAGTTGTCGCAGAGCGACCAGAGCTGGTGCTCGCAGTAGAAGCAGCGGCCGCACGCGATCGTGAACGGCACCACGACGCGATCGCCGACGTGGAGGTTCTCGACCTCGCTGCCGAGCGCGACGATCTCGCCCGTGAACTCGTGCCCGAGGATGTCGCCCTTCTCCATGGCCGGGATCATGCCGTCGTAGAGATGCAAGTCCGAGCCGCAGATCGCCGTCGCGGTGACCCGGACGATGGCGTCACGCCGGTTCAGGATGCGGGGATTGGGAACGTGCTCGACGCGGACGTCACCTTTACCGTACCAGCAGAGGGCCTTCACCGCGTCACCCCGGACCGCTCGGCTGACCCCTCGTGGTCGGAATCTCTCCCGCCTCCATCAGCTGCTTGAAACGGCGGAGGTCTTCGCGCAGCTGCTGACCCGGCTCCTCGCCGAAGAGCTGCGCGAGGTACGCGGCGAAGCGTCCGCCCGGCGGCTGGTAGTCGAGCGACACCTTCACCTCGGTGCCGCGATTGCCGGGAGCAGGACGGAAGCGGACTGAGCCCGCGTTCGGCACCTCCGCGCCGGCGTCGCTGCCCCACGCGATCAGCTCGTTCTCGACCTCGTTGATGATGAGCGCGTCCCATTCGATCGACGCACCGAGCAGCGCCTTCACCTTCCAGTGCGTGCGGCCGTCCGCCAGCGCCGTCACCGACTCGAGGTGGTCCATGAAGTGCGGCAGATTCCGAAAGTCGCGCCAAAAGCGGAAAAGCTCCTCCGGCTCGCGATTGATCGTTACCGCCTGCTCGATCTTGACGCCGTGCTGCAGCACCCTGGTAGGGATCGGGTACTCACGATCCCGTTCGTCCTCGATGGCACGGTGTCCCGCGGTCATGTCCCTCATCATTTCTCCTGACGAAATGTCCGTATTCTCTATACATGCTTGTAAGTTCTGGTTTTTTTCCCAGATGTACCAACGAAGCGACAGAACGGTGCGCGTTTACCTGGTGATCAGCAAGTTCCTTGCCGCGTGGAGCGCGAGAAGCGTTGCGGAGGCAGGCGCCATGCGCGCGCGGACGGGTCCGTACGGTCGTACGCGAACGCGGCCTAGTTTCCGGTCAGCGCTTGCGCGCGGCGGTCGAGCGTCGGCGCGAGCCCGAGGCCGTCTTCGCTTGCGGCGCAAGGCTCCGGCGCGACACCGCGCTCTTGCCTTCGCGCTGCAACGCGCGCGAGGTCGCGCGTGAGCAGGCACGATGTCCATCGTGTCCCTCCGTTGCGGCGCGGCGGAAGTGCAGCCGCCTCGCGCGGTATCGCTCTCGGCGCACGGCGCCGTGAGACCCGTCGAAACGCGCGCGACGCAGCTCAGCTGCCGGCGCGACGGCCGGCCGCGACGACGGCGGGCTCGGCCTCGCCGCGCAGGTCGCCGAGCTTCGCCCGGCGCGTTCCGCCCTCGAGCTGGCGCACGATCAGGAGCGACGTCGTCGAGCGCGCGATGATCGTCTCGGCGTGGACGCCGAACGGCCGGTGCGCGAGGCCCCATTCGGCGCCGGCGCCGATCAGGAGGAGATCGTAGGGCTGCTCGCTCTCACGTAACGCCGCCTCGGCGGGCTCGGCGTCCTCGACGATCTTGAGCCCCGACCCGAGGCTCCACTGCGTGCCGTCGAAGACCGCGGTGACGTCGTTGGCGAGGCGCTCGGCGGCGTCGGTGTCGCCGACCGGCACCACGCCGAGCACCGTGACGTCGGCGGCGGCGAAGCGCGCCAAGCGCGCGGCAAGCGCGAGAGCGCCGCGGTCATGCAGGCTGCCGAGATACGGCACCAGGACGCGGTCGACGCGGGCGAGCCCGCGGTCGACGAGCACGCCGACGTCGCTCGGCGCGTGTCGCATCACCTCGTGTACGGTGCCGCCGAGCGCGGTCTTGCCGAGGAGCGGCTTGTGCCAGCCCATGAGGACGAGGTCGGCGCGCTTCACCGCGGCGACGTTGCAGATGTCTTCCGCCGGCTGCGACGATACGAACGCGAGCGGGTGCACGTCGAGGTCGAGCTCGCGGGCGCGCTCGAGCAGCGGGGTCAGCGCGGTCGTCTCGGGTGCGGCGGCGCGCTGTCCGAGGACGAAGGACGAGCGGTCGTTCGGCGGCACCAGGCGGAGCGCGTAGAGCAGACCGCCGCGGTCGCCGGCGAGCGCGGCGGCGAGCGTCACCATGCCGGGCCCGGAGCGGTCGTAGGCGACGCACATCAGTACCGTGAAGGCCGGGCGGAGGGCGGTGCGCTCGTCGTCGCCGCCGGCGAGCTCCTCCCCGAGCTCGGAGATCGGGTAGACCCACTCGAGGAGCGGGCTCGTCGCGAACGTCGTCACCAGCGCCATCAGGACCAACATGGTGAAGAGCGTCGGCGAGATGACGCCCAAGTCGAGCCCGATGTTGAGGACGATGAGCTCGATCAGGCCGCGGGTGTTCATCAAGATCCCGAGCGCCGCTGCCTCGCGCCAGCGCAGGCCGGTCAGCCGTGCCGCGATCGCGCTGCCGCCGAACTTGCCGACGCATGCGACCACGATGATGAGGCCGCACATCGCCCACGCCGCCGGGCTGTCGAGGAGGCCGATCTGGGTGCGGAGCCCGCTGTAGGCGAAGAAGAGCGGCAGCATCAGCACGACGACCAGGTCCTCGAGCCGCTCGGCGACGAGCTGCGCGAAGCCGCCGGTCTTCGGCACGATCGCGCCGAAGACGAAGGCGCCGAAGAGGGCGTGGATGCCGATCAGCTCGGTCGACCAGCTCGACGCCAGGAGCAGGACCAGCAGCGCCGCGAACAGGTTTTGGTTCAGGCCCTCGCGATTCGCGCTCCGGCCGGCGAGTCGGCCGATGAACGGGCGGACCGCGAACGCCATCGCCACGATGTAGAGCAGCGTCAGCAGCACGGTCGCGACGGCTTGGTGCATGCTCGTCACGCGCACGATCGAGACCACGAAGGCGAGGATGCACCACGCGGTCACGTCGTCGACGGCCGCGCACGTGATGGTGAGCGCGCCGATCTTCGATTGCATCAGGCGGCGCTCGACGAGGATGCGCGCCAGCACCGGGAACGCGGTGATGCTCATGGCCGCGCCGATGAAAAGCGTGAACGAGCTGAAGCGGACGGCCGGGTCGGCGAGGCGCGGGTACAGATAGAGCGCCAGCAACGCGCCGAGCGTGAACGGCACCACGATACTGGTGTGGCTGATCACCACCGAGGTGCGGCCGCGGCCGCGCAGGAGCTTGGCGTCGAACTCCAGGCCGACCAGGAACATGAAGAGGATCAGGCCGATCTGGCTCATCAAGTTGAGCAGGCCGAGCGACTCCGGCGGAAAGAGCGCGCGCGAGAAGTCGGGGAAGGCCCAGCCGAGGAGCGACGGGCCGAGCAGGATGCCGGCGACGATCTCGGCGATCACCATCGGCTGGCGCATGCGGCGCGCCAGGATCCCGATCAGCCGCGCCGCGGTGATGATGAGCACCGCCTGTGCGATGAAGAGCGGCAGCGGCCCGTGCAGCAGCACGCTCATCGGCGTCGGGCCTTCCAGGTCGCGAGATCGGCGCTCATTGCAACTGGAGGCGCACCCTCTGCGCCACGCAAACACCCTGCGCTATCGCGTGCGACATCCCAGCCTCCTCGAGCGCCCCAGAGTGTCCAGCCTCGCCGCGCGACGCAAGGCGCGACACAAACGGCGCCGGCAGGGTACACAGCGGCGCGCCAGCTTGACTAGATGGTCGAGATCCCGCACCGTCGCCGCACGCCCATTCGGCATCGAGTGTCATCGCTGGCTCGTTACGGCATCGCGATTCTGACGGTCGCTGTGGCACTGGCCTTCGCGCTGGTGCTGCGGCTGCGGCTCGATCCCGCCGTGTCGTCGCCCTTCCTCGCCGCGGTGACGGTGAGCGCGCTCTACGGCGGCGTCGGTCCGGCGCTGCTCGCGACCGCGCTCTCGATCGCCGTCAGTCACTACTTCTTCTTCGCGCCGCTCTACGATCTCGCCTTCGACGAGACCGGGCTCTTCAAGCTCATCATGGTGCGGATCGCGATCTTCCTCGTCACCGCGCTGCTCATCACGCTCGTCGCCGCCGCGCGTAAGCGGGCCGAGGACGAGCGCGCCCGGCTGTTCGAGCTCGAGCAGGCGGCGCGCTTCGAGGCCGAGGAGGCCCGTCGCGACGCGGAGGCGGCGCGCGCCGACGCCGAGCAGGCGAACCGGGCGAAGGACCAGTTCCTCGCGACGCTCTCGCACGAGCTGCGCTCGCCGCTCTCCGCGGTGTTGACCTGGGCGCAGCTCCTCCGGCGCGGCATCCTCGACGCGGTCAAGACGCGGCGCGCGCTCGACACGATCGAGCACAGCACCAAGCTCCAGGTGCGGCTCATCGAGGACCTCCTCGACATCTCCCGCATCGACTCCGGCAAGCTCACGGTCGAGATGGAGACGATCGACGTCGCGGCGGTGCTGCGCACCGCGATCGAGTCGACGCAGGCGACCGCCGACGCGAAACGCATCGGTCTCCGTCTCGACGCCGGACCCGGCGTTGCGGCGGCGCGCGGTGACCCGGCGCGCCTCCAGCAAGTGTTCGGCAACATCCTCGCCAACGCGGTCAAGTTCACGCCCGAGGACGGCAGCGTGACGACCGTGCTCCGCCGTGCGGGTGCGATGTGGGAGATCACCATCCGCGATACCGGCATCGGCATCGCGCCCGACGAGCTGCCGCACGTCTTCGACCGTTTCCACCAGGCCGACACCTCGACCACGCGCCGCCATCGCGGTCTCGGGCTGGGCCTCGCGATCGCGCGCCACCTGGTGACGCTGCACGACGGGGAGATCACGGCCGAGAGCGGCGGCGAGAATGCGGGCTCGGCGTTTCGCATCACGTTGCCCGCCCCGGTTGCGGCTGCGACGGCGGCCAGGACGGAGCACGCCGATCAAGCACTCGGCGCCGGGAACGGCGGCCGCTTCGCCAACCTCGGCGACACGCGCATCCTCGTCGTCGACGATGAGGGCGACACGCGCGAGTCGGTCGTCGCCGTCCTGGCGCATTGCGGGGCGTCGGTGCGCTCGGCGGCGTCGGTCGCGGAGGCGATCGGCGAGCTCCGGCACGGCTTGCCGGACGTCGTGATCACCGACATCGCCATGCCGGCGGAGGACGGATTCGCGCTGCTCTCGCGCGTGCGGACGCTCGACGCCGAGCTCGACGGCCGTCACACGCCGGTCGTCGCGCTCACCGCGCTCGCCGGCGCGGACGACCGGCACCGCATCCTCGGTGCCGGATTCGATGGCCACGTCGCGAAGCCGATCGATCCGAGCGCGCTCGCGACGATCGTCGCGGATACGCTGCGACACGCGCGGGTTGCGCTGCGTGCGACAGCGCGCCGCGGCGTCTGATCGCCTGCCGTTCCTGCGTCTGACGTGGCGCAAACGCGCGCCGCTGCCCCGCTCACTTGAACAGGTGAGCTCTGCGTACGGGTTTCCCAGCATTGCGTACGCGGTGGCTCGCTGGTTCCCTCGAGGTGACACGCAACCCCCAACAGGAGGAAGTCGATGAGAACGAATCGGATCATGAGCAGCGTCGCAGCAGCTGTCCTCGTCGGTGCGGTCGGCTTGGCGCCGCTCGCGAATGCGCAGGTGACCGAGCATCGGGAAGTCACGACCGAGAAGACCACCACCTACTCGGGCATGGTCAGCGAGATTCAGCCGTCGTCGTCGACGATCGTCATGCGGTCGGAGTCGTCGCCGGACCCGGTGCGCTACACCTACACGAAGAACACGACCTTCGTGGACGCCAACGGCAACGTGGTGTCGCAGGAGACCATCAAGAACAGCCCGGTGACGGTCACGTACGTCAAGGACGGGGACCAGATGGTGGTGACGAAAGTGGTGCAGACCCGACCGGCGGCGATGATGATGGAGAAGAAGACCACCACGACCGAGGAGCACAGCATCCACTGAGCAGCGCCAGACACGCTGCACTCCGCGCGCGCGACCACGCGGCCGTGAGCGCGGACTCGTGATGACGGGTGTCCCTGCGGAGCGAGTCTCCGCGGGGACGCTACGTCATCGCGGCTCGCCTGGCGGCGTGAGCATACGGTCGACGTCCCAGTGCGGGTCGAAGTCGAGCGTCGACTCGATCGCGGTCTCGACCTCGACGGGGAGCTCCGGGAAGAAGTCGAGGCCGGTCAGCTCCTCGATCTGATCGATCGTGGTCGTGAAGTTGCGCAGCCGCTCGCGGCCGTTGTCCTCTTGGGTCATGATCACGGGCAGCGCGATCGGCGTGCCGTCCACCTCCGCGACGATGATCTTGTAGAAGGCGTTCGGGATCTCGACGCCGCAGGGCAGGGGGCTCTGCCGCTCGCCCTCCCGGAAGATCGGGCCGGTGATGACCCACACGCGTCCGAGCTGCTGCGCGAGCTCGTCGGCCTCGAGCCGCTCGAGCGCGCGCCAGGTCTGGCGCTCGAGCTTCGGCAGCCGCGGTGACACGTTCGACATGAACAGCGTCGCGCGCTGCGCCGCCTCGCCGTAGCGCGTGCCGATCCCGTAGCTCGGCGCCTGCCGGCCGCGAGCGTAGCCCGAGTGCGCGTAGCACGCCTCGTCGACGCGCGCCTGCGTGCGATCGTCGGGGGTGAAGGCGTGCGGCGTGGCGCGGTGTGCCGGCTGGTCGATGCGGAAGAGCTGATACGCCGCCCACAGGGGGCTCTTTCGCCGCTCCGAGTAGCCGACCGTGTAGCCTTCGTTGGCGAGGACCTCGTAGCGGCTCCAGGCGCCACGCGCCGTCGGCATGCCGGCGTAGACCGAGCCGCGCGAGATCGCGTCGAGGCTCCGCCGCTCGGGGGCGACGCGCGGCGCGACGTCGTTCTCGTCCTCCTCGCCGGCGATCTCCGTCGCGTTGTGAACCCTTGGTTCGCGCGCGCATCCCGCGCAGGCGAGCACGAGCATCGCCGCGGACAGCATCCTCGCCCACCACGCTGCGGCGCTCGCCGTTGCCGTCGCTCGTCGTGTCCTCATGCCCGCACCTCCACCACCAGGGAGCGCCTGGCGACGCGTTATTCCGCAAAGCGTACTCGGGCGCCAGCCTCATTTGCATTGCCGATCGTCGTCGCCTGACCGTCGGGAGCAGCGTCGCGCCGGTCTAAAAATTTCGCGCCAGCCGTAGTAGCGTCCGCGGCGGGAGGCTCGCGATGGAAGTTCCACTCTTGGTAGGTGATTTTCTCCGCCGGACGGCGAAGCTCTACGGCGACAAGACCGCGATCGTCGACGGCGGGCGGCGCTTCACCTACCGGCAGTACCAAGCCCGCGCGAACCAGCTCGCGCACGCGCTGCTCGGGCTCGGCATCGAGAAGGGCGACCGGGTGTGCGTCCTCAGCCCGAACTCGCACTTCTTCATGGAGAGCTTCTACGGCGTGACCCAGATCGGTGCCGTGCTGGTGCCGCTCAACTATCGCCTCACCGCCGCCGACCATGCCTACATCATCGATCACGCCGGGGTGACGGCGGTGCTGGTCGACCACGAGTACACCGCGGTCGTCGACGCGATCCGGCCGCAGCTCCCGAGCGTCGAGCACTGGATCGTCGCGCAGGACGAGGGCAGCGCGCCGGCGGGCTGGCGCGACTGGGAAGCGCTCATCGCCGATCGGCCCTGCACCGCGCCGCCGCCAGTTGCGATGGACGAGAACGACGTCATCTCCCTCAACTACACGTCGGGGACGACGGCGCGCCCGAAGGGCGTGATGCTGACGCACCGCAACTGCTACCTGAACGCGCTCACGTTCATCGCCCACCTCGGCATCCGCCACGACGACGTCGAGCTCTGGACGCTGCCGATGTTCCACTGCATCGGCTGGGGCGGCCCGTTCGCGCTGACCGCGATGGGCGCGACGCACGTCGTCCTGCGCGCGATCGTCGCGAGCGACATCTATCGCTTGATCGAGGAGGAGCGCGTCACCTTCGCGTGCATGGCGCCCGCCGTCCTCGGCACGATCCTCAACTACCCCGACAAGTCGAAGCACGCGATCACGACGACGCCGCGCTTCACCGTCGCGGGTGCACCGCCGCCGGCGGCGTTCGTCGAGCGCCTCGAGCGCGAGCTCGGCTGGAGCTTCATCGAGATCTACGGCCTCACCGAGACGTCGCCGCTCATCACGGTCTCGAAGCCGGACTTCCACACGGCGGCCGGCGACTATCCGCGCCGCGCCCGCGCCGGTGTCGAGACGATCGGCACCGACATCCAGGTCCTCGACGAGGACGGCCTGCCGGTGCCGCGCGACGGCACGTCGATCGGCGAGGTCTGCGCGCGCTCGAACGTCGTCTTCAAGGGCTACTGGCGCCAGCCGGACGAGACCGACAAGGCGATCCACGACGGCTTCTTCCACACCGGCGACCTCGCCGTCTGGGACGAGCATGCCAACATCCACATCGTCGACCGCAAGAAGGACGTGATCATCTCGGGCGGCGAGAACATCAGCTCACCGGAGATCGAGGACGCGCTCTACCAGCACCCCGCGGTGCTGGAATGCGCCGTGATCGGCGTGCCGAGCGCCAAGTGGGGGGAGACACCGAAGGCCCTCGTCGTCCTGCGCGACGGCATGCGCGCCAGCGAGGAGGAGATCATCGCCTTCACCCGCGGCCGCCTCGCGCACTTCAAGTGTCCGACCTCGGTCGAGCTCGTCGACGCGTTACCGCGCACCGCCACCGGCAAGCTCCAGAAGTTCGTCCTGCGCGAGCGCTACTGGAAGGGCGCCACCCGCCGGGTGAACTGACGAGCGGCTATGGCGTGGTGACGGTCGCGAGCCAGCGCCGAACGGCGGCGAGGAAGTCGGTGAACTGGCCCGGAGCATCCGCGAGGTACGCTGCGACCCGATCGGGATCGAGGTCGAGATAGCCGTGCACGAGCACGTTGCGGAATCCGCCAAGTCCCTTGAGCCGCGAGCGGAGCTGGTCGTCGATGACCGAACGCGCGGCGAGTCGTGTGATCACGTCTTCGTAGTCGCGCGCGCTCTCACCGAAGTGGGCGCTGAGAATGTGGTTGCCGACGTCGAGCACGATCTCCGCCGCGATCTGCAGGCCGCGTTCCGCCGCCCAGGCGTCACGGAAATTGGCGCGCAGTAGCGCACGGTCCGTCCGGCCGAGCTCCTGCAGTCGCGTGATCGCCTGCTCCAGCTTGAGAAGCCGCTGGCGGATCGCTTCAGGTCTCAGGACCACGCTGTCGCTCCGCGATGCGCTCGCCCGCGAGTCGCCACTGCTCCTCCAGGAAGGGCTTGAAGTCCCAGTAGCGTGCCCGTGCACGCGTGATGAACTCCACCTCGGCATCGGCATCGCGCGCGAAGAGACAGCGGCCGGTCTCCGCGATCTCCCACGCCAGCACGACGCCGGCATCCTCGAGCGAGACCAGATCGATCCGGACGCGGGCGACGTCGACCAGATCGGCGCGCAGGCGCATGAGCTCGTCGAAACCGAGCGGGGGAGTGCAGGACACCGCCAGATCGACGTCGCGGGCTCGCTCGCGATTTGGGTCCGCGGCCGAGCCGTACAGGTACACGAGGCGAACGCGTGCGTCGGACGCGAGTCGTTCGGCGGCACGTCGCGCGGCCGCCTCCGCCTCCGCTACGCTCATCGTGGTCGCGACCATTCGCTCATGGGTAGCACAATTCGTGCAGTCTGAGCGACGTGGCTCTTCCCCGGCGGAGATCGCGAGTTGATCGTGGGCGGTACGTCGATTAGGGCTCAACATGAACCATGGCACACCTCCTCGCGCAGCTCGCGACGATCGCTGGCGGGCTCTTTGCGGGCGCGGCCGTCTACATCACGCTGGTCGAGCATCCGGCGCGGGTCGGCTGCGGCATGGGGGTCGCGCTCGCGGAGTTTCGGCCGAGCTATCAGCGCGCGACGGTGATGCAGGCGTCGCTGGCCGT
>JBGPIT010000129.1:0-11793 GCA_041485125.1 Binatia bacterium | reverse complement strand
GTTGCCGCCGGGAACGATACGCGCGCTGCTCGCGGTCGGGTTGCTGGTGGTCTTCGTCGTGTTCGGCATCGGCGAGCTGAATCGCCTGAACGAGGCGTCGTCGGTCGGCAAGGAGATCGAAACGACGACCGCGCCAGCGAACGACGACGGCACCGCCGCCGCCATCGCGAAATACGAACGGATGGGGATCATCGCGATCCCGCAGCCGCGGCCAGCCGTCTCTCCGGCTCCCGACGTCGTCGAGCTCCGCCTGTACCGCCGTACCGATCCCGCGGCCGCGAACGATCTCGCGAAGCAGCTGATGACCATGATCTCGACCCTGCTCACCACCGTCGTCGGCTTCTATTTCGGCAGCCGCTCCGCGAGTGAAACCGCGGCCGCGGCAACGGCCGCGGCGGCGCCGGGGGCGGGCGTGAACGTGCTCGCCGACGTCGAGGTGGCGCGACGGGAGCTCGAGGCGCTCGCGACCAAAGCCGAGCCGACGCTGGCGCTGATCGCCGAGATACGCGCGAAGACGCTGACCGACGAGCAAAAGGCGAAGGCCACGCCGCTGCTCGCCGAGGCCGACAAACGCATCGCCGACTTGAAGGCGGGGCAACAGACGGTCGAGCAGAAGTTGCAGGCCGTGCGCGCGGCGATCGACGCGGCCGGCGCCGCCAAAGACGCGGCGGCGTCAGCGGCGGAGCAGCAGAAAGCGGCAACGGCATTGAACGAGGCGCGGACCGAGTTGAAGCGCCTGGAGACGCTCGCGGCGGCGGTCAGCGACGTGTTGAAAGCACTGCAAGACGCGACGGCGGAGGGCTGAACGATGAGCCAAGCGTTTCGGGTACGGGCCACGTCTCTGAACCTGCGCAGCGCCCCCGATCTCGGGGCGGCAGTGCTCGCGTCGCTGCCGCGCGGCGCTCTCGCGATCGGCGTCGACGCGGCGCCCGACGCCAATGGATGGCTGCGCGTCACGGCGAGCGGCCGCCAAGGCTACGTGAAGGCGAGCTTCCTCGACGCGGTCGATCCCGGCACTGCGCCAAGCGCCGGCGCCAGCCCGCCGGTCTCGCCCACGACCACGTCCGCGATCGACGTCGACGCCAAGAGCCGCAACACCGCGCTGCTGCACCCGGAATTCCGGCGTCGCGCCGACAACGTCATCAGCCGACTGCAAGCCGACGGGATTCCGTTCCGAATCTTCGAGGCGTTCCGCCATCCTGAGCGGCAGGCGCATCTCTACCGGCAGGGCCGCGAAGATTCCGGCAGCATCGTGACGAAAGCGCGTGCATGGCAATCGTTTCACCAGTACGGGCTCGCGGCGGATTTCGTCCTGTTCGACCCGACCTGGACGTGGGACACGACAGGCGAGCGCGGCGCGATGTGGCGGCGGATGCACGAGATCGGCACGGCGGAAGGGCTGCGCGCGCTCGACTTCGAGTTGCCGCACCTCGAGCTGGCGGTCGATCTCGACGATCTCCACCGCGGCGTGTACCCCGCGGGCGGAGACGAGAGCTGGGCCGACAACCTCGCCACCGCGATCCGGCGATGGTCCGGCACGCCGGCTGCACCGCCGCCGATGGACGAGCGTCCGCCGCTCACCCCATAGCGATCGCCCCGAGGGCACGCACGGCGGCAGGACGGACCGTCGCAACCGTCGGGCATTGGTGGCCCGCTTCCACCAGCCTGGTCGGTGTCGACCACCGGAATGCCGGCGCTGCACGGCGGCGAGCGTTGGAGCCGCGCAGACGGCGCTCCGACCGATGGCGCGGCGATTGCTGCTTGGCGCGCGAAAAGCCTTGACCCATCGCGCTGCAATTTGCGAAGGAGGACGCGATCATGGCGTCGTGCCGTCACCGTGCCGTTGCGCTGATCTGGTTCGTCTCGGCCGTCGTGGCCGCTCCGCCCGCGTGGGCGGCGAAATGGGCGACCGGTTGTCCGCCGATACGCGAGAAGCTGATCAAAGCCGGGGGTCCGGCCTATACGCCGTCATTGTTCGAGCACGTCGGGCACGACATCGTCCTGCGCCTGAAGGAGAAGAAGGGCGTTCCGTACCACGGCGGATTCTCGACCACGCCTGACGGCAACACCGTCCAGATCACGTTCCGTCCGTTGAACGGCCCGCCGATCCCGCTGCCGCCGTTTACGGTCACGGCGGTGAGCGCATCGACGCTGCGGTTCCCGGCGCCCGACACACGACCGACGCTCGGCCGGCTCGTCGTCGGGCCCGCGATCATCACGGTGCACCGCGGCGAGGAGCTCTTCGTCAAGGGCACGAAGTGGCCGGTCATCCTGCCGCCGATGAACGACCTGCGCGCGCTGTCGGAGCAGAACGGCGAGGTGGAGGCGTTCGGCGCCGTGGACTTCAACGAGAATCTCTGGGTTCCCTTCAACTTCGGAGGCTTCGGATCGGGCATGCCGATGCCCTCGTGCCCCGCCGAGATGACGCCGATCGTGGGGTTCGCCGCCGATTTCGGATTGAAGGGCGGCGACGATCAGCTGGTGCCGCACGCCTCGTTCGTCAAACTGAAGAAAACGAAGCTCTTCCTCGGCGACTTCGACGTCTTCGGCGTGAACCTCTACGGCACGAAGCTACGCACGTTGCTCGACGTGACCCAGATCAGGCGCGGCGCATTCACCGTGTGCGGTCTGAACGACACGCTCGAGCTCGTGATGATGATCCCGCTCAAGGAAGGGGCGAGCCGCGCCCACTCGAAGCTGCCGAGCGACGGCTCGCCGATCCCGCTCAAGTTCCGCAACATCTCGGCGGACCCGGATGCCGCCGCCGTGCTCTCCCGGATCACGGAAGACAGCGCCGAGAACCCATGCGTCGTCCCGTGACCGAGCGCCGCCACGGCACCACCCCGCCGAGCACGACGAGCGCGCAGGCCGGCACGAGCCACTCGCCCGTTCTGACGTAGAGCGTGTCGACCGGCACCGGGATCTCGCTCGCCAATACCACCGGAGCGCCGTCGGCGTGGACCGCCGCGAGTAGCCGGCCGAACGGATCGATGACGGCGCTGGTCCCGCCGTTGGTTGCACGCACCACCGGCAGCCCCGACTCGACCGCGCGCACGCGCGCCCAAACCTGTTGCGGCGCGGTCCACCCGGCGAACCAGACGTCGTTGTTGACGTTGACGATCGCCTGCGCGCCGCGCCGCGCGAGCTCGCGGACGCTCGGCGCGCTGGTGATCTCGAAACAGATGAGCGGGGCGACGCGGAACCCGCCGTCGCCGAACACGGCGAGCTCACCGCCCGCGTCGACCGGCTCGATCGCCGGCGGCGGAGCGCCGAGCATCGCCGGCCACGACTCGGCGAACGGCACGAGCAGCCGCTTGTGGTAGCTCAGCATGCCATGGCGCGGTCGAACGAAGTGCACCGAGTTGAAGCGTTCGACGCGCCCCCCGGTGTCGACGGCACTGCCGACGCCGCCCGTCATCAGCGCGACGCCGAGCTCGTCGACGAACGCGCTCAGACGAGCCCACGCGCGGCCGTCGCTCGCGAAATCGCTCGAGAGCGTCGACTCCGGCCAGACCACGAGCGCGGGCCGCACGTCTCGCTGCGCGATGGTCGCCGCGATGTATCGGTCGAGCGTGCTCTCGGCCGCGTTCGCCGCGGCGCCGTCGACGAGCAGGACACGCGCCGGGTGCTCTGATCCGACCGGCGCGTCCGTGATCCGCGCGGCACCCCACGTTGCCGCGCCGATGGCGACCGTGCCGGCGGCGGCGGCCGCGGCGAGCCGTCGACCTCGCGACCCGCGCGGTGCCGACCACGGCTCCGCGAACGCGGCGTTCACCATGACGACGACGAACGTGACACCGGCGATGCCCGTCACGCCGGCGAGCTGGAGCAGCGGCGAGTCGACTTGCGAGGTCGCAAGCACCGAGAGTGGAAAGAAGGGCGGGAGGATCGCGGTCCTGAGCGGCTCCCACACCGCCCACGTCGCCGCGCACCAAACGACGCCGAGCCGGCCGGCCACCCGGCGACGGAGCAAGAGCGCGCCGCCGAGCAACATGCCATACACGAGCGCGGTGAGCGTCACCGTCGACGCGGCGAGCATCCAGGCGCCTGCCGGCGTCAGCGCGAAGTACCGCGCGAGAGTCGGCGCGAGCCACGGCGCGACGTCGAGCGCCAAGAGCGTCAGGGGGTATGCGAGCGCGGCGGTGAGCACGCCGTGCGCCGAGCCGCGCGCCGCGAACCGGAGCAACGGCACGAGCGCGATCCACGCGACGAGACTCCATCCCGGCCGCAGCGCGAGCGCATGAAGGCCGCCCGCCAGCATGCCGCTCGCGAGCGCCGCCCCGACGCCGTTCATCCGGTGAGCCCGCCGCACGACGACGTCGTGAAGGTCAGACGAGCTCCTCCGTGGTGGCTCGTCGCGGCGCTGCTCCCCACGCTCGTCGTGCTCGCCGTATGCATCCGGGACGCAACGGCGTGGATCGGACGGCCGTTTCCCGGATTCCTCTTCAGCGACAGCCGGATCGTCTTCTCGATCGGCCGCGCCGCCTGGCGTGTCCCCTCGTCGCGGCCGCTCGAGTGGGCGCAGGTCACCGCCGTGAACGGCACCACGATCGCGTCGGCGTCGTCGATCCAAGCGACCGCGGCGGCAACCGGAATCGGCGGCGCGGTCACGTACACGCTGCGGCGCGGAACGGAGGTGTTTCGGGTCGCGATTCCGGTGCGCGAGTTCACTTCGGCGGACTTCGCGGAGGTCTTCGCGCCGATGCTGGCGGCGGGCGCGTGGACCATCGCGGTGGCCGCGGCGGCCGCCGCGCTCCGGCCCGATCTCGCCGCGGTGCGGGCGCTCTTCGCGATGTGCTTGTCGCTCGCGCTGGTGCTCATCACCGGCCCCGACGAGTACGGACCGTATCGCTTCACCTGGCTCTTCTTCCTAGCGCTCGCCGTGATGCCGCCCGCCGTCCTGCATCTCGCCGCCGCGTTCCTCTGGCATCCGGCGCGCTGGGGGCGGCGCATCATCGCCGCGCTCTACGTCGTGTTCGCGCTCCTCGGCGCCGTGTTGGTCAGCCATCGCGAGGATCCCTCGGTGTTCCTGCCGCTCCTCTACATCGTGTATTGCGCCCTCGCGAACGCGATCCTCCTCTACGCCGGATCGCTCGTGAGCGCGCTCGTCAGCGGGCAACGCTTCCGGCCGCAGGTGCTGCTCGCGCTCGGCGCGATCGTCGGATCGGGCGCGACCACGATCGCGGTGCTGGTCACGTACCCTCTCCGCACCGAGCCGGTCTCGGCGCCGTGGTTCATCGTGCCGCTCGGCCTCTGGCCGCTGCTGCACGCGATCGCGTTCGTGCGGCTCGAGCGTCGGGCGCACGAGCGCGCGCTCGCGGCGGCGGATCGCGGCGCGGCACCGGGAGTCGTCTCGTGACGCTCCGCTCGCGCCTGACGCTGCTCTTTCTCGGCGCCGTGCAGGTGACGTTCCTGAGCGCCGTCGCCGCCTATTGGGGTCTGCAGAGCTGGCGGCTCGTCACCGACGACCTCACGATCGTGCACGCGCAGCACCGGCGCCTCGCGGTCGTGCTCGATCGCGCGGGCTCCCGCGGTCACGCTTTCGGCGCGAGCGCGCAGGTGACGGCGGCACTCGACGGCCTGCGGCGGAACGCGCAAACCGTCGACGAGGCCGAGCGCATCCACGCCGTCGTGAGCGCGGTCGAGCGCCGGGCGCCGCGCGACACGCGCCGGGCCGTCCGCCGGCTGGCGCACTACTACCAGGGCGAGCATCGCCGGCTGCGCGACCACGGCGCGTCGCTCGCGCGCATCTCGACCGGCATTCTCGCCGGCATCGTCGGTCTCGTGATCGCGAGCTTCCTCGCCTTCCTCGCGGCGATTCGCGCCTGGTTCGTCGAGCCGGTGCGGACGCTCGAGCGCGCGACCGAGATCATGAGCGCCGGGGACCTCACCCACCGGATCCCCGTGCGCGGCGACGACGAGCTGGCACGCCTCGGCGCGTCGATCAACCACATGGCCGCGTCGCTGGCGAACATTCAGACCCAGCTGATCACCAGCGAGCGGTTCGCCCTGCTCGGCGAGCTCGCCGCGTACGTCGCGCACAACATCCGCAATCCGCTCGCGAGCATCCGCGCCACCGCGCAGGCCGAGGCGCTCGAACTGCCCTCGGCCGACCCGCACCGCGGGGCGCTGGAGGACATCGTCAACGCGGTCGACCGCCTGGCGGCGTGGGTGACGGATCTCTTGCGGTCGGTCAGCCCGGTCGCGCTCGAGCGGCGGCCGGGATCCGTGAGCGAGCTCGTCGCGCGCTGCGCGGAGCTGGCGCGGCCGCGGCTGCGTGCCGCGGGGATCGAGCTCGACGTCACCGTCGGGCCGACGCCGGCGGTGTCGTTCGACCAGGCCAAGCTCGAGCAAGTGGTGAGCGCGGTGCTCGCCAACGCGACCGATGCGTCGCCGCGCGGCGGGCGCGTGGGCGTCCGCGTCGATCACGATGCCGGCACCGTCGCGCTGCGCATCGCGGACGACGGCGAGGGCATCCCGCCGGCGCGGCGCGGCCGATTGTTCACGCCGTTCTCGACGACCAAGACGTCGGGCACCGGGCTCGGGCTCTGGTTGTCGCAGAAAATCGTGGTCGCGCACGGCGGCACCATCACGCTGCGTGCCGGCGACGCCGGCGGGACGACGGTCGAGATTCGCCTGCCGGTCGCCGAGGACGGTCGATGCCCAGCATCCTGATCGTCGACGACGAGGAGACCCACGCGCGAGCGCTGGCGCGGTTCCTCGATCGACGGCGCTACGCGACCGCCGTCGCCGTGAGCGCCGGGCAGGCGCGCGCCGCGCTCGCGAAGAGCCGGCCGGACCTCGTGCTGCTCGATCAGCGCCTCGGCGACGAGGATGGCGTCGAGCTGCTGCGCGAAACGCACGCCGCCGATCCCGAGCTGCCGGTCATCATCATGACCGCGTACGGCTCCGTCGATACCGCGGTCGCGGCGATGAAGGCGGGCGCGCGCGACTACATCCAGAAGCCGATCGATCTCGAGCAGCTCGCGCTGCTGGTCGAGCGCGCGCTCGCGGAGGCACAGGCGCAAGCGTGCCTCGACCGGTTGCAGCGCGCGCCCCTCGATCAAGCCAATGCGACCGCCGTACTCGGTACGAGCGCGGCCATGAGCCCGCTTCGCGAGCTCATCGACCGCATGGGCCGATTGAGCGGCCTGCGCGCCGGCGAGTACCCGACGATCCTGCTCCTCGGCGAGACCGGGACCGGCAAGAGTCTCGTCGCACGGGCTCTCCATCAAGCAAGCCCACTCGCGCGCGGCCCGTTCCTCGTCTTCGATTGTACCGTCGTGCCGCGCGACTTGATGGAAGCGGAGCTCTTCGGCTACGAGCGCGGGGCGTTCACCGACGCCAAGGCCGCGAAGCCGGGCCTTCTCGAGGTCGCGGCCGGCGGCACGCTCTTGCTCGACGAGGTCGGCGAGCTCGGCCTCGCCGCGCAGGGGAAGCTCCTGCGCGTCATCGAGGACAAGGTCGTGCGGCGGCTCGGCGCGCTCACGGACGTCGCCGCCGACGTGCGCGTCATCGCCGCGACCAATCGCGACCTCGCGCAGGAGGTCGCCGCCGGGCGCTTCCGTCAGGATCTCTTCTATCGCTTGAACGTGCTGACGTTGACCTTGCCGTCGCTGCGCGCGCGCGGCGACGACGTTCTGCTCCTCGCGCACCACTATCTCGAGCTCTACGCGCGCAAGTATGGACGGGCGCCGAAGACGCTCGCGCCCGATGCCGCGGCGGCGCTCCTCGCCGAGCGCTGGATCGGGAACGTCCGCGAGCTGGCGCACGTGATCGAGCGGGCGATGCTGATGGTCGACGGCGACGTCATCGAGGCGCGCCACCTCGCGGTCGAGACGCGTGCCGCCGGTGACGACGATCCGGCGACGACGCGTCTCGACGAGGCGGAGCGGCAGCTGATTCGTCGGGTGCTGGGGGAGTGTGGCGGGAACGTGTCGCAGGCCGCGCGCCGCCTCGGGGTGAGCCGCGAGCTCTTGCGCTACCGCATGCGGAAGCACGGCCTGCGCTGAGCCCCGGCACCATGGTTCCGACTCCGGATGAAGCGATCGCTGGGACCCGCGCATGGATCGAGCGAGCCGTCATCGGGCTCGACCTTTGCCCGTTCGCGAAGGCCGTCTACCTGAACGGCCGGATTCGCTACGTCGTGAGCCATGCGGAGACACGCGCGGCGTTGCTCGATGATCTCGAGCGAGAGCTGCGCACGCTGGCGACAGCGGATCCCGCCGCGATCGACACCACCTTGCTGATCCATCCGTACGTGCTCGCCGACTTTCTCGACTACAACGACTTCCTCGCCGACGCCGACGGAGCCGTGAAACGGCTCGGCCTCGAGGGCGTGCTGCAAATCGCGAGCTTCCATCCGGAGTATCGCTTCGCCGGCACGGCGCCGGACGACATCACGAACTACACGAACCGCTCGCCGTACCCGATGCTGCAGCTGCTGCGCGAAACGAGCGTCGACGTCGCGGTCGCGGCGGTTCCCGACGCGCGCGAGATCTATGAACGGAACATGGCGACGATGCGCCGGCTCGGGTTGGACGGATGGGCGGCGCTCGGCGTCGGTCCGCCGGCGCACGTCAAGCGTTAGCTCCCGATCGGCGTTCGCGGCTGCGCGCGGCGTCTGGTCACTGAGCATCTTCGCGGAGCAAGGGAAGGTGAGCGCGAAGTGTCGTTCCATGACCAGGGGTCGATTCGATCGTGAGCCGGCCTCCGGCGAGCGACACGCGCTCCTCCATGCTGAGCAGTCCCAGGCTGCTCCCCGCGGCGGCGCGCTTGCGCGCGGCGTCGACGTCGAAGCCCGTGCCGTCATCATGAATGACGACCTCCATTTCACCCCCCGCAACGCTCACCGCCACGTCCACACGCCGCGCGCGGGCATGTCGGATGACGTTCGTGATGGCCTCCTGCACCAATCGGAAGCATGTCGTCTCCACGCTCGGCGGAAGCCGCACGTCGTCGATGGAGGCCGCATCGAGCTGGGACGCAAGTCCCGCCTGCGTCGCCTGTCGGCTCACGTACCAGCGGAGCGCCGGCTCGAGCCCGAGGTCGTCGAGAATGGGCGGGCGCAGAGCGAATGTGGTCTCGCGCACGTGCTCGATCGCTTCATCGACGAGCGCGACGCTCTCGGCGAGTTTCCGTGGGCGCTGCCATCGGCGGGAACGGGTCGCTTGTAGGTTCATCCTGATCGTCGTCAGCATCTGACCGAGGTCGTCGTGAAGCTCGCGGGCGATCCCCTGGCGCTCCGCCTCCTGCACTTCGAGGAGATGGCGGGCAAGCGTCCGGTAACGCTCCTCCGTCTCGCGAAGAGCGCTTTCGGCGCGCTGAAGGTCGCGCAGGTTGCTCAACAGCCACTCGACTTCTCGTTCGGGCCAGTCGGGGAAGAGATACTCGCTCGGAGGGACGAACAACGGGTTCCGGCAGACCGTCGTACCGACCACGACGAGCGGATGCGTCGCGATCACCTCACGGATGATGTCGGCCGCGAACCGGCGACGATCGTAGGCACAGAGCGCCGAGGCGGGCTGCTGGCGCAGTAGGTAGTTGAGCTTGGCCTCGTATTCCGCGAGTCGCTCCACCTCGAGGCGCCCGTCTCCCGCAACGCAGGTCATCTCGCCGACGAGCCTGAACGCCGAAAATCCCGCACGCCGGGCAGCGTCCGTACGTTCGCGGATCCAGGCGACCATCCGCTCGGGGTCGAAAGATCCATCGCGCCGATACGTGTCCTGGGCGCCCAATATCGACAACACACCCGTGTCCGTCGCAGTGCCGACGGCAATCCCTCCCGACTGCATGGCGTCGAGAACCGCCGGACGGGACTCCTCATTCGCGATGTAGACGCATTGTTCTCGCCGGTCCAATCCGCTGCGCATGAACGGGATGGCCGCCGCCAGCTCGTCTTGGTGCGTGTGGTAGCTCATGCACAGGTGGTCGGAGGGCCCGAGGCGCTCCACCGCAGTGACGATCTCCTCGGGGGAATGCGTCGCAGACGCCATGCGTCCTCCGTCGGGCACTACGTCCTGCGATTTGCGGACGCAGGACGTAGCGCTGAGTTGACCGAACACAAACGTACTCGGACCCAGCGGCGCCTCGCATCTACGCAAGCGTCGCTACAGACACGGCCAGTTGCGCAGCGAACGATGAGCGCGTCAAGGCCGCACGCGGCCGAAGCGCTTGCAGCATACGGACGCGCGTGGAAAGTCGGAGCGCGCACGGGCTGAGCGATGCCGGAACTGGAGAAAGAAGCGTACGGTCCGCTCGGAGACTCCTCTCGTCATCGGGACTTGGCGGAGCTCGAGGCGAGCCTCTTGGCGTTGCCCCAGGCGCCGAGAGAATCAGGCCGCCTGGCATTCCTCGTACGCCGGCGCCCTGACGGCGTTCGGGAAACACCCGAACGCGTGCATCTCGCTCCCGACGAAGGCATGCCCGGCGACGGCTGGAATCGACGGCCGCCGCGCGATCCCGAGGCGCAGCTCGCGGTCATGCGGTGCGACGTGGCCGCGCTCATCGCGAACGGCCAGCCGCTCACGATCTTCGGCGACAACCTCTTCGTCGATCTCGACATCTCGGCCGCCAGCCTGCCGGTCGGCACACGACTGCGCGTCGGTACCGCGGTCGTCGTGGTGACGCCGAAGCCGCACAACGGCTGTGTGAAGTTCAAGGGTCGCTTCGGCGACGACGCGCTGCGTTTCGTCCAAGCGCCGGCGACCCGCGACCAGAACCGGCGCGGCATCTATTGGAAGGTGGTCGAGCCGGGGGATGCGTACGTCGGCTCACCGATCGAGGTCCTCTCGCGTCCAGCGTCGCGATGATCGGCCGTCAGACCAGCGGCTTGTCGGTTTTGAACTTCAGGATCAGTCCGGTGTCGATCGGGTCGCTCAAAAAATAGAAGATCCCGCTCACCTTCGCCGGCGCGTAGCTGCCTTTCTGGAACTTCACCTTGCCGGTGACGAAGATCTTGCCCATGGCGCCGGGCATCATCGGCAGATCGTACGATCCGAACATCCAGAAGACGCCGTCGTTCGAGACCCTGCCCTGCAGCGTCGTGGCGTTGGTACCGGCGTCGTTCGTCGCGACGCGCCAGCTGGTCAGACTGTCGAACAACAGAAAGAACTTGCCGCTCGGATCGAGATCGAGAAAGTCGGCGGCGAAATCCGGCAGCGACCCCTGCAGGACCGCGGTGACGTTCTTGTCCTTCACCTTGCCGATACCGATCTTCTGGCCGGGGACGGTCAGGATCTGCGGCTGCCAGCTGGTGCCGTTGATCTTCAAGGGGAAGACGACGGTGACGCCGCGTGCCGGCTCGGGGTGACGCGAGAGCCAGGCGAAGGCGATGAGGAGCGCGACGAGGACGAGCGACACTTTGCGCATGGCAACCTCCAAGGATGAGCTGGCGCAATATCGTCGGAGCGCCGTTCCAGATCAAGTGGAATCGAGCCGCGGGTGACGAGCACGCGGCGGCGCCGCCGCATGACCGCGTGACGGAGCGTCGACGAACGGCGGCCACGCGAGCGTCAGACCGCGTGCCTCGCGGCGCCGTGCCTCCCAGGGCGTCACGTACACCGCGACGACGTGCGCGGCCACGGCGAGCGCGGCCCCCGCGACGACGTCGATCGCGTAGTGCCAGCGCAGGAACATCGTCGCGATCACGATGTTCAGGGTGATGAACCAGGTCGCGTGCCACACGTACCGGAAGGGCGGCGTGCGACGGTGGCGGAACGCGAACAGCGCGACGACCATCGGCGCGGCAGTGTGCAGCGACGGAAAGATGTCCTTCTGGGCGCCGCCGAACGC
>JBGPIT010000128.1:0-11824 GCA_041485125.1 Binatia bacterium | reverse complement strand
GATGGCGGCGTAATGGCCCCAGATCAGCCTTCGGTTGCCCCGAAATAGAAGCGATTCGCGCCGGGGTCGATCGCAAACCGCATCCGCTCCAGAAATCCGCTGTAGCCAACGAAGTTTGGTCCCGGCCACTCGTCGGGAACAAATACAGTTCCGTCGACATCTAGTCCGTGACCGAACTCTGCCGGAACGGTAATTACCGCCCTAACCAATCTACCAATAGTCGAACCAAAGCGAGTGTGGAGAGTAATCTGCTGCCCGTTTGCTAGTGAAATCCCAGCGGCGTCGGCGACTTCGGGCGTCAAGACCGAGTATGCAGCGCCCGTATCCAGTTGAGCTGCTAGCTCTCCGATCGAACTCAAGCGAATCGTGATCCAAATCTTGGCGGTTGGTTCAAGCGTGCTGCCGTCACTATCCGCAAAATGAGCACTTCCAGAGCTGAACTGGCTACCATTCAGGCGTAACATCGGATCGATCTTAGTCGATACGATGGAGGAGCGCGGTGCGCGCTGGGTCAATCGGCGCGAGGATGGCAAGCAGTTGTTGAAGGCTTCTATTGTGCGCAACCAGCGTACCGTCGTGAACCGCGACCCACTGACCTCGGTACTCCAAATGATGAGCGATGATCCATTCGAAATCTTTTCGCCTATCGACAGTACGGGCCTGACTCGGTGTGATATTCGGAGGTTGTAACAACGCGAGGAGTGATCTCACGCCCCTGTTGTGAGGTTCGAATGACACGCTTGCTAAGGCGACGCGCCTCGCGAGATCCACTTTCTCTTCGCCGAGAAGCTGTTCGATGATCGCGACCCACGGCATCGCTAGTTTCCGCTGTCGAGCGCCTGCGGCGCTACTTTGACGCGGTAGACCCGATTCAGGGACGCTCGTTCCACCATGCCCCGAGCGATCAAATAGGAAGTAAGCGTTTGCACCTGTCGTAGGGGCAAGCCGTTTCGTGCCTGGGGGTGCGCTGACGTTCTGTAGCCCAAGCGCTCCCAACTTGCTCGTCTGGCCTGGAGCTCCTGCCAGGTGCGCATCGTTGGGATGTTGACGCCGCAGACGTGCCACTTGCAGCGAATCTTGTGCGATCCTAGCACCAACGATAACGCCAAATTCCTGCATTCTAACGTACAGGTCGCAATCCGAGAGCTCGAAACATACGGACCGATTCATCACCAGTTCGTTGTCGAACGACTTCTGGTGTGAATGCATCCCCCTGCCACATGGTGTAACTGCGCAGGAATACGCCAGCGACGATTGTCGCGGACACGTCCGCCGTAATCGCGGAGAACAACCGTTCTCCCTCACTACCAAAATAAAACACGAAGCCATTGCCCGTGCTTGGTCCGAATCCTTGAAGAGTATGGCTGCAAAATCGCTTTAGATAGTCGGGCCCAGGCATATCAACGAGCGTTCCGTGAAGTCCGATATCGACCGTATAGGTACTTAACGAGAAATTCGGAACGTCGCGCAGTGTATCGAGAGTTCCGGTTATTACTGACTGCATCTTGTCGATGCTTACGTTCACCATGTCAGTGAACGTCACGTCAAGACGATCGAGCCAAAATCGTACGGTGCCAGCGATAGCAGTCAATGAACATGTGACCGATGCTTCGCCCAAGCTCCCGCCTACTCCGTCGACCCGTACGTCAGATAAACGGAGACCCAATGGAGAAAGTGACCCGTATAGCCGATCATAGAATGCGGGCAGGTTGCTCAGGGTGGCTAGTAGGGGTCGGGCATAAGCCGCGCCGAAGGTGAGGCTGCCTTGCTCTTGGTGGAAAGGGATCACTTCCTCGGCTGTGGACGGTCGGGCGGCTTCGACCATAGCGTCACAGTAGCGCAACTGTGTGGGTTAGTGAAAGACCACGTGTATAGCGTGCGGCATGACTGTCGACATGACTCGCGGCCCCGTACCGGTCAGAACACCCGGTAGCCGCCGTCGATGACGATGCTGTCGCCGGTGTGGTACGCGCTCGCGTCGCTCGCCAGATAGACCGCGATGCCGCCGAAGTCGTCGCGGGTGCCCCAGCGGCGGATCGGGATGCGCGGCAGCACCTTCCGCTGCATGGGCTCGGAGGCGAAGGTGTGCTCGGTGAGCGGCGTGTCGATCCAGCCCGGTAGGACGGCGTTGGCGCGGATGCCGTGGCGGGCGAGCTCGACGGCGAGACCGCGCACGATCGCGTTCACGCCGCCTTTGGTCGCGGCGTAGTGCTGGCCGCGTGCCGTGCCCTCGACGGACGCGAGGCTGCTGACCACGACCAGCGAGCCGCCGCCCGGCCGGCCGACCATGTGGCGCGCGGCGGCGCGGAAGGTGAAGAAGACGCCGTCCAGGTTGACGCGCATGACGCGACGCCACTCCGCGGTCGTCATCTCGACGAAGGACGGCGCCGCGCCGCCGATGCCGGCGTTGGCGAAGCATGCGTCGACGCGGCCGAGCGCCGCGACGGTCTCGGCGAACGCGCGGTCGACCTCGGCCTCCTCACCGACGTCGCAGCGGAGCGCGATCACGCGGCGGCCGTGCTGCTCGAGCCGCCGCTTCGCCTCGGCGTTCTTCGCCTCGTTGGTGCCCCAGATGCAGACGTCGGCGCCGGCGACGGCGAGCGCCTCGGCCATGCCGAGGCCGATGCCGCTGTTGCCGCCGGTGACGAGCGCGACCTTGCCGGTGAGATCGAAGATCGGCGTGCTCATCTCAGTTCAAGAACCCCGAGCGCGGCGTGTCGTCGTCGTCGAGCTCGCGCGCGATCGGGCCGGCCTGATGGTGGACCAGACGCCACCTGCCGTCCTCGCGGATGAAGATGTTGGTGGCGATCAAGCGGCCATCGGGAATCTCCTCGATGCAGACGATGAACGCGGTGTCGCCGAGGAGATGTACGCTCGCCTCGGAGTGGTTGATCGTCGGTGCGGGGCCGAGCAGGATGCCGCGCCAGCTCGCCATCACCGCCTCGCGCCCCGTGAGCGACTGCCAGCCCGGATGGATGCAGGCGACGGCCGCGCTACGGGCCCACATCTGATCCATTGCGGCGGCATCATGGGCGTTGAACGCACGATAGAACGCGTCGTTCACGTCGAGCAGCTCTCGCTCCGCGGCTGACATACGGCACCTCCAAGGGGGGACAGTGACGCCGCCCGACACGGCACGTCGCGTACGGCCGGCGGATCTTGGCATCGTGACCGCGCAATGCAACCCCCGAACGCGTTGCGATCACGTAGGGCGTTCGCCGCGCGCTTCGCTCGTCGGCCGTCCGCTGCTATGGTCGCGCGCCATGTCGAACACGACGGGCATCGTCCCCTTCTGGAAGAGCTACGACCGCAAGCACGTCCTGCGTTTCGCCGAGCTTGCGGAGGATCTCGGCTACGACTCGATCTGGGTGCCGGAGGCGTGGGCCTACGAGCAGTTCCAGCTGCTCGCCGAGATCGCGCTCGCGACCACGCGGCTCAAGGTCGCGACCGGCATCGCCAACGTCTTCAGCCGCTCGGCGGGTCTGCTCGCGATGAGCGCGGCGACGCTCGACGAGATCTCCGAGGGCCGGGTCATCCTCGGCCTCGGCACCAGCGGCAAGGTCGTCGTCGAGAACTTCCACGGGGTGCCGTACGAGAAGCCGCTCACGCGCCTGCGCGAGACCGTCGGCATCCTGCGCGCGCTCTGGCGCGGCGAGCGCTTGTCGCCCGAGATGAGCTCGCTCTTCGACGCCCGCCACTTCAAGCTCGAGATGACTCCGGTGCGCGCCGACATCCCGATCTACATCGCATCGCTGCAGGAGAAGGCGATCCACGACGTCGGCCGCGTCGCCGACGGCTGGATCCCGACCTTCTGGCCGTATCGCCACCTCGACGACGGGATCGCGTGGCTGCGCGAAGGCGCGCGCGATGCCGGCCGCGCCGACGCGCCGATCGAGGTCGCGTCCTTCGTCGCCGCCGTGCCGCTCGACGACCGCGACATGGCGCGCGCGATGGTGAAGCCGCTGGTCGCGTTCTACATCGGCGGCATGGGGGCGTATTACCATGCGCTCTTCTGCCGCTACGGCTTCCGCGAGAACGTCGACGAGGTGCGCGCGCTCTATCAATCCGAGGATCGCAAGCGCGCCGCCGCCGCGGTGAGCGACGAGCTCATCGACGCGATCGCGATCTGCGGCCCGCCCGACTACTGCCGCGACCGCCTCGCCGAGTGGCGCGCCGCCGGCATGGGCAGCGCGCTTCTCAATCTTCCCGTGAACGTTCCGCCCGAGATGATCGAGCACTTCTTGCGGACCATGGCCCCGGCGGCCTGAGCCACTGAGCTTGCGCGAGCGCGGGCGGCGCGATTCACTGTAAGAGCGCCGGCGTAGCCGGCGTGCGTTCCATGCCTGCACCGTACGAAACCGCCCTCATCACCGGCGCCTCGAGCGGCATCGGCCGCGCCTTGGCCGCCGGCGCGATCATCGCGCGTGGCGGCAACGCCGGGGTCGACGACGCGCATGCGGTGCGAAAGGAGTCGCGCTCGTGAGGATCTCCGACATCACCATTCATGGGCATCGCATCACGTACCGGAGCGCCGGCAGCGGCCCCGTCGTGCTGCTGATCCACGGCATCACCGGCAGCTCGTCGACGTGGGACGACGTCATCCCGTGGCTCGCCGAGCGCTACTGCGTCGTCGCGCCCGACCTCCTGGGGCACGGCAGCTCCGCCAAGCCGCGCGGCGACTACTCGCTCGGCGCCTACGCGAGCGGCCTCCGCGATCTCCTCGGCGTCCTCGGGCACGAGCGGGCGACGATCGTCGGCCACTCGCTCGGCGGCGGCGTCGCGATGCAGCTCGCGTATCAGTTTCCGGAGCGCTGCGATCGCCTGGTGCTGGTCGGGAGCGGTGGTCTCGGGCACGAGCTCCACCCGATGCTGCGCGCCGCCTCGCTACCCGGTGCGGAATGGGTGCTGCCGCTCCTCTGCACGGCGGGTGTGCGCGATGCCGTCGATGGTGTCGCGCGCTTCCTAGGCCGCGTCGGCTTGCGCCCGAGCCCCGATCTCGAGGAGCTGTGGCGCGGCTTCAGCTCGCTCGCCGAGGCCGATTGCCGGCGCGCGTTCGTCCACACGATCCGCACCGTGGTCGACGCCAGCGGCCAGCGGGTCAACGCCGCCGACCGGCTCTACCTCACCGCCGGCGTGCCGACGATGATCATCTGGGGGGAGCACGATCCGATCATTCCCGTCGCGCACGCGCACGCGGCGCATGCCGCCATTCCCGAGAGCCGCCTCGAGGTCTTTCCGGAGGCGCGCCACTTCCCGCATCGCGACGATCCGCGGCGTTTCGTCGAGGTGATGTTCGACTTCATGCGGACGACGGAGCCGGCGCGCGTCGACCAGAGCCAATGGCGGAAGCTCCTGCGCGACGGGGCGCCACGGCTCGAACGGTGAGCGGGCGCCGCGCCGCCACCGTCGCCGTCGCCGTCGTCGCGCTGCTGCTGGGCGCGCTCGCGACGATCGCTCACGCCGCGGACGACGCGGCCGCCGACTCGGAGCTGCGCTTCCTCCGCGACGGCGCCGTCGTGAAGCGCGTTGATCGCGACGAGCTGCAGCGCTCGTGCGCGGTGCAGACCGTCGTCATCGACGATCCGTACTACAAGGCGCGGAAGTCGTTTCGCGCCTGTCCGCTCCGCGACGTGCTCACGCTCGGCTTCGGGACGCTGCCGGAGGCGGACGACGAGCTCTTCCTGCGCGCCCGCGACGGCTACACGAAGACGGTGCGCGCGAAGGTCCTCGTCGAGGACGGCGGCTATCTCGCCCTCGCCGACGCCGAGCACGCGCAGGGCGCGGATCCGGGGTGGCAGCCGATCGATCGCCGGCAGGTCGATCCGGGGCCGTACTATCTCGTCTGGTCGAAGCCGGAGCAGCGCGACGCGAACGGCTACCCGTGGCCGTACCAGCTGGTCGCGATCGAGATCGGGTCGTTCGCGCTCCAGTACCCGCACACCCTGCCGACCAGCGCGAAAGCGGACACCGCACCGTGGCGCGGGTTCGCGATTTTTCGCGACGAGTGCATCTCGTGTCACGCGATCAACGGCGAGGGCGGCAAGATCGGACCCGACCTGAACGTGCCACGCAGCATCGTCGAGTACCGCCCGGTCGAGCAGATCAAGGCGTACATCCGCGATCCCGGCTCGTTCCGCTACACCAGCATGCCGGCGCACCCGCACCTCTCGCCCGCCGATCTCGACGGGCTCGTCGCCTACTTCAAGGTGATGCGGACGCTGAAGCACGACCCGGGGCACGCGCCGTGAGCACGACGGCGACACCGCATCGCGTGCACGGCCTGCTGCTGCACCTCGGTACGTCGACGCTGCCGACCGTGCACGGCGATTTCACCGTCGACCTCTGCCAGAACCTCTTCACGCGGAACCTCGTCCTCGCCGTCTCGCAGGGCGACCTCCGCTCACCGGCGCCGCTCCTGGCGCGCGTGCACTCGTCGTGCATCACCAGCGAGAGCTACGGCAGCGGTGACTGCGATTGCGCCGAGCAGCTCGATGCCGCCCTCGGTCACATCGCGCGCGCCGGGCGCGGCATCGTCTTCTATCTCTCGCAAGAAGGACGCGGGGCCGGCTTCACCGCCAAGGTCCGCGACCGGATGATCGTGCAGGCGAGCGGCAACACGCTCACGACCTTCGAGGCCTACGAGCGCATGGGCCTCGGCAAGGACCATCGCGTCTACGACGAGGTCGCCGCGCTCCGCGATCTGCTCGGCATCACGGCGCCCCTCCGAGTCCTCACCAACAATCCCGACAAGCTCGCCGCGATCGCGACCGAGGGCGTGGCGATCGCGGGGACGGTCGCGCTCCAGCACGCGGCGTCGCCGTTCAACGTCCAGTACCTCGCGGCGAAGCTCGACTCGGGCCACGTCCTGAACGGGGGGAGCGCCAGCGCGCGCGCGGCCGAGCTGCCGGAGCGCGTCGAGTACTTCGAGCCCTACGCGCTGCCCGGCGTGCCGAGCTTGATCCACGTCGCCTCGTACCTGGTGCCGATCCTCCTCCGCGTGGGCGTGCCGGCGCGGGCCGCCGACGGTCCGCATTGGTTCTGGCTACACGCGTACTTCGACGTGCAGCAGAGCCGCGAGCGCGTCGTCGTGAGCTATCCCCGGAGCGCGGCGGCGGTGCCGCTCGCGCGCGTCCAGCGCGAGTCGCTTCTCGATCGCTTCCCGCTCCGCGGCGGTGGCGTTCACAAACCCGCGTGGCAGGCGACCGTCCGCGCGATCGTCCGGAACGGCGCGGGCGCCGTCGTCTTCGTCGACGAGAGCGCCGAGGTCGACGAACGCGTGGTCTGGCTCCTGGCGCGGCACGTCGGGCCGAGGTGCCGGCCGCTCGTCGATGCACCGCGATCCCCTGCGACGGTGGACGTCAGCGCGGCGCTCGAGCGTTTCGGCGTCGCGACCGAGCCCGCGACATTCTTGTCGGACCCGTGACCACGGCGAGCGATTGGCGCGCGGGGCACCGTTCGCTCGAGGCGCGGATCCGTGCGTTGCCCGGGTTGCTGCGTGACGGCGTCGCGCGCTTGCATCCGCCGGAGCCGCCGCTGCCGCGCGACGCGCGCTTCGTCCTGACCGGCGTCGGCAGCTCCGCGGCCCACGCCCGTTATCTCGCGTACCTCCTCCGCGACGCCGCCGGTCTCGACGCGCGGGTCGTCCCATTGAGCGGGTTCATCCAGGGCCCGCCGCATGACTCCGGCGACGCGGTGCTGATCGTCGTCTCGCAAGGGCTCTCACCGAACGCTCGCCTCGCTCTCGCGGATCATCCCTCGTGGCGTCGCGTTGTTTTGCTTACCGCCGCGACCGAGGAGGGCGCACGCGCCGCCGGCGATGCCGACAAGGCGTCGCTCCTCGCCGAGCTCCGATCGGCCGGCGTCACGATCGTCCCGTTCCCCGCCGGCGAGAACGAGTACGAGACGCTCGTCCGCGTCGTCGGTCCCGTCGCGGGCCACGTCGCCGCCTTGTACCTCGCGTCGGCGATCGCGCCGGACGCGATGCCGACCGTGGACGTCGACGCCCTCTGCTCATCGCTCGAGACCGCGCCTGCGCGGCTCGACTCAGCGCTCGGCAACTTCGACGTCACGTGCCTCAGCACCGGCGTCTCCCTCCTCACGAGCGGCGTGTACGGCGAGCTCGTCGAGAACCTCCGCTACAAATTCCTAGAAGGCATGCTGTTGCCGGCGCCGCCCGTATGGGACCTCCTTGACGTCGCGCACGGTCCGCTGCAGCACGCCCACACCGGCCCGATGACATTGATCGCCCTTGCGCGCCCCGACGCATCGTACGACGCCGAGCTGCTGGCGCGGATCGAGCGCGCGCTCGATCCGGAGCGCCACACTGTGCTTCGGCTCGCGGCGACGCTGCCGGGTGCGCTCGCCATCATCGACCACGAGGCCCTGGTGAACTCACTGATGCTGCGCTTCATCGCGGCGCGCGAGGTCGACCAGATCAACTGGCCGGGCCGCGGTCGCGATCGCGAGCTCTACGACCTTGGGTCGTTGCCGGAAGACGTCCGAGGTCAGCGCTCGGGTGCGACGCGCGCACGAGGTGACTCCTGGCGCGCAGGGCGAAGCGCCCTGACGCGCCCCTCGCCACCCCGTGCGCGCGTCGCACCCGTGAGCACCGCCGAAGTACCGGCGCGAGCTGGGGCGCACTACTCGGAGCGCGTCTCGCGGCTCGACGCGCTTACTTGGCCGGAGCTCGCGGGACTGCTTGCGCTCGGCCCGCTGACCGCAGTGATTCCGCTGGGCTCGACCGAGCAGCACGGGCCGCACTTGCCCTACGGTACGGACACGTGGATCGCGGACGAGCTCGCAGCGCGGTTCTGCGCGCGCGTGCCGGAGGCGATTCGGTGTCCGACGGTGCCGATCGGATGCTCGTCCGAGCACGCGGCGTTTCCGGGGACGCTCGACCTGCGTGCGGACACGTTGCGTGCTGTGCTCGGCGACGTACTGCTCTCGCTGCGAGGGCACGGGTTCGAGGCGGCGTTCATCTTCTCGGCGCATGGGGGGAACTACGCGGCGCTCGCCGATGCGTTGTCGGCGTTGCGTGCGGCGGCGGCGCCGATGCGCGTGATCGCGTACACCGATCTTGCGGCGCTGACGGCGTGCTTTCACCGGCTGAGCGGCGAGCACGGGGTGAGCGCGGACGCGTCGGGACATCACGCCGGGGAATTCGAGACCTCGATCATGCGCGCGATCCGTCCGCAATCGGTACGCGACGACCGCATCGACGCGGGGCTCGTCGGCGCGCACGCCGATCCGCAGGCACTTTTCTATCCGAGCCTGCGAGCCAACGCGCCGAGCGGCGTCGTCGGTGATCCGCGTTCGGCGTCGGCCGAGCGCGCCGCGCACTATCTCGACGGTTGGGTGGAGCTCCTCGTCGCGGCGTACCGGCGCGAGAACGCGAGCACGTACACGAAGGGCACGTAGAGCGCGTAGTAGAGCTGGTTCGGGACGATGCGGAGCGCCCACGCCGCGTCGGCACCGGTCGCGAGGATGAGGACGTCGGCGGCGGCCCAGAGGCCGTAGTACAGCGCGACGTACGCCAGCACCGCGCGGAGATAGGCGCGCAGCGGCGACCGCGGCACCCGCGCCGGCACGACGCGCTCGCGCAGCACGAGCGCCATCACGAGAAATCCGAGCTCGTAGATCAGCCAGAGAGCCTGTCCGGGTTGCTCACCGCGGAGCGCCGTGAGCGTCCGATGCGCGACCAGCGTGACGACGGGGACGACGAAGGTCCACGCCGCCGCCTCGACGAGCGCGGCGCCGATCGTGCGGCCGGCGTCGATCGCCGCGAGCTCGAAGATCAGGACGAAGACGCGGAAGTCGCCGAGCAGAACGAAGAAGAAGCCGACGACCGTCACGACCGGACGGTCGGCGAGCCCGAGCCAACGCAGCACCGGACCGCCGGCGAGCGGGTCGAGCATGGTCTCGAGCGTGAAGACGAGCGCGTAGGCGCGGAGGAACACTGCCGCGCGCGGCTCGACGCCGGTGCGACCCTGCCGTCGTCGCGCGCCGACGAGCAGGAACACCAAGAAGAGGAGGGGAACGACGCAGAGCGCGTAGAGCGACTGCACGTCGCTCGCGTAGAGCTCCTGCCAGGTCGCGAAGCTCACCTCGTCGCGCGCTCACTGCGGCCGGCCCGCGCCGTCGTCCGGCGACACGCCCGAATGCCGCGCTCGACCCGGCCGAAGAAGTCGACGCGATCGAGCGGCGGGTTCAGCCAGCCGCCGGTCACGCAGTACGCGCTGCCGTGCCCGACGGCGTGGTGCCGCGCGTGCGTCTCCGGCGAGAGCACCAGCCGCGCGCGTTGCAACCAGCGCACGAGCCTCGGCGGCTCCGGCGTGTGCGCCCACTGATGGAACTGGTTCGTGAGCAGCGTCGCCGGCGCGAAGGTGAGGAGGAAGCCGTGCCAGAAGAGCGCCGGCGATGCGCCGGCGAGCGCGACGTCGCGCCACGCGACCCAGGCGAGGATCGGCAGCATCGCGAACCAGTTCGAGCTGTTCACGTCGAGAAAGGTGCGGTGGGTCATCGCGAGCGGGTCGCGGTGGTGCTCGCGGAAGGGCGCGATCAAGGCCGGTCCGATGACCGGCGTGTCCTCGACGAAGAACGTGTCGCACGCCCAGTGCACGACGCCCGAGGCGAAGTCGGCAGCGAGAATTCCCGCGACCCCGGCCGCGAGCGCGACGGCGAGGTCCGCCGCGCCGTCGACCGCGGCGCCGACGCGCCGAGCGATGACGACGACGAGCGCGATGCTGCCCACGAGCGTTGCCGCGGCGGCGATCAGAACAGCGACCGATGGATCCGAGCCGGACGTCGTCGCGCATTGCCCGGCCAAGGGCGTGAGACGTCGGCGATGCGGAGCGATCACGCCGGCAACTATAGCGAAATCATCCGCTCGGAAAACCGCGCCGCCTCCTCGACCAACCCCGACCTCGCCGACACGCGCGACGTGGGCGACGCATAGCTCGCGGTGATCGACGGTGCCTGCGGCACGCGAGAACCCGTGGCGCCGGTCGTCATCTCGAGTCTTCCTCGGTCACCCGTCGGCGTGCCGCGTGTCGGATGTGAAGGACGGTGACCGTGTGCTGGCGGATGATGAAGAGGACGCGGTAGCTGCCTACGACGAGGTGACGGACCTCGATCCCGAGCACGGCGCTCTCAGGGGCCACCGGACACCGCTCGGGGAGTGTCGTGAGACTTCGCGCTTTCTCGAGGAGCATCCGGCGCCATTGCGCCGCCCGGCCCGGGAAGTCATCGCGGATAAAGTGGTAGCCTCGTCAAGCTCTTCCTCTGCCTCGGAGAGGATGACGACGTCATACTTCACGCCCGCTTCCGCGGACTCTCATACTTCCGGCCAAGGTCCTCGAGGACATCCTCCAGCGGTCGGCTCTTCGCCCCCCGCGCCACCGCCTTCAGCCGCCGCTTCAGAACCTCGACCGCCTCGGCTTCCGCCGCCTGGTTGAGCAGCTTCTGATAGGAGCGCGCATCCTGCACGACCAGTTCGGCTTTCCCATTCACGGTCAGCACCTCGGGGTCCCCCGACCGCTTCAGGCGCTTCAGGTGCTCTTTCGTATTGCGCTGGAAATCACTCAGCGAATGAATGTTCGTAAGCTGAACCATGGCTGCCTCCTGTAAATTCGCAGTAAATGTCATGATGCCAGGAGGCGGCTGCTGACGTCAACATCGGATCTCCCGGGAGATCTTCTCAGGCGTCAGGCGACGCGGACCAGCGCCCGCAGTTGGACGGCGCGAAGAGCGCGGACGGCGATCGGCACCTCGAGCACCGTGCCGTCGCGAACGCGCGGTGGAATCGTGATGCCGAGCTCGACCTCGT
>JBGPIT010000127.1:0-11857 GCA_041485125.1 Binatia bacterium | reverse complement strand
TGCAGGGGTTGCCGTCGGTGCTGCAGGGCGTTCCCGCCGGCGCCGGCCCGGTGACCAGGCAGCCGGTCGTTGCGTCGATGTCGGAGCGGTCGGGATCGGCGACGCAGGTGCCCGTGCCGCACTCGCTTTCACAGACGGTGTCGACCGGCGTGTGGGTACAGGCCCCGGTCGCGGGATTGCAGCTGTCGGTGGTGCACCCGAAGCCGTCGTCGCACTCGCCGAGCGGATGCAGACAGCCGACACTCGGATCGCAGATGTCGTCGGTGCAGAGATTGCCGTCGTCGCACACGACCGGGCTCACGGAGCAGAAGCCGTCCTGACAATGCTCATTCATGGTGCAGGCATTGGTATCGGCACAGTCGGCGTCGACGTTGCAGGCCGGAGCGGTGAAGTCGACGGTGAGCTTCGGGCGGTTCGGCAGGTCGGGGATGTGATCCTCGGCGCGCGAGTTGTACGTCACCTCCGCGGTCTGGTTCGAGGCGTCTACCACCTCGATGGAGTCCTTCAGGAGCCAGCCGTGGTTGAGCGTCGGGGCATCGACGAAGGTCTGCACGTCGGGGGTGACGTTGAAGAGCCGCGTGCCGCGCGACACGCCGACCGCGACGGTGCTGGTCGCGGTCGCGAGCGCGGTCGGTTGGTTGTTCCACTTGACGGTGCTCTGCAGCCAGCCGGCGTTGACGCGATGGACACCGTGAATGCGCGGCGTGTCGGCGTTGTTGGCCTCGTGCAGGGCGAGGACGGCGCTGTTGATGATCGCGCCGCTCGGGATGGCGGAGAGGTCGAACTGCACCAGGCCGCGTTTCAGGCGGGGCGGGACGAGCAGCGACGACTGCACGCGGATCCGCTGGTTCTGCAGCTTGCCGCTGGAGATCCGGTTGGGCTTGTCCTGCTGGACGAAGGCGTCTTGGCTCGACGGCTGCAGCACCACGGTCGCGGCGTGAGCGCTGCTGCCGATCGCGATGAGGCCGGCGACGACGAGTCGGAGTAGCCAACGACACTTCATGTCAGATCCTTCCATTTCAGCTGGCCGAGTTTCCGCGAGCTCGCAGGAGGGGATCCGAGGGGCGGCCGCGTCCGCGCAAATGCGACAGCGCGCTCCGTAGCGCGCCGCGCATGCGTGCTACCTGGCAACCCAAGAAGAATGCCAATGCGACGCGAGAAAAACGCTGCAAGGCGCGTGGTTCGTACGGGCTCGGACGCTCAGATCCGCCCGACCTTGCGGCGGCGCAATATCAGTGACGGCACGACTGCACAAATCATAGCGCAGCTGCGAAATGCGAAACGAGATCGGGTCGTCAAAGGCGGAGGCTCGAGCAAGGCCCAAAGCGAAGTATCGCCGCCACTGCGACTCGTCGAGAAGCGAATCGCGACCACGTTTGTATGAGTGATCGTGCAGCTCTCAAACCGGCGCGTCCCAGATCCCCGGGACGCGCGTGCCGCAGCGCGGACATGCCGCGCGGTCGAGCGCGACATCGACGGTCGCGTAGTTCGCGCGTCGGACCAGCACCGCGTGGCAGGACGCACAGCGGGTGTGCGAGAGCTCCCGCACCTCGCTGGCGAGATTCCCCACGTAGACGTGGCGGAGCCCGCGCGCCAACGCCATGCCCGCCGCGCTCACGAGGATCGCGCTCGCGGTGCGGGGCCGGTCGTTCCACCGGTAGCGCGGGTAGAAGGCGTTCAAGTGCCAGGGGATGTCGGCGTCGACGGCGAGGATCTCCCCCGCGAGCCAGCGCAGGCCGTCGAGATCGTCGTTCAGGTCGGGGACGACGAGCGTCACCGCCTCGACCCAGTAGCCGAGCCGATGCGCCTCGCCGAGCGTCTCGAGGACGGGCTCGAGGCGGCCGCCGAGCGCGCGATACTGCGCCGCGCTGAAGCCCTTCAAATCGATGCGGAAGACGTCGGTGACCGGGCGGAGGTAGCGCAGTGCCTCGGGCGTCCCGTTGCCGTCGGAGATGAGCGCGGTGGTGAGGCCCCGGCGCCGCGCCTCGCTGAAGACGTCGTAGGCCCACTCGGCGGAGATCATCGGCTCGTTGTAGGCGCTGCAGACGACCCGGCACCCGCCGCGCACGGCCTCGTCGACGAGCTCGGCGGCGGAGAGGTCGAGCGGTGCCTCGCCGGTCGTGCCCTCGCGGAGCGCCTGCGACACGCGCCAGTTGTGGCAGTACGGACAGCGCAGGTCGCAGCCGAACATCCCGAAGGTCAGCGCGGGCGCGCCGGGACGGACGTGGTAGAGCGTGTTGGTCTCGACCGGACGAATGAAGCGCCGCGCGACGTAGCCCGACGGGACGCGCAGCTCGCCGCCGCGGTTGAAGCGCACCCCGCACGCGCCCGTCCGGCCGTCCTCGAGCACACAGCGGTGGGCGCAGGCGGTGCAGCGGACGTGTTGCCCACGCAGCTGCTCGTAGAGCACGCCGTGCGTGGTGCGCCGCACGAGCTCCTCGGCGAGCGTCCCGTCGCATGCTGCGGACGGACCTGGCGCCGGCACGGTCATGCGTCGTCCGTCGGCACCGATCCGTCGGCGCCGGAGCCGCGCGCAGCTCGCGACGCGCGCGGGAGCGGCGCGAGCTTCGCGGGTCGTGCGCCGTGCCGGATCGCGCCCGCGACCGGAACGTAGCGGAGCTCGGTTGCGGCGCGGACGGCGCGCAGCAGGAGACCGCCACGGCTCATGTCGCCGCGACCGACGAAGTCGGCGGGAAAGCACAGCCGCTCATTGAACGCCGCTTGCAAGACGGCGACGTACTTGCCGGTCGCGATGCTGCCGAGGAGCACGAGCTCACAGCTCGAGCCCGCCGTGGCCGCGAGCTTGCGCGCGTCCTTCTCGAGGGGACGGCGGTAGCTCGCCACCGACTCGTGGACGTCGGTCCGCGCGAAGGCGCGGATCGCGTCGAGCGTGACGTGCGTGTCGGGCTCGACCAGGCCGCGGTTCGGCGTGATCACCAACACGCCCGGCACCCCGTCGGGCGGACGGGCGAACGCACGGGCGTAGGCGAGCTTGCCCCTGAAGTAGAGACCGCTCATGAACTGGAACACCTCTCCGAGCGGTGCGCCCTCCGGCGCGCGCAGCTGCCGTGCCAGTGCGAAGGACGCTTCCGGACGCGTCACGATGCGGGCGCGCTCGCCGCCGCAATGCGCCGGCGAGAGCAGGAAGATGCGATGCACCAGGGCGGTATAGCGTATCCGGCTGAGCGCTGCAGGGAGCTCGCGCGCTAGGCGAGCGGAAGCTGCGTCACGGTCGGGTCGGTATCCTGCAGCACGGCTGCACCGTGGACGGCGGCGCGCGTGCACGCGTCGAGAATGTCGTGGCCCTTGGCGACGTACCACGTCAGCGCCGCGGCGAAGGTGTCACCGGCGCCGTACGAGCACACGATGCGCGGCGGGGGCGGCGAGGGCGGGAAGCGCATCCGTCCCGCCGCGGTCTCGATCCAGCCGCCGCTGCCGCCTTCGGTCATCACCAGCGCATGCGGCGGGAGGGGATAGTCGGCGAGCGTGCTCGCCTCGCGCGGATCGGCGGCGCTGCCGACGACGACGTCGGCGGCGACCTGCGCTCGGCGGAGCGCCTCGGCACGCCGCGCGGTGACGACCAGGACACGCGCGGCGCGGGCCTTCCGGATCAGCTCGGGATCTTGCGCGGTGAAGAGCACGGCGTCACAGCCCGCGAGCGTCGTCCACGGAAGGGGGTCCTCGTGCCGCGGGTGGAGCGGCTCGCTCAGGACGATGATGGTGCGCTCCGCGTCGGGGGTGACGAAGACGAGATCGCGGCTGTGGGGCACCGCCGGGCGCCCCGGGTGGATGCGCGCGCTCGTCGCTTCGAGGCGCCGCAAAACCGCGGTGCCGGTGTCGTCGCTGCCGATCGCGGTGAAAAAATGAATTTCGCCCGGACTCTTGGTGAGCTGGAAGAAGGCGACGCCGCCGCCGCCGGGAAACCAGCGCGGCCCGTCGAGGTGGACGATGTCGCCGGGCGCAGGCAGCGTCGCCACGCGCGCGATCAGAATGTGCTGCGCGTGACCGATGACGGCGAGACGCATCGGCGCCGTCATGCGCGCTCGCCCGCCGGGGGTATGAAACGTGCCGCCCAGGCGATCTGCCGCGCGACGCCGAGGAGCACGTCGACCTCGGCCTCCTCGAGGTCGGCGCGGCCGAGCATGCGGCGCAGCTGGCGCACGACGTGCGGCGCGCCTTCCCCGTGCAGGAAGCCGATCGCGCCGAGCGCGGTCTCGAGCTTGGCGAAGAGCAGCTCGAGGCGCTCGTGCGGCGCGAGGACGCGCGCCTCGCCGACGCCGCCCGCGAGCGTCGCCAGGCGGAGCTCGTAGGCGCAGAGCAGGACCGCTTGCGCGAGGTTCAGCGAGGCATAGGCGTCGCTGGCCGGGATCGCGACGACGCGCTGGCAGCGCGCCAGCTCCTCGGTCGAGAGGCCGTGGTCCTCGGGGCCGAAGACGAGCGCGACGTCGTTGCGTGCCGCCGTTGCGACGATCGCCGGCGCCGCCTCGCGCGGCGCCGCCGCGCCGGCGCGCATCACCGAGTCGCGGCCGCTCGTACCGACGACCAAGCCGCAGCCGGCGACGGCGTCCGCGAGCGTCGCCACGACGCGGCAGTCGTCGAGGACGTCCGCCGCGTGCACCGCCATGCGCCGCGCCGCAACCAGGTCGAGGCTGGGGGCGCCGGCGATCACGAGCGCGTGCAGGCCCATGTTCTTCATCGCGCGCGCCGCCGCGCCGACGTTGCCGGGCTCGCGCGACCCGACCAGGACGATACGCACCCGCGCCAGCGCGGACGCGCCGAGGGTCATCGGAAGCTGCGGATGTAGGTCAGGAGCCACGCGATCGCGACCAGATAGCCACCGTATTCGAGCGCCGGCGGATAGACGACCCAGGCGAGTCCGAAGAGCGCGGCGAGACCGAAGAGCGGCGCCGTCCAGCGCCACCAGTCACGCTCGCGCCAGACGTAGGGCGTCGCCAGCGCCGCGAAGCCGAAGATCGCGTACCACTTGATGAGCGTGAAAAGCCGCAGGTGCGCGAGCGCAGCCGTCATCGCCGGCGACGGGTCGGCGTGCGAAAGAAAGAGCAGCTCGCGATTCTCGAGCGCGTCGGCGGGCGCCATCACGGCCGCGAGCAGGAGGAGCGTCGCGAGCACCGCCCCGCGCACCAGCCCGTGGGCGGCGAGCAGGAGCGCGATCCCGACGTGGAAAGCCGCGTACGCGATCATGAAGGCGAAGTCGATCTGGTTGCCGCGGTCCATCTTGCGTACGGCCTCGGCGCGCGCCTCGGTGCCGGGATCGCCGAGGATGCCCGCCACGTCCTCCGGCGTTCCCGCGAGCTCGAACGCCACGACCGGCGAGACGAACCCCGACGGGTTCGCCCGCACCGGTGCCTGTGGGAATACCCGCAGCATGACGACCGTCAGGACGAGCATGCTCGTCCCGGAGATCTGAAGAATGCGCTTGGGAGCTCGGGGCATGGCGCGTACGCAAAGCAGGGCCTCGGAACGGATGCAAGGCCGGCGCCGTGCCGGCGGCCCCGCCTCGTCAGTCGATGCCGTAGCGCTTGCGCTTGCGCCAGAGCGTCGTGACGTTGATGCCGAGACGCGCGGCGGCTTCCTCGAGCGTCGCCGACTCCGCGAGCGTCTGCTCGATGTGCCGGCGCTCCATCGTTTCGAGCGAGTCGGGCCGCGCGGATTGCGCGTCACCTTCCTGCGGCGCCGGCGCGACGAGACGATCGGGGAGGTCGTCGGCGAGGATGATGTCGGCGGTCGAGAGGACGACCGCGCGCTCCACCGCGTTGACCAGCTCACGCACGTTGCCGGGCCAGCGATAGGCCGCGAGGACGGCGCGGGCCTCGTCGCTGAGCCGGGCGAGGGGACGCCCGTGGCGCGTGGCGGCCACCGCCAGCACGTGGTCGATCAGCGCGGGCAGGTCGGCCGACCGCTCCCGCAGCGCCGGCAGGCGGATGCCGATGACGTTGAGGCGGAAGTAGAGGTCCGAGCGGAACCGTCCGGCGTCGACCTCGGCCTCGAGATCGCGGTTGGTCGCGGCGATGACGCGCGCGTCGACGGTGCGGGTGTTGCTGCCGCCGACGCGCTCGAAGCGGTGCTCCTCGAGGAAGCGCAGCAGCTTCGCCTGCAGCTCGAGCGGCAGCTCGCCGACCTCGTCGAGGAAGAGCGTCCCGTGCTCCGCCGCCTCGACCCGGCCGGGCTTGTCCTTGAAAGCGCCGGTGAAGGCGCCCTTCACGTGGCCGAAGAGCTCGCTCTCGAGGAGGTGCTCGGCGAGCGTGGTGCACGCGATGGTGACGAACGGTGCCGCCGCGCGCGCGCTCCAGGCGTGGATCTGGCGCGCCAGGACGGTCTTGCCGGTGCCGCTCTCGCCGGTGAGCAGGACCGCCGCTTCGGAGCGCGCGGCGCGCTCGGCGGTCGCGAGCGCGCTCCGCATCGCGGGGCTCGCCGACGTGAGCAGGATCGGATCGTCGATCGCTTGCCGCAGCTGGCGGTTTTCGCGGCGCAGGCGCTGCATCTCGAGCGCGCGCCCGAGCACGAGGCCGACGTGGTCGAGGGCGAAGGGCTTCACCAGGTAGTCGTAGGCGCCGGTGCGCATCGCCTCGACGGCCTCCGGTACGGTCGCGTAGGCGGTCATCAGCACGACCACGCTCTCGGCGTCGCGCTCCTTGATCCGGCGCAGCAGGACGAGCCCGTCGGTCTGCGCCATGCGCACGTCGGAGAGCACGACGTCGAAGGGCTGGCGCGCGAGCATCTCGAGCGCCGCCTCGCCGCTCTCGGCGAGCTCGACGGTGTGGCCGAGGCTGCGGACGAACGTCGCCAGGTGGGTCCGGATGTGCTTCTCGTCGTCGACGATCAGGATCGTGGCCATGTCAGGTCCGCGGCAGCTCGAGCGTGAATCGTGTACCGCGTCCGGGGGCGCTGTCCAGATGGACGCGGCCGCCGTGCGCCTGGACGATGTCGCGGACGATCGCCAGTCCGAGACCGGCAGCGCCGAGGTCGCCGGTCGCGGCCGACTGCGCGAAGCGCTCGAAGATGCGCTCCTGTTGGTCGGCCGGGATGCCGGGACCGGTGTCTTCGACGGTCACGAGCACGCGCGTCTCCGCCGCAATGGTGCGGATGGTGACGGTGCCGCCGGGCGGGGTGTAGCGCAGCGCGTTCGCGACCAAGTTCGAGAGCGCCCAGGTGAGCTTGATCTCGTCCCCGAAGACGCGGTCGTCCTCGCCGGGGGCGATGGAGAGCGTGATGCGCTTCTCCTTCGCCTGGATGTCGAAGAGACGCCCGACCCGCGCGACCAGCTCGCCGAGATCGATCGGGCCCCGCTGGAGCGCGATCGTCATCGCGCGCGCGCGCGCCAGGTCGAGGAACTGCTGCGACACCTCCTGCAGGCGCAGGACGTCCTCGTGCGCGGCGTCGACGATCGCGCGCGGCTCGTCTGCGAGCGCGGCGGCGTCGCGGCGCAGCAGCTCGAGCGCCATGCGGAGCGAGGTGAGCGGCGTGCGCAGCTCGTGCGAGAGCGTCGCGACCAGGTTCTCGCGCCGGGCCTCCTGGTCGCGGACGTAGGTGACGTCCTGCAGGGTCAGGATCAAGCCGGCCGGGGCGCCGTCGCGGGCGGTGAACGACGTCGGGCGGAGCACGTAGTGATGGTCGCGGCCGCGGAGAAAGAGCGTCACCTCGGCGCGGTCCTGCTGGCGGTCGGGATGGGCGCCGAGATCGCGCACCGCCTCGCGCAGCCGCAGGTAGTGCGGATGGGTCGTCGCGAGATCGTCGAAGCGCGCGCCGCGGACCTCGGCGCGCTCGACTTGTAGAATTGCGCACGCCACCTCGTTGATGTCGGCGACCACGCCGGCCGGATCGAGGACGATGAGGCCGTCCTCGATCGCCTCGATCACCGCCTCGGTCTTGGCCTTCTCCTCGAGCACGACGTCGATGCGGGTGCGCTCGATTGCGACCGCGGTCTGCCGCGCCAAGGCGGCGAGGAGATCGCGCTGCTCGAGGCCGAGCGCCGCGCCGCCGGTGCGCAGACCGAGGACGCCGACGACGCCGCGCGCGGTGTCGAGCGGCACGTGCAGCCACTCGCCGCCGGGGAGCGTCGCGGTGCCGGGACCCGCGGCCGCGTCGTGCCGCCACACCCACGTCGCCGCTGCGACGTCGGCGTCGCCGAGCGCGAGGTCCGGCGGGTGACGGCCGCGCGCGACCAAGCGGTCGCCGTCGGGGATGAGCACGGCAGCGGGCACCTGCAGGAGCTGTGCGAGGTGGGTGGTGACGACCGGCAGCAGGTCGTCGAGGCCGACCGCGCCGGCGATCTGGCGCGCGAACTCGTAGAGCGCCGCCGTCCGCGCCTCACGCTGGCGCGCCAGCTCGGCCTGATCGCGTGCCCGCGCGGTGAGCTGGCTCGTCAGCACGGCGACGATCAAAAAGACGACGAGCGAGAGGACGTCCTGCGGCTCGGTGACGTTGAACGTGTAGACGGGGTGGACGAAGAAGAAGTCGTAGACGAGGAGGCTCGCGAACGCCGCGACGATCGAGGGTCCGAGGCCGGCCAGCACGGCGGTGCAGAGAACCCCGGTGAGAAACGCCATCGCCGGATCGTCGAGCTGGGCGACCGTGCGCAGCACCCCTGAGACCGCGCCGGCGACGGCGACGATCGCGAGCGCGAGGGCGTAACGCTGCCAGCGCGGCTGCGGGCGGCGCGCGACGGCGGCGCGCCGCCCGCCGACCTCCGGCTCGCCGGGAATCACGCGCACGTCGATGTCGCCGCTGGCGCGGATCACCTGCCCGATCGGCGAGCGCCAGAGGAGCTCGCGCCACCACGGCCGGCGCGACTTGCCGAGGATCAGCTCGGTGACGTTGCGCTCGTGCGCGTAGCGTACCAGCTCCGCCGCGACCGACTGCCCGGCGATCGTCACCGGCTCGCCGCCGAGCTGCTCGGCGAGGCGGAGCGTCCGCATGACCGCCTCGCGATCGGCTTCGGGGGCGCGGCGATGCGCCGGGGTCTCGACGAAGACGGCGATCCACTCCACCTGGCGCCGCGCGGCCATGCGCCGCGCGGCGCGCACCAGGCGCTCGCCGAGCGCATCGGCGCGCACGCACACCATGATGCGCTCGGTGACCGGCCAGGTGTCGGCGATCGCGTGCGCGCGCATGTAGGTGCGCATCTCGTCGTCGACGAGCTCGGCGGTGTGGCGCAGCGCGAGCTCGCGCAGCGCGGTCAGGTTGCCGGGGCTGAAGTAGTTCTCGATCGCGTGCTGCGCCTGGGGCGGGACGTAGACCTTGCCCTCGTGAAGGCGCCGGATCAGGTCGTCGGGCGAGAGGTCGATCAGCTTGACCTCGTCGGCGCGCGCGAGGATCCCGTCCGGGACGGTCTCGCGCACGCGCACGCCGGTGATCTGCGCAACGACGTCGTTCAAGCTCTCGAGGTGCTGGATGTTGACGGTCGAGTAGACGTCGATGCCGGCCTCGAGCAGCTCCTCGACGTCGGAGTAGCGCTTCGGGTGACGGCTCCCCGGCGCGTTGGTGTGGGCGAGCTCGTCGACGAGGACGATGGCCGGCCGGCGCACGAGGATGGCGTCGAGGTCCATCTCCTCGAGAACGTGGCCGCGGTAGTCGACCTTCCGGCGCGGTACGACCTCGAGGCCGGCGACCAGCGCCTCGGTCTCGGCGCGGCCGTGGGTCTCGACGATGCCGACGACGACGTCGGCGCCTTCGCGCTTCCGTTCCCACGCCGCCTGCAGCATGGCGTAGGTCTTGCCGACTCCGGGCGCCGCGCCGACGAAGATCTTGAGCCGGCTGCGATCCGCCCGCTCGGCGTTCCGCAGCAACGCCTCGGGCGAGGGTCGCGGTGCCTCTGCGCTGGCGTCACGAGTCGGCATCGGCCGGATCAGAAGGTCACTGTACCAGATCCATTGCGCCGCGCCGGGGTGCGACCAGGGCGCGGTCCCTCGCTCACAGCGGTGTGACGTCGAGAGCGAGGTTCAGCCGCAGGACGTTGACGCGCGGCTCGCCCAGGACCCCGAGCTGCCTCCCCTCGGTGTGCGCCGCGACGAGCTCGCGGACGCTTGCTTCGGACAGGCCGCGAGCGCGCGCGACGCGCGGGACTTGGAACTCGGCCGCGGCCGGCGTGATGTGGGGGTCGAGGCCGCTTGCTGACGTGGTGACCAGATCGACGGGCACCGGCACGCCCGGCCGTTCTTGCTCTAGGGCCGCGACCGCCTCTCCGACGCGGTCGAGCAGGCGCTGGTCGACCGGACCGAGGTTCGATCCTCCCGAGGCCGTGGCGTCGTAGCCGTCGCTGCCCGCCGCGGATGGGCGCGGCTGAAAGTAGCGCGGCGACGTGAAGCGCTGGCCGATCAGCTCCGAGCCGATCACGGTGCCGTCCCGGACGACCAAGCTGCCGCGCGCTTGATAGGGGAACGCGACGCGCGCGAGCGCGGTGACCGCGAGCGGATAGACGACGCCGGTGAGCAGCGTCAGGACGACGATCATGACCAAGGCGGGGCGGAATTCAGTGCGCACGTCGGGTCCTCCGTCAGGCGAGCCGCAGGGCCGTCACCACCAGGTCGACGATCTTGATGCCGATGAACGGCACGATGATCCCGCCGAGCCCGTAGACGAGCAGGTTGCGGCGCAGGATCGCGGCGGCGCCGAGCGGTCGATACGCGACGCCGCGGAGCGCGAGCGGGATCAACGCAACGATGATGAGCGCGTTGAAGATGATCGCGGAGAGGATGGCGCTCTCGGGCGTCCCGAGGCGCATGACGTTCAGCGCGTTCAGCTCCGGGTAGGTGGCGACGAACATCGCCGGGATGATCGCGAAGTACTTGGCGACGTCGTTGGCGATGCTGAACGTGGTGAGGGAGCCGCGGGTGATCAGCAGCTGCTTGCCGATCTCGACCACCTCGATCAGCTTGGTCGGGTTCGAGTCGAGGTCGACCATGTTGCCGGCCTCCTTCGCGGCCGACGTGCCGGTGTTCATCGCCACGCCGACGTCGGCCTGGGCGAGCGCGGGCGCGTCGTTGGTGCCGTCGCCGCACATCGCCACCAGCTTGCCCTTGCGCTGCTCGGTGCGGATGAGCGCGAGCTTGGTCTCGGGCGTCGCCTGGGCGAGGAAGTCGTCGACGCCGGCCTCGGCGGCGATCGCCGCCGCCGTGAGCTGGTTGTCGCCGGTGATCATGACGGTGCGGATGCCCATGGTGCGAAGCTCGGCGAAGCGGTCACGGATCCCGCCCTTCACGACGTCCTTCAAATGGATGACGCCGAGCACGCGATCGTCGCGCACGACCGCGAGCGGCGTCCCGCCGGTGCGCGCGATCCGATCGCTGATGGTCGCGAGATCGGCGGGTGGGCTGAAGCGCTCTCCGTTCCGGGAGCGTGCGAAGTCGACGACGGCGTCGACCGCGCCCTTGCGGATCTGGTCGCCGTTCACGTCGACGCCGCTCATGCGGGTCTGCGCGGTGAAGGGCACGAAGCGACCCCCCAGCGCCGCGACGTCGCGGGCGCGGAGGTCGAAGCGCTCTTTCGCGAGGACGACGATCGAGCGGCCTTCCGGCGTCTCGTCGCTGAGCGACGCGAGCTGGGCGGCGTCGGCGAGCTCGCGCTCGTCGATCCCGGCGAGCGGGAGGAAGGCGGTCGCCATGCGGTTGCCGAGGGTGATCGTGCCGGTCTTGTCGAGCAGCAAGGTGTCGACGTCGCCGGCCGCCTCGACGGCGCGCCCCGACATGGCGAGGACGTTGTGCTTGATGAGCCGGTCCATGCCGGCGATGCCGATCGCCGACAGCAGGCCCCCGATCGTGGTGGGGATCAGCGTGACGAGCAGCGCGATCAGGACCGTCACCGAGACGACGGAGCCGGCGTAGGCGGCGAAGAACTCGAT
>JBGPIT010000126.1:0-11920 GCA_041485125.1 Binatia bacterium | reverse complement strand
GAAGAGCTTCTCCACGCGCAGCGGCATCGTGTCGGTCTGTCCGGAGATGCGTCCGGAGACGACGGCGACCGCGCCGAACTCACCCATGGCGCGGGCGTTGCAGAGAATGATTCCGTACAGCAGCCCCCATTTGATGTTGGGGACTGTGACACGCCAGAACATCTGCCAGCCGCGCGCGCCGAGGCTCACCGCGGCGACCTCCTCGTCGGCGCCGATCGCCTCCAGGAGCGGGATCAGCTCGCGCGCGACCACCGGGAAGGTCACGAACGCGGTCGCAATCACCAAGCCGGGGATCGCGAAGATGATCTTGATGTGGTGCTCGCGGAGCCACGGTCCGAGAAAGCCCTGCAGGCCGAAGATCAGCACCAGGAAGAGTCCCACCACCACCGGCGACACTGCGAAGGGCAGGTCGATCACGGAGGTGAGCAACGTCCGGCCGGGAAAGCGAAACCGTGCGATCGCCCATGCCGCGGCGACGCCGAAGATGATGTTCGCGAGCACGGCGAGCGGCGCGACCATCAGCGTGAGCTTCACCGAGTGCCAGGTGTCCGCGTCCTGGAACAGGTTCGCGTAGTACGCGCCGATCCCGTCCGCGAACGCTTGGTAGAAGACGTTGACGAGCGGGATCACGATCAGGACGCCCATGATCGCGACCGTCGCGAGGATCAAGGTGATCCGCACCCACTCCGGATCGTCCTGCGCACGCGGCACCCGGCGCGGCGCCGAAGGGTTCGAGGCAATGGTGGCGGCAGGCCGCGATGCGGCCGTCGGCAGATCCTCCGCGAGTGGCGGTCGGCCGGCCGTGATGCGGTCAGGCATAGTTCCTCTTCATCCAGCGTTCCAACAGGTTGATCAGGACCAGGGTGAGCAGCGAGATCACGAGCAGCACGACCGCGATCGCGGTCGCTTCGCCGTAGGCGAATTCCTCGAGGCGCGCCACGATCAACACCGGCGCGATCTCGGTCTTGTACGGCATGTTGCCGGAGATGAAGACGACCGAGCCGTACTCACCGAGCGCGCGTGCGAACGCGAGCGCGAAACCAGTGACCGCGGCCGGGAAGACGGACGGGAGAATCACCCGGCGCACCGTTTGCCAACGATTGGCGCCGAGGCACGCCGCCGCCTCCTCGACGTCGGCGTCGAGGCTCTCGAGCACCGGCTGCAACGTCCGGACGACGAACGGGAAGCCGATGAAGGTGAGGACGAGGACGATGCCGAGTCGCGAGTACGAGCCCTGGATGCCGAGCGGGACGAGAAACCGGCCGAGCCAGCCCTGCTCGGTGTAGAGATCCGAGTAGACGAGGCCCGCGACCGCCGTCGGCAGCGCGAACGGCAGATCGACGAGCGAGTCGAAGAGCCGCTTCAGTGGGAAGTCGTAGCGCACCAGCACCCACGCGACGAGAAATCCGAGCAAGATGTCGGCGACCGCCGACGCGAACGACACGCCGACGGTCAGCTCGTAGGCGGCGACGGCGCGGTCGGACGACACCGCGGCCCAGAAGGTTTCGAGGGAGAGGGTGCTCGCCTTGACGAATCCCGCCAGGATCGGGATCAGAACGAGCAGGCTCAGATAGAAGAGGCTGTACCCCAGGCTCAAGCCGAAGCCCGGCAGCACGCGCCGGTTGACGTCCGTGCTCATGACTCAGCGCTTCGGCTTGTAGAAGCTGTCGAAGATTTTGCCGTCTCCGAAGTACTTGTCGTAGGCGTCATTCCAATCTCTTGCCACGGCGGTCACGGGGAAAAGCTCGAGATTTGGAAAGGTCGAGGCGTGCTGCGTGAAGGCCTCTTTGTCGATCGGCCGGAAGTAGTGCTTGGCGATGATCGCCTGGCCCTCGGGCGTGAAGGCGTACTCGAGGTAGGCCTTGGCCGCCGCTTCGGTGCCTTTGCGTTTGGCGTTGGCGTCGACGACGGCGACCGGCGGCTCGGCGAGGATGCTGAGCGGCGGATACACGATCTCGACCGCGCCCTTCGCCTCGTCGACCTCGAGATGGGCCTCGTTCTCCCACGAGAGATGCACGTCGCCGATCTTCTTCTGCACGAAGGTCGTGGTGGAGCCGCGCGCACCGAGATCGAGCACGGGCACGGCCGCGTACAGCTTGGTCACGAAATCGAGCGCCTCTTTGTCGGAGCCGCCGCGCTCGGTGACCGATCCCCACGCCGCGAGAAAGCTGAGCTTGCCGTTGCCGGAGGTCTTGGGGTTCGGGGTGATGATCTGGACGCCCGGCTTGATGATGTCCGGCCAATCTTTGATGCCCTTCGGGTTGCCCGTGCGGACGACGAAGACGATCGTCGAGGTGTACGGAACGGAGTTGTTCGGCAGCTTCTTTTCCCAGCCGTCGTCGATCAGCTTCGCCTTGCGGATCTGGTCGGTGTCGGGCCAGAGCGCGAGCGTGACGACGTCGGCCTCCAGGCCGTCGATGACCGCCCGGGCCTGCGTGCCCGAGCCGCCGTGCGACTGTTTGATCGAGATGTCGTTCCCGGTCTGCTTCTTGTACGCCGGGATGAACTGAGCGTTGAGGTCGCGCCAGAGCTCGCGCGTCGGGTCGTAGGACACGTTGAGCAGCTCGACCGCGTCGGCCGCGGCGAGTGCCGGTAGACCCGCGGTCGCACCGACCAGGGCAAGGGCTATCAATACTTTCGAAATCGATCGCATGTTCTCTCTCCTTGCAGTGTGCAATCGGAGAAGACGCCGGAGGGCGTCCGCTCGCGAGCGTCAAACTTCGGGAACGAGTGTAGGACGGGGATCGGCGGCTAGGCCGCGCGGCGACAACAGGAGGGGAGACAACAGGAGGAGGGGAGGAGGGTCGGGGTCGTGGCGGTGGCGTCACGGACGGTTGCGAGCGACGGGCCACCGTGTTGCCGTCGTCGGGTTCGTCGCGTCGTCATCGTCGCTGTCCTTTCGTTCTCTGCTCTGCTCGGTACGCACACCAAAAAAAGGCCCGGGAGGCTATGCCTCCCGGGCCTGGATTTCGCGTTAGCAGCAGTGACTCAGCTCATAGCGAGTGCACGCGCGGCGCGACCATGGCGTCGAGAGGTCCCCCGGTTCGCGGGACAACAACAGCAGCAGGTCGCGTTCATCGAAGTCACGGCGATCGTTAATGCAGGATCACGTGCGGTGTGTCAACAACGAAAGAATGCGCGTGACGAAATCGTGTGATCGTGAGGCGGTGAAGCGCGGTGGTCACGGGCGGCGGCGCGGCCCGCGCTGGACCTGCCGACGAGCCGTTCGGGCAGCGGAAGTGCCGGATACGGCAGCCGGCTTTTCGCGGCGCCAGGGCGGATGCGTAGTCGTGTCGGTTGCCAGCGCGAGCACCCAGCGCGCGCGGGGGACGGGGGTGAAGCCGTGCCGCGCGTAGAGTCGAGCGGCGCGCGCATGGTCGCGATCGACCTCGAGATCGATCGCGCGCGCGCCCGCCTTGACCGCGGTCGCGACTGCCGCGCGCAGGAGCTCCGTGCCGGTACCGTGCTCGCGCTGCGCGGGCACGACGTAGAGCTCTTCGAGCCACGCCGAGCGCCCGCCGTGCTCGAGCGGCGTCACCAGCGAGATCGCGGCGAAACCGACGACCCGATCACCGGCGCGCGCCACCAAGATCCTGCCGATCTTCGGATGGCGCAGCACGTGCGTGAGCGCCGCCGCGAGGTGGCGCGCGGGGGTGTTGACGTGGTGCTCGCGCAGCTGGGTGCGCAGGAGGCGCAGCACCGCCGCGTGATCGCGCGTCGTCGCGGTGCGAATCTCGGGGTCGGTCGTCTTCGCCATCTCCGTTCGATGCCGCTCCTCGCGGCTGGTGTCGCGCTGCTCCGCCCGCTACAACGTCCAGACCGCCGCGAGCGCCCTACGAGAGGAAACAACGCATGGTAGCAGATCCGATCAAGAGCCCGTCCGCGGAGCTCTTCGCCTCACCCGAGCACCAGATCTTCCGCGCCACCGTCCGCAAGTTCGTCGAAGAAGACCTGCGGCCGCGCGCGCGCGAGTTCGATCAGATGGGCCGTATCGACAAGTCGCTCTACAAGAAGATGGGCGCCCTCGGCATGCTCGGCATCCGGTACGATCCCAAGTGGGGCGGCTCCGGTCTCGATTGGTCGTTCACCACGGTCATGTTCGAGGAGATCGCCCGCTGCGACAACGCCGGCGTGTCGATGGGGATCACCGTCCAAACCGACATGGCGACACCGTCGCTCCATCAATTCGGCACCGACGAGCTCCGCGAGCGCTATCTGGTCCCCGCCGTGAAGGGCGAGATGGTTACCGCGATCGCCGTCACCGAGCCCGACGCCGGCTCCGACGTCTCCGCCATCAAAACCCGCGCCGTCCGCGACGGCGATCACTGGGTGATCAACGGCAGCAAGATCTACATCACCAACGCCGCGACCGCCGATTGGCTGTGTCTCCTCGCCGTGACCGATCCCGAAGCCGGCTACGGCGGCTTCTCGCAGATCGTCGTGCCGACCGACTCGCCCGGCTTCAGCTACCAGCTCCTCGACAAGATCGGGAACTGGGGCTCCGACACCGGCCTGCTCTTCTTCGAGGACGTGCGTGTGCCCGTCGCCAACACGATCGGCGAAATCGGCCGCGGCTTCCAGCAGCAGATGATGCAGTTCCAAGACGAGCGCCTGATCGCGTGCGTCAGCAGCATGGCTGGGTCGCTGGCGCTGTGGCAGGAGACCAAGCGCTATTGCGAGGACCGCATCGTCTTCAAGAAGCCGCTCAGCAAGATGCAGGTGACGCAGTTCAAGTTCGTCGAGATGCTGACGCAGCTCACCGCCGCGCAGGAACTCACCTACGCCTGCATCCGCAAGCGCCTCAAGAACGAGGACGCGACCAAAGAGATCTCGATGGCGAAGCTCTTCTGCGGCCGCACCGCGCGCTACGTCGCCGACGAGTGCATCCAGCTGCACGGCGGCTTCGGCTACATGAAGGAGAGCAGGGCAGGGCGCGCCTTCGTCGACTCGCGCTTGATCAGCATCGGCGGCGGCGCCGACGAGGTGATGATCCAGTACCTCGCGAAGATGCTCGGGTTCTGATCGGCGCTAGGACGCGTGCTCGACGCCCGCGGCCGTCGCGATCGCGGCGGTGAGCTCGCCGGCGTCGAAGGGTTTCGCGACGTAGGCCTCGAAACCCGCGGCGAAGGCGCGTTGCTCGCTCACGGCTCCCGTCTGCGCGGTCAGCGCGATCGCCGGGAGGTGCGCGAGGTCGTCGTCGCGGGTGCGTAACGCCCGCAAGAGCGTACAACCGTCGTCGCCGGGCATGACGAGGTCGCTCACGAGAACGTGCGGCTGCCATCTGGTCGCGATCTCGATCGCGTCTGCCGACGACAGCGCCGTCCGCACGTCGGCACCGCACGAGGTCAGGAGCGCGCTCACGGTCGCGTTCGAGTCGGGGTCGTCGTCGACGACGAGGATGCGCCGGCCGCGGAGCGCCGTCGCGCCTGGGGTCGCCGGCCGATCGGCTCGAAGCCGCGTTTGCACCGTGCCGCCGGCATGGAGCGGCAGCTCGACCGTGAAGGTCGACCCTGCGCCGGGGCCGCGACTCTCGGCGCGCACCGTTCCTCCGTGTCGGTCGACCAGGGCCCGCACGATTGCGAGGCCGAGACCGAGGCCGCCGTGCTTCCGGACGCTCGCACTCTCGCCTTGCCGAAAACGCTCGAAGACGTGCGGCAGCAGATCCGGCGCGATGCCTTCACCCTCGTCGGCGACCGACAGCCGCGCCAGGCCGTCGCCGCTTTCCAAGCGGAGCTGTACGCGAGCTCCGGGCGCGGTGAATTTGACGGCGTTGGCGAGGAGATTCCACACCACCTGCTGCAACCGCTCGACGTCACCCTCGATGCACACCGGCTCGGCGGGCAGTGCGACGTCGATCATGACGCCCTTGGCATTCGCCGACGGGGCGACCACATCGACCGCGGCGCGGACGGCCACCACCAGATCGATCGGAGAGAGCGTCAGCTCCCAGTCGCTCGAGACGATGCGCGAGACGTCGAGGAGATCGCCGATGAGCCGCGCCTGCGCGAGGGCGTTACGCTCGATCGCATCGACGGCGGCCTCCCTCTGCGTCCCATCGAGCTTGCCGCCACGGAGCATTCCGGACCACGCCAGGATCGACGAAAGCGGCGTCCGGAGATCGTGCGATACCATCGCGAGAAACGTGTCCTTTGCGCGATCGCGCTCAGCCTCGGCACGCCGGTGCTCGGTCATGTCCTGGATGACGACGATGACGTGGTCGACGGTGCCGTCGGGACCGGGAAGACCGCGTGCGGAGACGACAGTGTCGACGATGCCTCGGTCGCGGCGCAGACAGCGCAACTCGTGGCGCTCGGCTCCAGCGCCGCGCAGCACGCGGGCCACCATCTCCGATGCGAGGTTGCGCTCGTCCGGATGCACGAGCGCGACCCATGCTTTGCCGAGCAGGTCGGCCCGCGTGTGGCCGAGCATGCGGCAGAGCTCGTCGTTCACGTCGTCGCACCGGCTCTCCCGCGACAGGATCACGGTGCCCACCAGCGAGAGATCGAAGTAGCTCTGGAGACGCGCCTCGCGTTCGGAAAGCGCCGCGCTGAGGCGAAGCCCGGTCATCACGTAGCGCGTAGACAGCGACGCGCCGAACGTCGCGAGTCCGACGGCGACGAGGAGATAGGTTCCACCCGCCGCCCAGGTGAGCGGATCGGGTCCGCCCATGATGAGATGAAGAGGATACGAGACGACGGCGCCGAGCGAAGCGATCGCCTGGGTGCGCGCGCCCCAGGGAAACATCACGGCCGTCGACCCGATCAAACCCGTGAGCGTCCAGAGGCACATCGCGACGGGGGCACCCACCACCGCGTGGTAGACGTTCAGCGCGACGCCGACGACGTTCACGAACGCCACCAGGACGGCAACGGTCGCGGTCGGCCGATAGTGAATGACGGCCCAAGCGACGGCGACCAAGACGGCGAAGCCCAACGCGAAGCCGACCATCCAGCTGCGCCGTTCGGGGAAGCGCGCGACCTCGAAGAGGGTGCTCAGGACGACGCAGCCGAGGAAGAACGCGAAGCCGAGCGGGACGCGTGAGGCGATCCGTCGCAGCATTTCGCCTCTGTATGGCTGTGCGCTATCTCCGCGACCGAGAATCGGCATCGACCCCCAGCGTCGCGTACCACCGGCCTGGGGCAACTGTCCAGGTAATTGCGCCTGTTCGGCGCAGAAGTATCGCGCCTTGGCGTGCGGGGCCGCGCAGGGCTCTCGTGTCCGCATGGGTAGCGGTCACGCATACGCGCTGCGCGGGCGGCTGGTCTCTTCGTTGGCGCCGAGGGCGAGCGTGATCTCGAACCAGAACGTGCTGCCGTGTCCGACTTCGCTTTCGACGCCGATCCGTCCCCCCATGAGCTTGATGAGCTGGCGGGAGATGGTGAGCCCGAGTCCCGTACCTCCGTGCGTGCGCGTGGTGCTGTCATCGGCCTGCGTGAAGCTCTCGAAGATCGCGGCCCGGCGGTCGGCGGGAATGCCGATCCCCGTGTCGCGCACCACTCCTCGCACCCGCACCTCGGTCTCCGAGCGCTCGAGCACGTGGAACTCCACGGTAATCCCGCCGGCCTCGGTGAATTTGATCGCGTTCGCGACCAGGTTCACCAGGACTTGCCTCAGGCGGTTCGGATCGCCACGCACGTACTCCGGAATGTCGGCATCGACGGCATACTCGAGCGCGAGGCCCTTCGCCCGCGCTTGCGGCGCAAGGAACTCGCTGACCTCTGCGACGACGTTCCGGAGGCTCGCGTCGACGGCCTCCATCGTGACCTTCCCGGCCTCGATCTTCGAGGTGTCGAGAATGTCGTTCACGATCGCGAGCAGGCCGATCGTCGCGCGCCGGACGGTGTTCAGATAGCCCCGTGACTCCTCCGCGAGCTCGCCGTCGAGCGTCATATCGGTCATGCCGATGATGACGTTGATGGGCGTGCGGATCTCGTGGCTCATGTTCGCGAGGAAGGCCGACTTGGCGCGAGTCGCCGATTCCGCCTCGGCTTGCGCGAGCTCGCGCTCGACGATCTCGTCGCGCAGCTGCGCCGTACGCTTCTCCGCGCGCTTCTCCGCCTCCTTCCGTTTAGTGACGTCCATGTTGACACCGATGACTCGGCAGACGTTCGCGCGCTCATCGAGAATCACGCTCTCGACCGCCGACACACTCCGTACAGAGCCATCCGTCAGGATGATCCGGTATTCCGCAACTCCCTGGCTCTTTTCGTGGATTGCTCGCCGCAATGTCGCTTCGACTGCCGGCAGATCATCGGGATGCACCGCCGCCGACCATTGCTCATACGGCAGCGAAACGACAGGCGGTAAACCATAGATGTCGAACATCGTGGCATCCCATGTGAGCGTATCGCTCGCCAGGTCCCACTCCCGTACGCCCACCTTGGCAACTGCGGTGGCGAGCCCTAGGCGTTCGGCGAGCAATCGACGTTCGGCATCGGCGTGCTTGCGGTCGGTGATGTCATTGTTGATGGTGAGAATTCGGACCGGCGCGCCATCGGCGTCGCGTTGCAGGGCCCAGCGACTGGCAACGATGACACGCGTCCCGTCGCGTCTGTGGTGACTCGCCTCGCCCTCCCACTGGCCGTGGCGCAGGAGTGTGGCTTGAATGTGTTCGATGGGCTCGGAGACTTCTGTCTTCAGCAACTCAGTGTTGTCTCTTCCGAGCGCTTCTCTGCTGAGCCACCCGTACATGACCTCGGCGCCGCGACTCCAGAACACGATCCGATTGTGCATGTCCCGCACGACGACGGCGTCCTGCGCAAGATCGAGCAACGCAGCCTGTTCGGTGAGAACGGCGGCCTGTTGCTCGAGGGTCTTCGTGCGTTCGACCAGGTCGGCCGTGCGCGAGCCCACCTCGCCCTCGAGCCTTTGGCTGTACTTGTCGTAATACTCGCCGTAGGCCTTCAGGCGCAGCAGGTTCCTCACCCGCACACACAGCTCGGCACCATCCACCGGTTTGGTGAGAAAGTCCTCGGCTCCGGCGCTCAGCCCGAGCATCCTGGCGTTCCGATCCTCCAAGGCGGTGACCATGATGATGGGAATGTTCTTGGTGGCGAGGTTGCCCTTGATCCTGGCCGCCACCGCGTACCCGTCCATACGGGGCATCATGATGTCGAGCAGGATCAGGTCGGGCGCGTGCTGCGCTACCATGTCGAGCGCTTCCTCGCCGCTGGCGGCTGTCAGGAGGTGGAAGCCTTCCGGCCTGAGCAAGAGTTCCAGCAACTGTCTGTTGTGGCGCTCGTCGTCCACGATCAGGATGCGTGCGGGGTGATCCGTGACGTCGGGGCTCGGGCTCATGTGCGAATCGCAGGATCTTCTCTCCCTGTATGCGGTGGCGGTTCGTTGACAGCCGCCCAGAAAATGCCGAGATGCTTGACCGCGTTCATGAACTGGGCGAAATCCACGGGCTTCACGACGTAGGCGTTGACCCCGTGTTTGTAACACTCGACCAGGTCCGGCGTTTCGCGCGAGGACGAAAGCACGACGACGGGTATGATCTTCAAATACTCGTCGGCCTTGATGACCTTCAGCACTTCCAGTCCGTTGACTTTGGGCATCTTGAGGTCGAGCAGCACCAAGACCGGATTGCCGCCAGCGCGTGTCGCGAATTCTCCCCGGCGGCAAAGATAATCCAGCGCCTTGGCGCCGTCGGAAACGACCGCGACCCTGTTGGCCAGATGGTGCTGCTCCAGCGCCACCAACGTGAGCTCCACATCCCAAGGATCGTCCTCGCACAAAAGGATGTGTTTGAGATTGACCGTGTCACTGTCCATTGATCGCTCCGTCGTGTCGTGGGAGTGAGAAGTAAAATGTCGCGCCGCCGTCCACCACGCCTTCCGCCCATGCCCGGCCACCGTGCCGATGAATGATGCGCCGGACGTTCGCCAGGCCGATGCCTGTGCCCTCGAACTCGTCGTGACTGTGCAAGCGCTCGAACACACCGAACAGCTTGCCGGCATAGCGCGGATCGAAGCCCGCGCCGTTGTCGCGAATGAAAATCACCGTGTCGCCGTTTGCATCGGGAACAGAACCGATTTCGATTGTGGCCTCGGCACGAGTGCCGGTGAACTTCACCGCATTGGAGATCAGGTTGACCAGCACCAGGCGCAGCAGGGAACGGTCGGTCCACACTGATGGCAGCGGGTGGATGTCCAAGACGATGTTCCGGTCCTTCGTGGCTCCTTGAAACTCGCCCAACGTCTCCTGGACCAACTGATCGAGATCGACCTCCGTCTTTTGCAAGTCCGTACGCCCGACCCGCGAAAAGGCCAGCAGGTCGTCGATCAAATGTCCCATCCGTTTCGCCGCCTGGGAGATCGTCGTCAGATGGCGGAGATGTGGTTCCGACAGTGACGGCCCGGCGTCTTGTTGCAGGAGCTCCACGAAGGCCATGATATGGCGCAGCGGTGCACGCAAATCGTGCGACACGGAATAGGAGAACGCTTCCAATTCCTCGTTGGCGGCTGCGAGGCTCGTGTTGAGGCTGTGAAGATCATCCTGCGCGAGGCTCAGCTCCTTGTTGCGTAAGATGGCGGCCTCGTACGTGGACAGAAGAAGATTGAGAATCTGTAGACGGTCGGCGGTGATGAAGTGCTTTTGGCCGTTGAAGAAGATTTCCACACCCATGCCGGACTGTTCCGTCTGGCGCACCTCGCGATTGACGAGCACGAACCGCACCCGACTCAACAGGTGATGCTCATCGTACGGTTTGAGGATGAAGTGGTCCGTACGGCACTCGAGCCCGCGAATCACGTCCTGCGGATCGGACAAGGTCGTGACGAGGATGATCGGGACGTCGCCTAGGCTCGCATCGGCTTTGATGCGGCGACACAACTCATAGCCGTCCATTTCGGGCATGACCACGTCGCTGATGATGAGCGTGGGCTTGTGACGCTGCGCCGCTTCCAACGCTTGCCGGCCGTTGGTCGTGACAGTGACCTGGTAGCCTTGCTGCCCGAGGATGTGCTGGAGTTGTTGGGCCTGCGTGGGGCTGTCTTCCGCGATCAGGATGTCGACCGCCGTGGCGGCGGGCTTAGCAGTAGCGCTCATGGTTCAAGTCCTCCGGCGGTGTCCTGCGGTTGACGAGCATCATGAGCATGTCGGCGATGTTGTCGGCAGCCAGCACGTGCGTCGCACCGCCCAGCTCGATGGCTTCGCCGGGCATGCCGTGCACGACGGAGCTTTCCCGATCCTGGGCAATGGTGAAGGCGCCGTTGTCCTTCATCAGCTTCAGCTCCACTGCGCCGTCCTTGCCCATGCCGGTCAGCAGCACACCCAGCGCATTCCGTCCGCATGCCTCCGCCAGCGAGCGGAACAAATACGAGACCGCGGGCCGCAAGCCATTCTCAGGCTCTTCGCGCGTCAGGAGAATGCGACCGCTGGAGGTCACGCCCATGTGGAAATCGTCCGGTGCCAGATAGGCATGGCCGGGCAGCGCGGAAGTCCCGTGCGAAGCGACATGAACCTGCCAGCCGGTGGTCTGGTTCAACCACTCGACCAAACCGGGCAGAAAACCGCGCGCGATGTGTTGCACGATGAGGATCGCCGCGGTCCAATCTTTGGGCAAACTCGAAAGGATGGTCTGCAGGACCGGCGGGCCGCCGGTGGATGCGCCAATGCCGATGAGTGCGACCCCGGTAAGCGCGGGTGTCAATGCGACGGGACGTGCCGGAGGCGCAGGCAGAGAAGCTGCTCGCGACCGCGGCCAGCGGCGCACCACCTTGACTTCGGACATCAGCTTGATCGTTTGCAGAAGGTTCGTGACCAGTTGCGCGAAATCGGGGTGCTCGCGACTGACCGGCTTTTCCACGCAGGCGACGGCGCCGGCCTCCATCAGCCGGAACAGCGTGACGACCTCCTTCGGGTTCGTCGTGGCGGTGCAAATGATGATTGGAACGGGTTGCGTTTCCATGATGCGGCG
>JBGPIT010000125.1:0-11955 GCA_041485125.1 Binatia bacterium | reverse complement strand
CGGCCGGATGAGCTGCTCGATGACGACGCCCTCGCTCTTTTCGAGCTCGAAGTTGCCGGGCGTCGCCGAGACGTAGACGACCTGTCCCGTCTGCTGCTCGAACTCCTCGAAGTTGAGCGGCCGATTGTCGAGCGCCGACGGCAGGCGGAAGCCGAACTCGACGAGCGTCTCCTTGCGCGAGCGGTCGCCGCGGTACATGCCGCCGATCTGCGGCACCGTGACGTGGCTCTCGTCGATGACGAGCAGGTAGTCATCGGGGAAGTAGCTGAGGAGCGTCGCCGGCGGATCGCCGGGGTTCCGGCCGTCGAGGTGGCGCGAGTAGTTCTCGATGCCGTGGCAGAAGCCCATCTCGTCGAGCATCTCGAGATCGTAGAGCGTGCGCTGCTCGAGGCGCTGGCTCTCGAGGATCTTGTTCTGCGCGCGCAGCTCGGCGAGGCGCTGCCGGAGCTCGTCGCGGATCGCCGTCACCGCTTTCTTGAGACGCAGCGGGCTCGTGACGTAGTGACTCGCGGGGTACACGGCGACTCGCTGAAAGCCGCGGATCGCCTTGGCGCGCAGCGGGTCGATCTCGGTGATCGCCTCGATCATGTCGCCGAAGAACTCGATGCGCAGCGCGCGATTCTCCTCGTACGCCGGGTAGATCTCGACCACGTCGCCGCGCACCCGGAAGGTGCCGCGGTGGAAGTCGACGTCGTTGCGCTCGTACTGGATGTCGACGAGCTTGCGCAGGATCTGATCGCGGTCGGCGATCGCACCGCGCTCCAGGAAAAGCAGGTTGTCGAAGTACTCCGACGGCGAGCCGAGGCCGTAGATGCACGAGACGCTCGCGACGATCAGCGTGTCGCTACGCTCGAGCAGCGCCTTCGTCGCCGAGTGGCGCATCTTGTCGATCTCGTCGTTGATCGACGCGTCCTTCTCGATGAACGTATCGGTGCTCGGGACGTACGCCTCGGGCTGGTAGTAATCGTAGTAGCTCACGAAGTAGCGCACGGCGTTGTCGGGAAAGAGCGTCTGGAACTCGTGGTAGAGCTGCGCCGCGAGGGTCTTGTTCGGAGCGATGACGAGCGTCGGCCGGTTCAGCTCGGCGACGACGTGCGCCATCGTGAAGGTCTTGCCCGAGCCGGTCACGCCGAGGAGCGTTTGCGCGGGCACACCCGCGCGCAAGCCCTCCGAGAGCTGCCGGATCGCTTCCGGCTGATCTCCCTGCGGCGTGACGTCGGCGGCGAGCCTGAAGGTACCGGAACGGCGCTCCACGACGGCCGAGTATATCGGCCGGGAGGGTCGCGACCAACGTGAGCGGACCGGTGACGATCAGGACGATCGAGCGTCGCCGACCATCGTCGCCGCGATCGTGCTTCGCCGCGCGCGTGGTGGTGAGACGACGTGCGTCACTCGGCCGGCTCCTCCTCGTCGCACGGAATCCCCGCGCGTGGATCGCACGCGGGCGGCGGACACGGAGCGCCGGGTGCGCAGCGGACGGGCTCCCGAACGACGACGCCCGAGTTGATCGGCGGCGGTCCGGCCGCGCCGAGCGGCGGCGGTCCCGCGGCGCCGAGCGGGGGCGGCCCGGCCGCGCCGATCGGTGATGGACCGGCGGCGCCGAGCGGGGGCGGTCCGGCGGCGCCGACGGGCGGTCGGCCGACGGCGCCCGGCGGCATCGCACCCGCGGGCGCGCGACGTCGCGGCTCGAGCCGGTGACCCAGCGGGGGCGGCGCTTGCACCGGCGGCGCGGCCACGGCACCGCCGCCCGGCACGCCGAGACGTGGCGCCTGCGCGAAGACCCGCCCCGGAAGCAGCACCGTCGCGGCAACTGCGGCGGCGGTCAGCACGCGGAGCAGGTCGTCGACACGCGAGCGATCCGACTCGCACGCGTCGTCGCTCATCTGTGCTCCTTCCACTTGCGGTACTGCTGCTGAAACTCGCGCCGCTCGTCGGGGCTGAGCTGGCGGTAGCGCTGGTAGTTGCCGCGGATGCGGTCCTTCTCCTCCGAGGGCATCTGGCGATAGCGATCGTAGTTGCGCTCGACGGTCTCACGCTGCTCGGGGCGGAGCTTCTGGAAGCGCTGGTAGTTCCGATAGGCCTCGCCGCGCTCTTGCGGCGAGAGGTCGTCCCACCCTTCTGCCAAACGGCGATCGCCGTCGTCGCGCGCCGCCGCGGTGCCGGCGAGCGCCATCGCCGAGACGACGAGCAGCGCCAGCGTCAGCTGCCGGGCTCCCGTCACGATCTCACCCCAAGGATCCCGAGCGTGCCTCCCCGAGGCCGATCGGCTCCGCGTCGGGCGGCGTGCGCACTTCCTCGAAATGCTCGAACTTCTCGAGACGGCGCACCACCGGCAAGCGCAGGAAGAGCTCGGGGTGCTCGATCAACGCCGGCGGCAGATCCTCCGGCGCGAGCTCCTCGGCGTTGGCCTGCTTGATCGGCTCGCCCTGCGGCTCCCGGTTCGCGCGCGCGACGGCTTCTTCGCTGCCCGGCGCCGAGCGCCCGCTCTGCTTCGACGCGCGCGCGATCTCGGCGGGCGGTCGCGTCCCCGGCACACCGGTGGCGACGCGCGCGACGCTCGAGTACCAGACGAGCGCCAGCGCGGCGGCCGCCGCGAGCGGAATGCCCCACAACGCGGGACGGAAGCCGCGACGCCGGCTGCGCGACGCGGTCTCCGCGGCCAGGCGCTCCCACATGCGCGCGTCGAAATCGTCCGACGGCACCACCCGCGGCAGCGCCCGCAGCATCGCGTTCACCTTGCCGATGCGATCCATCTCGCGCCGGCACGTGAGGCAGGTCGCGACGTGCGCCTCGATACGCGCACGCTCCGCCTCGGGCTGCTCGCCGTCGAGGTACGCGACCAACTCCTCGGCCATCGTTTGGCATTCACTCGTCATCACAGAAACTCCGCCAGCTCGGTTCGCATCGTCGCGGTGGCACGGAACACCAGACTCTTGACAGCGCTCTCGCTACAGTCGAGCGCGTCCGCCACCTCGCGGTACGACATTCCCTCGATTCTACTCAACACCAGAGCGGCCCTTTGGTTTGCGGGCAAATCGCCGAGCGCCGTCTGAATCTTCGCCTCGAGCTCCCGACCGGCCGAGGCGTCCTCACCGCTGACGGCGTGCGGATCCGGAAACGCGATCTCGGCGCGCTCCGAGCCGTCCTCGGTGTCGTGCTCGAGCGAACGCGTCTTGTAGCGCCGCTCCGGCCGCCGCACCTCGTTCAGGCAGGCGTTGGTCGCGATCCGGTACAGCCACGTCGTGAACTTCGCCTGCGGCTCGTAGCGCGCCGCTGCTTTGTAGACCTGCAGGAATACGTCCTGCGCCAGCTCTTCGGCACGCGGCCGACTCCCGACGAAGTGATATGCGAAGTTCACGATCGCACGAGTGTACTTTTCGAACAGCTCTCGGAACGCGTCGTCGTCTCCGGCTTGGAACCGGAGCATCAGCTGGACGTCCGGGTCCGTAGCGGGCGCGGCCACCGGCAAGTTGCCTGGCTTCAACGTAGTTGTCCTTCCAGAGTTGCGGTGAAATCAGACAGAACGCGCATTTACCTTAAAGTAGTGCCCCCAGGGACGCCACCGCGCCGCGCGGCGCGCGACTCGGCAACGCGGCCGCCCGCAGGGCGTCGTGCGCGTTCAGGGATGGCAACAAGATTTCCGTGTTGGTAAGAGGACTTGCGACGTTCGCATGAGCGATTTCCCGGAACACGACGAGACCCTCGCCCAGCACCTGCGGCGGATCGAAGGCTACATGCGGGGCTGCTCGCTGCTCGGCTTCGAGCGCAAGCGGAGCCCGCTCAGGGACGAGCTCGCGCGCGATCTCGAGGCCGCGCTGCCCGAGGCGCTCGGGGTCTGGGTCCCTTCGATCGGGCGGGCGTTGCGGATCGACGAGAAGCAGTGGCCCGGCCTCACCCTCGACATGGAGCAGGCGGTGCGGCGCTGGATCCGGCACGTCGCCGACCCCGAGGACGAGGAGACCTATCTGGTGCTGCGCAGCCACGCGAGCCACGGCTTCATCTCGAAGTTCCCGCCGTCGCGCTTCCTCGCCGGGCAGATGCGCCTCTTCGAGCTCCTCGCCGCAGCGGTGCGGGCGCGGCACAAGACCGACCGCGCGCGGCGCGCCGAGCTGCTGTCGCTCTTCTCGCAGGAGTTCGAGGAGCGCATCCTCCACATCACCGACTTCTTCGTCGAGGCCCGCGAGGAGCAGCTGCGCGAGCACGAAGCGAGCTATCGCCGCTCGATCGACAACGCGCCCGCGGCGATCTTCAAGATCGCATGGGAAGACGGCTGCGTGCTCGGCGCGAACTTCGTCGCCGAGCAGATCCTCGGCTACCCGTCCGCCGAGCTCGAGAAGATGCACGTGTGGGACCTCCATCCCGCGGTCGAGCGCGACGCCGCGATCGCGCTCTGGGAGCACACCCGCGCCAAGCGCAACGCGAGTCAGGACAACCTGCACCTGCGCACGCGCTCGGGCGAGGTGATCCCGATCTTTTCGAACTGCGGCGTCATCGAGTACGGTGATCAGCGCTTCATCCAGCAGATCTGCGTCGACATCTCGGACCGCAAGCGGCTCGAGGACCAGCTCATCCAATCCGAGAAGATGGCCGCGATCGGTCAGCTCGCCGCCGGCCTCGCGCACGAGATCCGCAACCCGCTCGGCATCGTGATGAACGCGCTCTACGACCTCTCCGAGATCGTCGACGGCGACGATCCCGAGGTGCGCGAGGACCTGCGCATCGCCAAGGACGAGATGGACCGCGTCCAAGCGATCATCAACACGCTGCTCGAGTTCTCGCGCGAGTCGAAGGCCGAGCTCGAACCGGTCGACGTCAACGACCTCATCGGCAAGACCTTGATGCTGATGAACAAGTACCTCCAGAACAACGACGTCCGGGTCGTCACCGAGCTCGCCGAGACCGGCCGCTGCATTGCGAACCAGAACGCGCTGCGGCAGATCCTCCTCAACCTGATCACCAACGCGGTGCAGGCCATGCCGCACGGCGGGGAGCTCCGCATCCGCACCGCACGCGGCGCCGACAACAGCATGCAGCTCGAGTTCAGCGACACCGGCGTCGGGATTCCCGAGCATCAGATCAAGGACATCTTCAATCCGTTCTTCACCACCAAGTCGCCCGGCCAAGGCACCGGCCTCGGCTTGTCGGTGGTGCATTCGGTGGTGCAGCGCTACCATGGCGAGATCAGCGTCCGCAGCACACCGAACGTCGGCACGAGCTTCCTGATCGAGCTGCCGTGCCCGACCGACCTGCCGGAGGCGGCCGCGATTTGACCGCCGGCGCCGTCCCCGCTCGCGCCGCCCGCATCCTGCTCGTCGAGGACGAGCTCAACATGGCGCGGACGCTGGCGAAGATCCTCGAACGCCGCGGCTTCGCCGTCACCAGCGCGGGTAACGGCCGCGAGGCGCTCGATCGTCTCGCCGTGGAGTCCTTCCACGTCGTGATCACCGACCTCAACATGCCGGTGATGGACGGGATGCAGCTCTTGCGCGCGCTTCACACCGAGCCCACGACGCGCGGCGAGCGCCGGCTCATCTCGCCGCCGACGATCGTCCTCACCGGCCACGGCAGCACGCACGCGGCGGTCGAGGCGATGAAGCTCGGCGCCTACGACTACCTGGTGAAGCCCTGCAACCCGGACGAGCTTCTGATGACGATCGAGCAGGTCCTGCACCTCTCCGAGCTCGAGCGCGAGAACCGCCGCCTGCGTCTGGAGCTCTCGAAGACGACGGGCTTCGGCGAGATCATCGGTCAGAGCGCGCCGATGCAGGAGATCTACCGCGCCGTCGACGCGGTGGCGCAGAACACCAGCACGGTCCTGATCAGCGGCGAGAGCGGCACCGGCAAGGAGCTCGTCGCTCGCACGATCCACGCGCGCAGCGCCCGCGCCGGCCGCACCTTTCTCGCGATGAACTGTGGTGGCGTCTCCGACACGCTCCTCGACAGCCAGCTCTTCGGCCATCGGCGCGGCGCCTTCACCGGCGCGGTCGCCGATCACGACGGCGTCTTCCAATCCGCCGACGCCGGCACGCTCTTTCTCGACGAGATCGCGGACATCCCCTATCCGCTGCAGGTGAAGTTTCTGCGCGCCGTGCAGGAGCGCGAGGTCGTGCCGCTCGGGTCGACGCGCGCGGTCAAGGTCGACGTGCGGCTGATCGCGGCGACCAACCGCGACCTCGAAGTCGAGGTACGGGACGGTCGGTTCCGCTCCGACCTCTTCTACCGCCTGAACGTGGTGCAGATCGCGCTGCCGCCGCTGCGCGACCGGCGCGACGACGTGCCGCTGCTGGTCGCGCACTACATCGACCGCTACAGCACGACCTTCAACGTCGCGCCGAAGGCGATCGAACCGGCGGCGCTCGAGCGCCTCGTCCGCCACGACTGGCCGGGGAACATCCGCGAGCTGCAGAACCTGATCGAGCGCTCGTTCGCGCTGACGCCGGAGGCGCCGATCACGGTCGAGAGCCTGCCACCGGGCTTCCGCGGCGAGCAGATCGAGGATGCCGGCATCGAGTTCGGCGACGACATCCCCTCGCTCGAGGCGACCGAACGGTCGGTCATCATCGCCGCGCTTCGCAAGAGCAACGGCAACAAGAACGAGGCGGCGCGAACCCTCGGGATCGATCGCCAGCGGCTCTACCGGAAGCTCGAAAAGTACCAACTCTCGTGACGACCGTGTCTTGCTTTACGACCGTGGTCGGCGCGCCCTGCCCGTTCATCCACCGAATGCTGCCGTCCAACCAACACTTTCCACCGCCCCCAGATCGCCCCGGCGATGGCATGAATCATGCTGCCTTTTGGCACTTTTAATGGGCTGTTTCCCGAGTAAGAGCACGCACCGAATCCTCGTGGTCGCAGCCAACGAGAACTTTCGTCGCACGATCAGCCGCATTCTGTGCCGCTGTGGGTATGCGACCGACCTCGCGTGCTCCGGCGAGGAAGCGATGGGGTTGCTCGAGCGCGAGCCCTACGACCTGGTCCTGAGCGAGGTCATGCTCCCGGGCGTCGCCTGCGGTCTCACGGTCCTCTGTACCGCGCGCGAGCACGGCCGCTCGATCCCGTTCATTCTCCTCACCGAGTGCGAGACGGAGCGCCTACGTTGGATCGTGAGCGGCGTCGAAGGCGTCCACTGCCTGAAATTGCCCGTCGATGTCGACCGTCTGAAACAGCTCGTCGCCTCGTCGCTAGCTGCCCCCGCTGAAGAAACCCGCCACTGAGCTCAACCCGTCCCTTCCCCGTACCGCCTCAACCCGAAGCCCCTCGGATCGCCCCGTGGCGTAGGCTCGTGATCCGGACCGGCACGACGTGACCGTCGTCGTGCGGGCGGACGTCGAGCGCATGCGCGACCAGCCCACGGCGCGAAGCGACGCATAGAGCGGGCGTGAGCTGCGCCGGACGTTGCCGGAAGAAGCGGGGTGGTCGAGAGTCAGTACGCGACCGTCGCCTCGCGCGTGCCGGACGTCGCCCGCCCCCTGCTACTTACGATAGAACCGCCGGTACTTCTTCGGCACCTCGTCGAAGCCGGTGTCCTCGAGGATGTAGCGCCGGGGCGGCTCCGGCGCCGCGTCGCTCGGCTCCTCGACTGGCTCGAGCGTCTGCTGGTCCATCCTCCCGGGTGACGTTCGTCAGGCGCAAACGCCCGCCGGCGGGTCACTGCGGGGTTCGGGCCGTACTACGCGTGGGAAACGGCCGTCCCGCGGCATAGCAGGCGCGAGAAAAACGCGCGGCCGAGTTCTCGTGGATCGGAAGCATCGAGCGCACGCTTTCGTCCAGGCCCGCATCGATTATCGGCGGCGACGCGTCTGCGGCGGCCTTCCTCGCCGCGCGTGCGGCCGGGGCACATCCCTTGCACTGAGGAACACCGCATGTGGCGAACGCCTGGTTCGGCGCCCGAGGCGCGAAGCTCAGGCGCGCGGCGCGCGCCAGGTTCGGAAAGAGCACAGTTCGCCTGCGCCGGACGCCGAGTGCTCGGCGCCACGCTCGTCGCCGTCCTCGTCGCCTGCGGCGCGCTTCCGGCGACAGCGGCGGACGATCGCGACACGGTGCCGAGGCAGCCGCTGGTCGAAGGCGAGGAGGTCTTCGCCGCCAAGGGCTGCGGCCACTGCCATGCCATCTCCGGTGGCGGAGAGCCCCACGTCGGACCCGACCTCGGCCATGCGCGCTCCTGGCAGGACGTCATGCAGCTCGCCGGCAGCCTGTGGAACCACACGCCGGCGATGCTCGAGCGCATGCGCGCCGATGGTGTCACGCGTGCGACCCTCTCGGCCGACGACATGGGGAAGCTCTCAGCATATCTCTTGTACCTGAACTTCCTCGACGAGCCCGGCAGTTTCGAGCGCGGGCGCGCGCTCTTCGAGGCGCGCTCGTGCGCGCGCTGCCACCAGCTGGACGGCAATGGCGGCACGACGGGGCCGCGTCTCGACGAGCTCCGTCCCTACGCCTCGTCGCTCTTCCTCGCGCAGGCGCTGTGGAACCACGGTCCGGACATGGCGGCGAAGATGAGGGAGCTCGGGATCGAGCGGCCGCGCCTCGAGAACGACGACGTCACGAATCTGGTCGCGTTCATCCGCGGCGCCGATGCGGCACCGCTGTCGGCGCGTGACGTCGCGACGCAGCTCGGGAGCCCGCGCGCCGGAAAGGCGCTCTTCTCCGACAAGACATGCGTGAAGTGCCACGCCATCGCCGGCGTCGGCGGCAGCGTCGGACCGGATCTCGGGACGCATCGTCCGATGCGCCACGTCGGCGAGATGGCGGGCGCGCTCTGGAACCACGGGCCGGCGATGTGGGCGAAGATGCGGGCGCTCGACGTCACCTTTCCGCGCCTCGACGGCGCGCAAACGGCGGACGTCCTGGCGTACCTCTACTTCGCCCAGTACATGGACGAGCGCGGCGACGCGACGCGCGGCGCGAAGATTTTCCGCGAGAAGTCGTGCGCCGGCTGCCACGCGCCGGCGACCGGTGGCGCCGTCGGCCCGAACCTCGCCGCGTCCGGGCTCGTGCGGTCGTCGCTCGGCTGGGCGTCGGCGATGTGGAACCACGCGCCGGTGATGGCGCAAAAGACGCGCGACGAGGGCATCGCGTGGCCGCAGTTCGCGAACGACGAGATGCGCGACCTCGTCGCCTTCCTCCGTACGCAGTCGCGCGCCGAGTGACCGATGGGACCGGACCGACCGCACGGCGACGTACCGGAACACGACGAGCAGGGCGGTGGCGCCGAGCCCGAGTTCTCGATCGGCCGCTCGAACGCGCTCATTCCGCTGCTCGTGCTCTTCGCATTGACCGTCTTGGCGGTGCTCGTCGTGATCGTGCGCGCGAAGCCGTTCGTGCCGCCGGTCGGCGCGCCCGCGGACCGGTCCTTCGCGCCCGCCGACTTCCCGGCGCTCTTCGCCCACGACGAGGCGCTCAGCGGCCTCGATACCAACGGCGGCTCGGGAAGCACGCAGGCGCTCTTTCCGGTTCCCGCGCCGCCCTTCACCGAAGGGATCTTCCCGTGCATGGACTGTCACGCGACGTTCCCGCCCGACCGTGAGCGCCGCCCGCTCGAGGCGATGCACAGCGACATCGTCCTCCATCACGATGAGGAGCACCGCTGGTGCCTCGACTGCCACGACGCCGAGGATCGCAATCAGCTGCGGCTTGCGAGCGGCACGCTGGTGCCGTTCACGGAGTCGTACCGTCTGTGCGGCCAGTGTCACGGCACCCAGTTTCGCGATTGGCGAAACGGCGTGCACGGCAAGCGCACGGGCTACTGGGACGGCTCCAAGCGCTACCTCCTGTGCGTGCACTGCCACAATCCGCACAGCCCGCGGTTCACGTCGCTGAAGCCGTTGCCGCCACCCGTGCGGCCGCAATTCCTGACCCGTGAGAACGCGCGCACCGTCGCGACGGCCGCGGCCGGCGAGGTCGCCGCGGCCCCGGCGAGGAAGGAGGAGCCCGATGCCGGATCGGCGCACTGACGACATGGCGCCCGACGTGCGCGCGAGCGAGGAGGCGCAGGACGCGGCGACCCTCAGCCGGCGCGACTTTCTCACCTCGGTCGGGCTCTCGGTCGCGACCATTCTCGCCGGCTGCTCGCCGGTCGCCCGCGAGCAGTTCTTCCAGAAGCACTTCCTCGAGCTCTCGCCCGACGAGCTCGATCGCCGCGTTGCGCGGATCCGCGACGACGCCGAGCGGCGCTTCGGCCGCGAGGTGCACGTCTCCGCGGTTCCGGCGCAGGCCGGCGTGACGTTCGGCTACGCGCTCGACCTCTCGCGCTGTATCGGTTGCCGGCGCTGCGTCTACGCCTGCGTCAAGGAGAACAACCAGTCGCGCGACCCGCAGATCCAATGGATCCGCGTCCTCGAGATGGAGAAGGAGAAGGGCATCGATTTCGAGGGGGCGAATCCCTACTACGACCCCGACACGGTTCCCGATCCCGATCACTTCTACCTGCCGGTCGCGTGTCAGCAGTGCCGCAACCCGCAGTGCACGCGCGTCTGCCCCGTCGGCGCCACGTGGCAGGAGCCGGACGGGATCGTCGTGATCGACTACGACTGGTGCATCGGCTGTCGCTACTGCATGGCGGCGTGTCCCTACGGCGCGCGCCATTTCAATTGGGGTGAGCCGCATCTGCCGCCCGAGGACCTGAATCCCAGCCTGCACGTCCTCGGCAACCGGCCGCGGCCGCGCGGCGTCGTCGAGAAGTGCACCTTCTGCATCCAGCGGGCGCGTACGGGACGCTATCCGGCGTGCGTCGAGATCTGCCCGGTCGGCGCCCGCAAGTTCGGCAACCTCCTCGATCCGGAGAGCGAGATCTCGCGCATCCTGCACGAGAAGCGCGTCTTCGTGTTGAAGAGCGAGCTCAAGACCGAGCCGAAGTTCTTCTACTTCTATGGGCTATAGGCGAGCGATCATGGGACCCCTCGAGTTCTTGTCGACCAGCGTGCGGCTCGTGCTGCGAGGAGGGAAGGCCTACTGGGCGTGGATGCTCCTCCTTCTCGCGCTCATTGCCTGGGGCGGCCTTGCCTATGTCGACCAGCTCCGGAACGGCCTGATCGTCACCAACATGCGCGACCAGGTGTCGTGGGCGTTCTACATCGGCAACTTCACGTTCCTGGTCGGCGTCGCCGCGGCCGCCGTGGTGCTCGTGATTCCTGCGTACATTTACCACTGGAAGCCCATCAAGGAGGTCGCGATCCTCGGCGAGATCCTCGCCATCAGCGCGATCGTGATGTGCCTGATGTTCGTCGTCGTCGACATGGGACGGCCGGATCGCTCCTGGCATCTGATCCCCGTCATCGGCCACATGAACTTTCCGAGCTCGGTCCTCGCATGGGACGTGCTCGTACTGAACGCGTACCTCGTTCTCAACGTGACGATCGTGACCCACCTCCTCTACCGCGGCCTGCAGGGGCGGTCGTACAACCAGCGCCTGGTCCTGCCGCTCGTCCTCTTCTCGATTCCGGCGGCCGTCGGCATCCACACCGTCACCGCGTTCATCTATGTCGGCGTGCCGGCGCGCCCCTACTGGAACGCGTCGATCCTGGCGCCGCGTTTCCTCTGCTCGGCGTTCTGCTCCGGACCGGCGATCATGCTGATCCTCTTCCAGATCCTGCAGCGGACGACCAAGATCGCGATCAAGGACGCGGCGATCTCGAAGATCGCCGAGCTCATGGCGTACGCGATGTTCTTGAACCTCTTCCTGCTCGGCGCCGAGGTGTTCAAGGAGTACTACTCGGCAACGGAGCACCTGGTCCACTTCCAGTATCTCTTCGCCGGTGTGCGCGGGCATCACGCGCTCGTCCCCTATGCGTGGGCGTTCGTCGCCTGCGGCATCGCCGCGTTTCTCCTCTTCCTCTTCCCGGCGACGCGGCGGAACGTGGTGACGTTGAACCTCGGCTGCCTGCTGATCTACGCCAGCGTCTACATCGAGAAGGGGATGGGCCTGGTGATGCCGGCGTTCACGCCCGACATGCTGGG
>JBGPIT010000124.1:0-11997 GCA_041485125.1 Binatia bacterium | reverse complement strand
TTGAATTGGGACGCGATCTCGTAGTCTACGGGGAAGCCAGTGAAGGCGGTGTGTCTCGCCGGCGGCACACGTCGCGACCTGCGGTGGTTCGATCCTCCGAGGAACCAGCCGGTTGTCAGCGGGTGCGACGCTGCTGAAACCGTCCGACGAACGTGTCGGACATGCGACGCACGGCGGTCGCGTCCCGTACATGAGCTTCGCGGACTTCCAGCCGATCGAGCTCACCTGCGAGGACGAGGGCACCGTTCAGGTCGTTGCCGAGCTGTTGTGGCCCACCGCCATCGCACCGGTCGTTGGCGGCGACTTCGACGTCGCGCGCGTTGCCCGCTGGTACATGCATCAGGCGAACGGCATCGTCGTGCGCCGCGCCGACGAGCTCTTCGGCCTGCCGGCCGAGCGGATTCCGCTCAACGTCGACCGCTACGGGAACACGTCCGCCGCCAGCGCGCTCATCCTGCTCGACGAGGATCGGCGGGCGGACCGGGTGCAACCGGGCGATCTCGTCGTCTTCCTCTGGATCGGCGCGAGGGACGGCGCGAGGAACGGCTATGCCGCGATGATCCTCTGACGACGTCGTGCCGCCGGAGAAATTGCCGCGCGCCGCTGATCCGGGCTAAGAATCGGCGCGTAGCTCGAAACGAAAGGACGGTCCCATGGCCATCGATTTCACGTTTCCGCCGGAGATTGACGCCCTCCGGTTGAAGGTCCGCGACTTCGTCGCGCAGGTCGTGCGACCGGCCGAGGCGCAGATCGCGGAGCGCGAGGGCGACCGCCGCTTCCTGATCCAGTCGATCATCGAGATGCGGGTCGCGGCACACGACCGGGGTCTCTGGTTGCCGCACATGCCGAAGGAATACGGCGGGATGGGGGTCGGGCACATGGCGATGGCGGCGGTGTCCGCGGAGGCCGCCAAGTCGGTGTTCGGGCCGTACGCGCTGAATGCACAGGCGCCGGACGAGGGCAACATGCACACCCTCCTCCACTGGGGAACCGACGCGCAGAAGGAGAAGTATCTGCGGCCACTCTGCGACGGCTTCATCCGTTCCTGCTTCGCGATGACCGAGCCGGAGGTCGCCGGCTCCGATCCGACGCTGATTCAGACCCGCGCCGTTCTCGACGGCGACCATTGGGTCGTCGACGGTCACAAGTGGTTCATCTCCGGCGCCAGCGGCGCCGCGTTCGCGATCCTCATCGCCCGCACGGAGGACGAGCCGGAGATCCCGCAGGCGGCCAACACCACGTTCGTGGTGGACCTGCCGGCGAAGGGTTGGACGGTGGTGCGCGACGTGAAGACGATGGCCGGTCACCACAACCACGCGGAGATCCGGATCGAGAACCTGCACGTACCGACGGAGAACGTCCTCGGTGGGCGCGGGCAGGGGCATCTCCTCGGGCAGGCGCGGCTCGGCCCGGCGCGCCTCGCGCACTGCATGCGATGGATCGGGCAGGCCGAGGTCGCGCTCGACATGATGGTCGATCGTGCGCTGAACCGCTACGCCCACGGCTCCTTGCTCGCCGACAAGCAGGGCATCCAGTGGATGATCGCCGACTCGACGATGGAGCTGTACCAGAGCAAGCTCATGGTGCTGCACGCGGCCTACCGGGTCGACCGCGGCGAGGACTTCCGCAGCGAGGTGTCGATGGCGAAGCACTTCGTCGCCAACGCGCTGAACCGCATCATCGACCGCGCCATCCAGGTGCACGGCGCGCTCGGATACTCGCTCGATACGCCCCTGGCGATCATGGCGCAGCACGCGCGCTGGGCGCGCTTCGCCGACGGCGCGGACGAGGTGCACCAGTGGCGGATCGCGCAGCGGACGATCGAGGCGTACAAGCGCGACAAGTCGACCCGCGCCGCGACAGGGAATCTCCCGCTGTAGACTGGTGGGCGACACTTCGCGCTGCGCACCGTCTTCATGCAGGCCGAGAACGGGAAATCCCGGAGTGCTACAGGTCGAGCAGGACGTAGCCGGGGAGGTTCGCGGCCCGGAGAGCCGGCCGCACCGCCGCGGGCAGGTGTGCATAGGCCGCCTCGCCGACGATACGCGGATTGTGAAGCCTGAAGCGCCGGCCCACTCGGTGCAGTTCGCAGCCGCGCGCTGCTTTGAGGTTGCGTGCCCAGTCGACGTCGCGGCCGTAGATCAGGGGAACCACAAACCCCTTCGTGGTGCGGAATGCGAGGACCGGACTGCGGTAGTGTCGCCCGCTCTTGCGCCCGACGTGGTGAATGACCGCCAGCGGTGGGACGAGCCAGGCGAACGTCCCCATGAGGGGGTTCGTGAACACGCGGTTCACACGCCGCATGAAGCGCGGGATCTGCATTGCCGCAATCGTACTGCCGTGGAATGCGCGTATCAAACGGATACGGATTAGAATGCGGCCCGTGGTGCCCGTCACGCTCACGCTCAGCGACACGTTGTGAAACGCCCAGCACAGCTGAAGGCGTTGAGCGCTGATTCCACGGATGTGAGCGACACCATCGTGGAAGACAAGGGGACAGGCCGCACACCGGGCAAGAAGCGTCGAGCACGGCGTCGTCGTCGGCTGGCGGTTCTCTCAACAGACCGCCATCGCTTCGCCAGGGAGCGCGAAGCCGATCCCTTCGCCGCACTTGGGCGGCTTGCGGCGGCGTTGGGGTATCGTCTCGAACTCCGCGCTGTGCGCCGCAAGCGGAGGGTCTTGCCCGGTTCGCGCCCGTGAACAGATAAGGAGCACGACCTCGTCAATCGGTACGAGCAGATCTGGCGGCGGGCGGAGCAGAATCGGGAGATCGTGGACAACGAGTTTGATCACCGGCGAGCGACGTCGCTGGACGCGCCCGACCGGAGGCGCTGCGGTACCGTCGATGAGGACCTTACCGAGCTCCGCATCGATGAACCCGACTTCCACGCTCTTACGTACCAGTTGCCCGTGAGTGACGCTGTATCCAGATCGAACCGTATCCAACCTGGAACGCACACGAACGGAATACCCGGCTACGCGGCGCGAAAGACGACACGTACGTCAACGAAAACGGCCGTTGCCTACGATCTCGTGAATCGGCCGCCGGTCGGGATTTGACTGCGGCGCGCCCCCGCACCACGACTGATCCATGGAACTGAACGAGCTGACCACCGAGGAGCGCGTCGCCCTCGTCGCCCTGCTGGAGATGGTCGTCGCGGCCGATCGCGACGTGTCCTACGAGGAGCTCGCGCAGATCAAACGCGTGGTCCACGCCCTCGGTGACCGCGCCTACCGAGCCGCGGTCATCGCGGCCGACGAGCGGTTCGAGTCCAACAACGCTGCGCGAGCGTTCATCGCAACGATCGAGCGCCCCGAGGCGCGGGAGCTGATCTACGAAACCGCGCTCGAGGCGGCCGTAGCGCAGAGTGTCACCGACAGCGAGTCGGAACTCCTCACGTCACTGCAGAAGCAGTGGAATCTTCCGGTGCGTTTCGAGCGTCCCGACAGCACCTGACGCATATTCTGAGTCGGCCGCTCGGTCAGCGTCCGAACGCGACGTACGCCAACACTAGCGCCGTGATCAGGACCGGGGGGGGGCGTACGCGGCTGTTGGCTCAGTTGGTGACGGTGCATGGTGCGCGCGGGCGCGGCCTCTCGACTCACGCTGGTTCGACAGTCCTCGCTTCTTGCGGTGCCGCGCGCGAATTTTCTGTGGCTGCTCGCGGCCTCGCTTCTCGTCGACGAGGACGACCAGGCAATCCGCGTCACGCCGGCCTTCCAGGCCGGCGTCGATCGGCTCCTTGTGGAGCGGCCCGAGCTCGCGCGCCCCTAGCGGTTCGTCGACCACGGGCGGGCATGGCCCTCGTTCTCGTCCCTGCCGCCGTTCACGTCGATGTCGCCCGAAGGTCGTCGTGTCCGGCGTGAGCATGTTCGCGCCGTTGCCGTGCGTGATCTTGGTCTTCGCGGCGTCGATCGCGGCGTGGTCGAAGTTGAAGAGGTCGGCCTGCGCGCCGCCCTTTTAGGTCAGGCTCTCGACGATCGCGCTGTTCGGGCCCAGGCCGTTCGATCCGTCGGCGAGCGTCAGCTTGAATCCGCCGGCGACGACTGACGTCATGCTCATCACGACGACGTCCTCGCCGTCGCCGCCCTCGACCTCGAGCTTGTCGGCGAAGACTCCGGAGAACACCAACCTCACGTTGTTCGCGGCGGCGGCACTAGTTCACGAGAACTTCTTTCGACCCTGGCGGGGACAGCGCCCGCAACCGTTCCTTGAACAACAGCAGCACGCCCGCGTGCATGTTGCGCGCGGCCGAGAGGTGGCGGTCCTGACCACCGGACTCGAAATCTTCGACGCCGAGACGGATCGACGCGACGGCGTTTCGCAGCAGCGGACTCGCCGTTGTGGTGAGCGCGCCCGGCTGCTGGTCGGCTGCGGCAGCCGGGTGCGTCAACGGACGCTCATCGCGTTCTCCACGACACTCCCGGCGGAATCGTGAGCGGATTGCCAGCGGCAACGGTATTGATCGCGGTGTACGTCGTTATCGGTGCTGGGACATCGAGCGGTGTCACCGGAAGATCATCGAGCCCCGTTTCAAGCCCGACTCCGATGATCGCAATCATGCTCATGCCGACAACAGCCATCGTCGAGTACGGCGTTTGGATGATCAGCATCTGCCTCCCCTCCTACCGCTATTCTGCCGGTGCACCGGACACGCGGTCCAGGGCGTTTCCGGACACGCCGCCGCTCGGCCCGGCGGCGATTCGGAAGATCGGTGAAACGAACGCTGCACGGTGCGCGCGCAGCGCAGGAGGGCTGATCCTGGGCCAGTGAGAGTATCCAGCGAGATCAGCGCCTTGCGAGACGATGCTACCGGTCTGCTACCGGGCATGCACGCGGTGCCGCCCCGGCGACGAGGCTCCGGAAAGCCCGGCCGCAGCGGTCCACCTGGGAACGCGAACGCCAAGACCCACGGCCTTTACCGCGCGAAAGCGGCGGTGAAGCTCCGGGGGTACCGCGCGATCGATGGCCGGACGAAGGCGGGCAAGGCGCTCGCCGCCTGGCGGGCCGATCTGGCGACGGATCTCGGTGGCACCGATCAGCTCTCGACCCAGCAACGTGCACTGCTCGACGAGGCGGTCAAGCTCAAGCTGATGCTCGACCCGGTCGACGCATGGCTTTTTGCGCAACCCAGTCTCGTCGATCGGCGCAAACGATCGTTGATCCCGATCGTGCGGGAACGGCTCGCGCTCATCGGTCAGCTCCAGTCGCTGTTGCGCGACCTCGGTCTCGAACGGAAAGCGCGGGAGATGCCGACGCTTGCGGATTACATCGAGCGGCGGTCAACAGATCCGATGCCACGGAGACCGTCCGATCAAGTCTTGCGAGGTCCCGATAGAGACGACATGTCGTCTGGATGGCTCAGGCGCCGCTACTCGCGCGCGACCTGAGCTGAGGCCTTCGCCTCGAGCACGTCGACGACGCCGAGCGGCTTGGTACAGCGCACGAGGTCGAGCCCTGCCGATCCCAACAAGGCCTCGTACTCGGCCCGGGTGCGCTCCGCGCCCCCGAGCACGGCGAGCATGTGCAAATCGAGCATGACGGGACCGCGCGCGTCCTCCGGGGCGTCGGGCATCACGTGCTCCACGATGAGCAGGGTGCTGGAGGAGCGCATCGCGGCGCGGCAGTTCTTCAGGATGCTGACGCACTCCTCGTCGCTCCAATCGTGCAGCACGTGCTGCAAGACGTAGACGTCGCCTCCTTCGGGGACGGACTCGAAGAACGACCCGCCGATGCTCGAGCATCGATCGCCGATGCCGGCAGCGTCGAGGACGGCGGCCGCGCCGTCGGCGACGTGGGGCTGATCGAAGGCGATGCCGCGGGCTCGCGGGTACCGCGCGAGGATTCCCGCGAGCAGTTGCCCGTGGCCGCCCCCGACGTCGACGATCAGATCGGCGGCCGCGAAGTCGTACGCCGTGGCGATCGCCGCGGCGTTCGGAGAGCGACTGGCCATGCGGTTGAAGCATTCGTCGAGCTCCGGGCGTTGCGCGCGGTGCTGCCAGACGCTCATTCCAAAGACCTGCTCGAACGCGGGCTCGCCGGTGAGGACGCTGTGGCGGAGATGCGCCCACGCAGGAAGGTATTCTTCACCGATGAGGACCGCCCAGTGCCACAACCCCGGCGCGTCCTTCAGCAACGCGCGGCCCATCGACGTCAACCCGACGCCGCCCTCCTGATGCGACACCACACCGATCGCCCGGAGACCGCGAAGGAACCGCCGCAACGACGGCAGATGAGCGCCCAGGGCGCGCGCCAAGACCTCGTCGCTCGCGGGTCCGGCGGCGAGGCGCTCGATCAGTCCGAGTTGCACCGCGGTCACGATCAGACAGGTCGCGCGGTAGCCGTGAAGCATCTCGCGGAGCTCCGTCACCGTGTCTCGCCGTCGTCGCGCGCGACGCAAAAATCTCATGAGCCTCACGTGCCTACCACAAGGGGCCGCGCGTCGTGTATATCCGCGGCGCCATGCCACTGCCCCTTCCGCGGTCCCAGAGTCGGATGGCTCGTTGACGCACGGCGACCGGACCACCACGCCGGCGGTCGTCTTCTTCTGCATGGCCGACGACGGGCACTTTCAGCGCGTGCATGCGCTCGTCGCGGGTCTCGCGCGCCGCGGCCTGCGGCGCACGTGTTCACGCATCGCCGCTTCGAGGCGCAGGTCACGAGCGCCGGAGGCCGGTTCGTCGATCTCTTCGCGCACGGGACGCTCGAAGAGGCGGACGACGAGTCCTTGCCCGTGCCGTCCCGGCACGTCACCTTCGCAGGCGTCCACGCCGAGGCGATCATCCGCGACGTCACCGCGCTCCGGCCGGCGCTCATCCTCTACGACGGCTTTGCGGTGATCGGCCGGGTCGTCGCATCCGCGTTCGGCCTGCCGTACGTGAACGTCTGCGCGGGACATGCGGTGACCGCGGTCCGATACCGCGCGCTTCTCACGACGGATCCGCGCGTCCGCACCTCGGCGCGCTGTCTGCGCGCCGTGGAAACTCTTCGCGAGCGCTACGGTGTGCACGATGCGTCGCCGTTCTCCTACGTCTCGGAGCCGAGCCCCTACCTGAACGTCTACTGCGAGCCCCCCGAGTATCTCACCGACGCCGAGCGGCTTGCCTTCGAGCCGGTCCTGTTTTTCGGTTCCCTACCTCCGATCGAGGAGCTCGACGCGGGAGACCGGCCAGACGACCGCGAAACCCCATCGCCGTTCGGCGGCGGCGCGAGCGGTCTCAAGATCTACGCCTCGTTCGGCACGGTCGTGTGGCGCTATTGGGCTCGCGAGGCGCTCGCCGCGCTCGGCGTGATCGCGGACGCGGTCGCGGCGATGCCCGAAGCGCGCGGCGTGCTGAGTCTCGGCCGCGCGCCGGTCGCGCCGGCCGACGTACGCGCGCTCGTCCGGCCGAACGTGTCGGTCGCGAGCTACGTCGATCAGTGGGCCGTGCTCCGGGAGGCGGACGTGTTCGTGACCCATCACGGCCTCAACTCGACGCACGAGGCGATCTTCGCCGGTGTGCCCATGATCTCGTATCCGTTCTTCTGGGATCAGCCGTCGCTCGCGGCAAAGTGCCAGGATCTCGGCCTGGCGATCGCCCTCGTGGAGACCGCGCGTGATCCCTTGCGCGCCGGCGACGTAACGGCCGCGCTGGCCGAGCTCGATCGCCGGCGACCGGCGATCGTCGGCCAACTCGCGCAAGCGCGAGCCTGGGAGCGCCGCACGTTGGCCGGCAGAGAAGAGGTGTTGCAGCACATCGTGGATCTCTCGCGCCGCACCTGAGCGGCCTGGGCGCGCCGTCACGCTTGCGAGCGATGCGGACGGCGAGCCGAACGGCGGCGTCGACCGCGCACGCGGCGTGTCCTGATCCAGTCTGGTCAGCCAATCGGAGCTGACACGATCACGTTGTTGTCCTCGTTCCGCTCGGGGACGTTGTCGAGGTAGTCGAGCACGGCGATGACGACCATGCCGGAGAGGTCGCTCACTCCGGCGACCTTGCCGTTCAACCGCAGCACGCGGTCCTCGCCGGCCGCGAACGTGCGCACCTGTTTCGCCGTCACGAACGTATCGCCTTCGTCCAGCACCCCGTCGGCGGAGACGTAGAACGCCACCGATGTCGGCACGCGCGTGGCCTCGGTACCGGGGTTGAGGACGCGCAGCGTGAGTCGCAGTGTGCAGGACGGAGTGCCACCGGCTTCATTGCACCGGTGACCAACCGAGAGCCATTCGCCCGATATCCCGGAAAAACCCGCGTTGACGGTCTCGCAGCTCGTGAAGGTGTCCGGTCGGTCCAGGACGTTGAGCTGGCTGCCCACGCACGTGTCCTTCTTCCCGGGTCCGCCGTCCATGCTGTCGAGGCCGACGGCGCCGCCGATCAGCACGTCGTCCCCCGCGCCGCCGATGAGGGTGTCGCTGCCGTCCCCGCCGCAGACGATGTCCTTGCCGCCTCCGGCATCGATCGTGTCATTGCCCCCGAAGCCGTTGATGACGTCGGCGAATTCGATGCGCGACGGCGGCACGATCGTGACGATGAGGAACTCACCGAAGATGGTGTCGGGGCCCTCGGTGCCGATGAGCGTGACGTTGGCGCCGTTGCAGGCGAACGCGTGGTAGCGCGCAACGCCGAAGCTCGAGCCGACGGACCCGGCCACGACAATGCGCCCATCCTTCTTTTGGAGCGCGACGGCGGCGCCGAAGTCCGCCGACGTGACCGATCCCGCGCTGAAGTCGGTGACGAGCAAGCCGTCGCCGCTGAAGGTCGTGTCGAGCGAGCCGTTGCCGTTCAGTCGGGCGACGGCGAAGTTCGTGTTCGACGTGGGCACGCCGTCCACGCGACCGGCGACGACGATCTTGCCGTCGACTTCGATCGCAACCGCCTCCGCTCTGGACTCGGCACTGAAGGCGATTCCACGGAGGCCGCTGGTGGAGAAGGTCGTATCGAGTGAGCCGTTGGTGTTGTAGCGCACGACGCCCATCGCGCGGTTCGGAACGCCGCCGAGGACTTCTCCCACCACGACGATCTTCTCGTCGGCTTGCAGGGCGAGGGCGGTCGCGGATGCCGACGTACCGCCGCCGAACGACGTCCCTTGGGCGCCGTTGGGAATGCCGTTGCCGAGGAATTCCGGAAAGCCATCCGTGTTGAACCGTTCGGCCGCGAAACGACCGGACGTCGTCCCGGCGACCACGATGCGGCCGTCGGCCTGAATCGCGACGCCGGTGGCCGTGTCACTGCCGCCGAGGTTTCTCGTGATGATGCCGGTATCAGCCGGCCCGAACGTGGTGTCGAGCGTCCCGTCGGTGTTGAATCGCGCGATCGCGAAATCCGCACCGTCGCTTCCGACGACGACGATCTTGCCGTCACTCTGGATCGCGAGCGCATTGGCACTGCCACCACCTCCGGCGGTGGTGCCGAACTCCATGGTGAGCTTTCCGTCTCCGCTGAACGCGGTGTCCAGGGTCCCGTTGGAGTTGTAGCGGACGATCGCGAACTCGGGATCGAGCGCGACACCGGTCGTCCCCGCGACGACGATCCTGCCGTCGGCCTGGATCGCGATCGCTCTCGCGAAGTCGATCTGCCCGCCGAGATCGGTGTTCGCGATGCCGTCGCCGGCGAACGTCGAGTCGAGACCGCCTAGGGTGTTGTAGCGCGCGACGGCAAAGTCTCCTCCCGCGCCGCCCGCGACGAGGATCTTGCCGTCGGCCTGGATGGCGACGGCACCGGCACCCGCGGGCGCGACACCCACGTTCGTGGTGAGCTTGCCGTCCGAGCTGAAGAGGAGGTCGAGATCGCCGGGCACTGCGCGCGCAACGCTTGCGAGACCAAGCGTCATCAGAACGATGCTCCCGAGAAGGATGGTCTGACGGAGCACGCGACGCTTCGTCAGCGGTAGGTAGAGGATGGTGGTGTCCATGGATCGTCATACTGCCGCAAGGAGCGACGCCACAAGGACATTCACGCGGCGCTGCCAATCGCCATCTGCGCTATTCTGGAACGTAAAGTGGAAGAATACGGTCGAGTCTCCATTTGCTGCGTAGATTTTCCTTGACGCGAGCGGCGCATCAGTCGCAGAAAAAACGCGCCCTCAGGACGATGACATCCCCGGCAATCTCCGTTGTCGTACCGACGTACAACCGGCAGGCGCTGCTCCCGCGCGCGTTGGCGAGCGTCGTGGCGCAGACCTTCCGCGACTTCGAGCTGATCGTCGTCGACGACGGCTCGACCGACGGCACCCGGGCATGGGTCGCGGAGCACTATCCCGAGGCGACGCTCGTCCGGCTCGAGCGCAACGTCGGCGCGGCCGCCGCGCGCAACGTCGGCGTCGAGCGGGCCCGCGGCGCGTACTTGGCGTTTCTCGACTCGGACGATGAATGGTCTCCCGAGTTCCTGCAGCGCCACGTCGAGATCCTGGGCGAGCACCCTGACTGCGCGTTCTCGTATTGCGATTTTCGTCGGCCTCGCGCCGACGGAACCTTCGAGGAGTTCGTGTCCGGGCCGGCGCGCGCGGATGACGACATGGTGCGCGCCATATTGTTCGGCGGCGTCATCCAGAGTACTTCGCTCGTCGTAGTGCGCGAGGCGGCATTCCGCGAGGTCGGCGGATTCAACCCGATCCTTGCGGTCTGTCACGATCGCGATTTGTACATGCGCATTCTGGCGAGGCGCCCCGCGGTCCGCGTCGGCGCGTGTCTCGTGACGAAGCACCGTAGCAAAGACGCACTGACCGCGGACTTGGAGCTGTGGGAGCGCGACGCGGCGCGCCTGCTGTCGGTGTTCTTCGCCAGCGACGCGAGCCGCCGCTATCGCGGTCTCGAGCGCGCGGCGCGCCTCGCCTGGAGCCACCTCTTTTTCGTTTTCGCGTACCGGACGCGGAGCGTGCGCTTCATGGCGAGGCTCTCGTGCGCGATGGCGCTCCGCTATTGTGGGTTCCGCCTGTGACGACGACCGCGACACCGAGGGTCACGATCGTCGTCGTGCCACGCGAGCGGTTCGGACGGCTGCTCGAGACGATCCGCGTGATCTACGAGCGGACGACCGTGCCGTTCGATCTGATTTGCGTCGACGGCAATCCGCCCCCGTCAGTCCGCCGGCAGCTACACCGGCTCGCTCGCAAGCTCGGCTTCACGATCATTGAGACCGGCGAGTACGTCGTCCCAAACCACGCACGCAACTTGGCGCTCGCGCGCGTCGCGACGGAGTTCGTTGTCTTCGTCGACAACGACGTGGTCGTGGCGCCCGGGTGGCTGGACGCCCTGGTGCGCTGCGCGGACGAAACCGGCGCGTGGGTCGTCGGGCCGCTCTATTTCGTCCACGCGCCGAAGTACCGCGTCGTGCATATGGCTGGCGGCCTCGGGCACGTTGCCGCACGAGGCGGCGAGGTGCCGAACATGATCCACGAGCTGCGCTTCCAAAACATGCTCTACGACGAGCTGCCGGAGCCGGTCCGTCGCCACGCCGCCGAGCTGATCGAGTTCCACTGCTTTCTCGTACGCACCGCGGCACTCGCGCAGATCGGTCCGTTCGAGGACGAGCTCTCGCTCAAGGAAGAGGTCGATTTCTGCATGACGGTTCGCAAGCTCGGCGGAGAGATCTATCTCGAGCCCGCGGCGGAGGTGACCTATATCGGCCCGCCGCCGATCCACTGGCGCGACGTCCCGTATTTCCGCCTGCGCTGGGGCGACGCGTGGACCCAACGCAGCCTCGCGATCCTCTACCGAAAGCGGGGCCTGTCCCCGCAGTCACCGTTCGTCGCGCGACACCTGCGCTGTAGCGAACGGCAGTACAGCCCAACGTCCGACTTTGGACGTTATGACAACCAGTCCGACCGAAGAGCCCGCTAGAATTTCCTGACCTGAAACTTACCCCGAAGCCCGCTCAGGCGTCTGCTCGACGAGGGTGAAACCCAGGGACCTGGCAGCCTCGGTGAGGGATGCGAGACGGCGAAGCTGGAAGCGGCGTTCATAGACTTGTTCCCCGACGTCCACGTAGTCCTGTCCGAAGCGCAGCATGCGGTAGATG
>JBGPIT010000123.1:0-12011 GCA_041485125.1 Binatia bacterium | reverse complement strand
GTAGATCGTGAGGAAGCGCCGGGCGCGGACGTGGCGCTCGCGGACGTGCGCCGTCACGTTGTCGGTCATGCCGATGCAGGTATCGACCCAGCGCGACATCAGCCGCTCGACGGGCCCGACGCGGCGGAGGCCCTTCTCGTGGACGATCATCGGGATGCCGCAAATCGCGGCCGCGATGACGCCGTCGAGGTTCGTCGTGACGCCGTTCGCGAGATAGACGAGGTCGGGCTGCTCCGCCCGCAGCAGCTTCACCAGCGCCCGTGCCCGCGGTGTGATGACCCCGAGGAGATCACGTCCCCGGATGAGCGCGCGGCCCAGCCGCCCGCGCTCGCCGTCGGGTGTCGGCTCGGGAAGGCGCGGCAGCACGTGCACCGGCACGCCGTCCGCCTCGAGTGTCTTGATGATGTCCTTGCTCTCGTAGAGCGCGACCGCCGGGGCAAACCGGCGCCGATTCAGGCGTTCGATGAGATGGAGGATGCCCGTCAGCGAGCCGCCGAGGACACCACCGACGCTTGCCTCGATGAAAAGGATACGATGCTGGGTCATGGGGGAGCGAGCTGCCAGAGTATTTTCCGGAAGGCCGACGGTACTTGAGCGGCCGCTAGCGCGAGAACTGCTGAATTTCGGGCACGATAAAGGAGCCTCGCTCGGAGTGTCAAGCCGGAAACCATTGCAGCGCTGCGCGTCTTGCGCGGCGCGATCGTGACGCCCACGCGCGGTTCGTGCACGACCGCGATTGGGCGGCGGTGGCCGCTCTGCTATCGACCGTGGTCCGCCGAGCTCGGAGAAGGAAGGGACCCGGTGGTCCCACCGGTCTTCAAAACCGGCCTGGCGCGCCTAGCGCGCGCCGGATGGTTCGACTCCATCCCTTCTCCGCCACTTTCGACCCGCGTCATCCTTCCGCCGCTGCCGAACGCGTCCGCATCGGACTCAGGTCGTCGATTCGGTCGATGTCTGCTCGGCGAACCATGCAAGAGCGCGGTCGGCGTCCGTCAGATCGAAGGACGCGCCGGACCGGATGCCATCTCCGCTGATCAGGAGCACGGTGATCATGAGGTTCTCGAACGGGCCGCCGCCGTCGACTGTGCCGGCGGTGCGGAGCTCGACCGCGAGGCCGTGCCGATTCCAGGCGAGGATGCGGCGCACCTCCGCGACGCCGGGCCCGAGCGCGGCCTGGGCCTGCATCGAGGCGATCCATTGGTCGCCGTCGAGCCGACCGAGGCCGAGGGTGCGGTGATCGTCCAGGACGAAGTCCGGTGCCAGCGTCCGTCGCGCCGCTTCCCAATCATACGCTGCGAACGCGCGGACGAAGGCCGCAAACGGCGCCACGCCCCCGGTCTCCGCGGCCTCGCCGGCCGCGAAGCGCTCCAACGCCTCGACGAACGCGAGCTTGCGATCGTCGAGATCGAAGATGATCACCGTCCCGAGTCTCCCGGCGGCGTCGACAACAAAGAGCCGGATGCAGTGCAGGAGCTCGAACTCACCGCCCTCGGGTCCCCCCTTGACGACCACGCGCTGGAGCGCGATCCGCTCTCCGAGCGTCGCGATGATCTCGCTCTCGATCCGGATCTCCGGGAGCGCCGCGATGAACTGCATCGAGCCGAGCCAGGTCTCGATGTCCCCCCGCACCAGCGCGCGCTTGCCGCTATCCTCGAAGACGAAGTCGTCCCGGACCAGAGCCCGCACCGCGTCCGAGTCGGCGGCGCTGATCGCCTTGTTGGAGCGAGCGATGGCGTGGGTGGCGGCGTTCGGCGGAATGCGGAGCGGTTCGGGGCGGAGCTCCTCGAAGCGCGCCCGTGCGCGGTCGAGATCCTCGAGCTCGAAGGCCTCGACGGCCAAGGCCAAGGGTCCGTCGTCTCCGTAGAGCACGACCGTGAGGAAGACCGATTCGAACTCTCCACCATTGTTGAGCGTGCCGAACGTGTGGGTGACGCAGAGGGCTCCGTAGGTTTCCTCGGCGAGATAGTGGAGCGGGCCGACGGTGACGTCGGGCGATTGTTCGAAGAGGGCGGCCAGCGCCGCTGTGTACGCCTCGGCGCCGGCGATGCGGCCGAGTCCCGTGTGGCGATGGTCGTCCAAGTGGAACTCGGCGGGCAGCGCGGCGCGTATTCGTGCCAGGTCGCGACTGCGGCGGGCGCGGATCACTTCGACGGCGCGATCCGTGGCCGCTGGCGGGAACTTCATGCGAGCGTAGCGCTCGGCCAGCTCGTCGCTCGCCGCGGCGCGATCCTCGGGGTCGAAAAAGGCTGCCCAGATGGTGTGGCCCTCGCGATCCACTTCCTCGATGGACAGCATCTCGACCTCGGATCTGCCACTCTCGTCACCAAGGCTCCACATGACACGTTGCAGTGCCAACCGATCGCCTGCGGTGGCGAGAAGCGTACGCGCCGATCGCCATCCGTTTTCGATGACGTGCCGATCGCTTTGCAGGGTCTCGTCGAGACCGAGCGTTATGCGGAACAAGCGGCGACGATCCTCGCACCGATAGGATGGGACGTAGTGTGCTGCGCGGACGGCGTCCCAATCGCCCGCCGTCGCAAGCCTCTCCCAACGATCCCAGGCGCGCGTCGCGGCGTTCGGCGGGATGCGCAGGAGGTCGGGGCGGAGCTCCGCGAACCGTGCCCGCGCGCGGTCGATGTCCTCGAGCTCGAAGAGCTCGACGCCGTGGAGCCCGTTCGCTCCGTACAGTCCCAGCTGCAGGAAGACGGATTCGAACGCACCGCCGTCGTTGAGCGTCCCAAAGGTGTGGCCGACGCCAAGCGCGCCGTAGCTCTCCGCGGCGAGCGAGTAGAGCGGCTCGCCCACGGTCACGTCGGGAGACTGCTCGTACAGCGCGACCAACGAGTCCATGTAGGCGTCCGGTCCCTCGAGGCGGCCGAAGCCGGTGCGGCGATGGTCATCGAAGTAGAAATCGTCGGGGAACGTCGCGCGGAGCCTCGGAATGTCGCGGGCGCGCCGGGCGAGGCGCATCTCGACGAAGCGATTCGCGACTGCCGGCGGGAAGCTGCTGCGGGCGTGGCGCTCGGCCAGCTCGTCGCTCGCGGCGACGCGATCCTCGACGTCGAAGATGACCACCGCGAGGATGCGGCCCTCGGCGTCGACCTCCCCCACGGTTAGGCTCTCGCGCTCCCACAGCAGCACGTCGCGCTCCCGCCCCGTCCAGCGCCAGTGCTCCAGCGCGAGGCGATCGCCGGCCGTCGCGAGCACCGTCCGCTCGGCGTCCACACCCGGTTCCCAGAGATGTCGGGCGTTCGCGATCGCCATCTCGATGCCGCCGCTGGTGCGCAGCAGGCGGCGACGATTCTCGAAGACGCAGGCCGGGTTGTAGTGCGCTCGTAGCCCTTCCCAGTCTCCGGTCCGACCGTACGCGTAATAGCGGTCGTTCGCGCGCGTGGCGGCGTTGGGCGGGATGCGCAGGAGGTCGGGGCGGAGCTCGGCGAAGCGCGCCAGTGCCGCGTCGACGGCGTCGAGCTCGAACATCTCGATGCGGGTGGTAAGGCCGCGCCTGACGATGATGACGCCGAGGTACTCGCTCTCGAAGGCGCCCCCCTCGGGGAGCTGGCCCGCGCGGCGCCCGACGAAGACCCCGCCGTGGGGCTCGACCGCGAGCCAGGACCAGCTTTCGATCCGCGCATCCGGCGCGAGCTGCCAGAGCGCGACGATGCTGTCGACGTAGACCTCGACGTCGTCGATCCGACCCATGCCGGTCCGCCGGTGATCGTCGACGATCAGATCGTCGGCGAGGGTCGCGCGGACGCGGGCTCGGTCGCAGTCGTTCCACGCGTCGATGAAGCGCGCCTGGGCGCCGACCACCGCAGCCGCCACCGGATCGATCGCGAGCCAGCGGTCGCGCGCCTCGCGCTTGGCCGTGAACTCGTCGTCGACGTCGAAGAAGATCAAGGCCCTGCACAGGCCGGCCTCGTCGACTTCGTGCAGCGCGAGATACTCCACCTCGAAGCGACCTTCCGGAGGACCGCCAGCCCAGAGCACTCGCGCGATGGCGATGCGATTTCCCGCCGTGCCGATGACCACGCGCTTCTCGAGGTGGGAGCCGATAGCCAGCCGTTCGCGCGCCGAGGCGATCATCAATTCGACGTCGCCGGACATCCCAACCAGCGGCCGCCGGTCGTCCCACTGGAAGCCCGTCGCGCAGAGCGCTCTCACAGCATCGAGATCGCCCACGTCGAACGCCGCCCACGTGCGCTCCATCGACGCCGTCGCGGTGTTGGGTTTCGGCACGAACGGCGTCGACGGTACGGGCGTCGCGCGCGCCCCGAGCGCGTCGAAGCGGGCGCGCGCCTGTTCGTAGTCGTCGACGTCGTAGAGGTCGTAATGCAGCACCAGCCCGGCCGCGTCGACCTCGGCGACCGCCAAGAGCGGCGACTCGAAGGCGCCGCCCTCACGCGTGCCGTATTGCGCCCCTTGAACGAAAAAGCCGCGGTCGGAGATGCGCAGGTGCTCGGCACGCAGCCGGAAATCGGGGGCGAGCTCGGCCAGGGCCTGCTGCGAACGCACGAACGTCGCCCGGTCGGCGAGCGTCGTGCCCCATCCGAGGAGTCGGTGATCGTCCGCGCTGAACGTGGGCGCGAGCGCGGCGGTGAGCGCCTCCCAATCGTGCTGTGTGCCCGTGTCCCGGATTGCCCGATTTGCCGTGACGGCGGCGCTGTACCGCAGGCCCTCTCCGGCTTCGAAACGGGCCTCGAGCTCGGCATGGGCGGCATCGAGGTCGTCGGGATCGAAACGGACCCAGGTGACGAATTGGCCGTGCTCGTCGGTCTCGACCAGGTTGAGGTTGACGACCTCGCTCGGGCCGACGTCGGCGTCGGCCACCTCCAGACGAATGCGCAGGAGCGCCAGGCGCTCGCCCCGCGTTGCGAGCACGTCGTGCGCCAACTCGGCCGAGCGCATGTCGCCGAGCTGGCGGGTGAGCTCGATGAAGCCGTCGCGATCGAGGTCGAGCAGCGCCATCCGTCGCCGGTCGGTGTAACGAAACCGTTCCGAGAAGACCTGGAGGGCCATGCCGCTCCAGTCCCGCGCCTGGTATCGCACATGGGCGCGGCCCCACGCGCGGGTGGCGGCGTTCGCGAAGCGCAGCGCCGGTGTCACCGCGGGATTGCTGCCGATGGCCGCGAAGCGCGCGAGTGCCTGGTCGAGCTGCGCGTGCTCGTACACGTCGAGGCGGAGAATCCGGCCGTACTCGTCCACCTCGTTCACGGTGACGGTCGCGATCTCGAACAGGCCGCCGTCGCGCATCCCCACCCATCCGCCGACGGCGAGCGATCCACGATCGGATATCCGGACGTGGTCCCGGCGATAGTGGGAATCCGGCGCCAGATCGACGAGCGTGCGCATGGTATGGACCCACGCCGCCCCATCGTTCAGGGTCCCCCAGCTTACGAGGCGATGGTCGTGGGCGACGAAGGAGGGAGCGCAGCAGGCGACCAACCCGTCCCAATCGTGGATGGTGAAGAGGCGGGCGAGCCGCCGCAACAATTCTCTCGCGAGGGGATGCGCCGCGGCCTCGCCGGCGTCGAAGCGCGCGTCGAGCTCGGCGTAGGCGGCGTCGAGGTCGTCGAGGTCGAAGCGGACGAACGTCGTGATGAGACCGCGCTCATCGATCTCGCTCACGTGGCAAGAATTGGCCTCGCTCGGACCGACCTCACCGCCGGCGACTTCGGTGCGGACCCGTATCAGCGCCAGCCGATCCCCCCGCGTCGCGAGTACCTCGGTGTCGACGCGAACCGAGCGCATGTCGGCGAGCTGGCGGGTGAACTCGACGAACTGATCTCCATCGAGCTCGAGCAGTGCCATGCGCCGTCGGTCTACACACCGGAACCCCACTGTGAGGAGCTGCCGGTAACGCGGCCAATCGCGGGACTGCCAGCACGCGATCGAACGGTCCCAGGCGCGGGCCGCGGCGTTTGCGAACGGTGTTGCCGGGGTTGCAGCGGATGGTCCGCCGATGGCGGCGAAGCGCGCGCGCGCCTGATCGAGGTGGTGGACCTCGTACAGATCGAGGCGGTGTTGCTTGCCGAGATCGTCCAGCTCCCAGACGGCGATGGCCGGAATCTCGAACAGGCCACCGTCGCGGGTCCCCACCCACGTGATCGCCCCGAGGTAGCCACGATCGGAGATGCGGACGTGGTCCTGGCGATAGCGGACGTCCGGCATGAGCTCGACCAACGATTGCAGCGCCTGCAGCCAGGCCACCGGACCCGCAAGCGTCCCCCAGCCGATCAGCCGGTGATCGTGGGCGACGAAGGTGGAGGCAGCGAGCCCGGCCAGCGCGTCCCAATCACGACCCACCACGCTGCCGCGGAACGCGCGCAGCCACGCCGACACAAGGGCGTGGGCCGCAGCCTCGCCGGCGGCGTAGCGCGCGTCGAGCTCTGCGTAGGCGGCGTCGAGGTCGGCGGGGTCGAACCTGACCCGCGCCACCGTCTCGCCGCGATCGTTCGTCTCGATGACGTCGAAAAACTCGACCTCGCTCGGCCCGACGTCGCCACCGGCGACCTCGACTTGGAGCCGGCCAAGCGCGAGACGATCGCCGCGCGTGGCGATCATCTCGCCCTCGACGCGCACGGAGCGCATGTCGCCAAGCTGACGGATGAACTCGACATAGCCGTGGCGATCGAGCTCGAGCTGCGCCATCGGCCGCCGGTCGACGTAGCGGAACTCCGCCGGGAGCCGCGCGAGCAGGCCGGGCCAATCGCGGGCGTGCCACGAGGCGCTGAGACGGCGCGTGTTCTCGGTCGCGGCGTTCTCGAACGGCGTCGTCCCGAGCTCCGCGGTCGACGTAGCGGCGGTGCCGCCGACGAGCGCGTCGAAGCGCGCCATTGCCTCGGCCGCGCGGTGGGCGTCGAAGGTCTCGTCGTGCCCCACGCGCCCGTCGGGGCCGAAGACCCAGAGCAGCAAGAACTCCGACTCGAAGGCGCCCCCGGTGGCGCGGTCGACGCCGGTGACGGTCCAGCGCAGCAGGACGGCATCGGGCTCGAGCCGCAGCACGTCCTCGACGCGCGTGGTCAGCTCGTCGGCGAGCTCGAACAGCGATCGGAAGCCGAGCAGCAGCGTGTCGGCGCCGCTACCGGACGCGAAGCCGACGGTGCGATGGTCGACGAATGCGACGTCGGGGGCGAGGGCCGAGGCGTAGCGCTCGAGGTCGGGCGAAGCGACCATGGCCGCGACCGCGCGCGCCGTCGCTGCGGCGCGGGCGCGTGTCGGACCGTCGGGGTTCAGTTCGGCGTGCCGCGCGTAGAGCCGGGCGACGGCGTCGCCGAGGTGGCCGATCGCAAAGACCTCGACGCGAGCGCAGCGTCCTCCCGAGACGGTCTCGAAAAGGACGACCACCTCGCGCTCAAAGGCTCCGATGTCGAAGTCGCCGTCGTAGTCCGATCCGCTGCCGCGGTACTCGCGGCGGGCGAGGCAGAGCGACCCTTCGAGGGTCGCGAGCGGCTCGAAGCGTAACCGCGGCTCGCGCGAGCGCTGCAATCGCCGGATCCCCACGAGGTGGCCCTCGCGACCGTAGGCGGCGCCGTTCGGGTGGTCGACGACCTCGAGCCCTTCGGTCCAGAGCGCCGCGATGGCGTCCGCGTCCCCGGCCGCGAAGGCGGCCTCGAAGCGTGCGAGGATGGCACTGGCGGCGTTTGCCCGGACGCGGCGGACCGGCCGCTGGGCGTCGAGGCCTCCCGCCAACGTCTCGAAGCGCGCGAGCGCCGCCGGCGCGTGCTCGACGTCGAAGCGCTCCCAACGGGCGAGCGAGCCGTCGGCCCCGAAGACCATCAGCTCGAGCTGCGTGCGCTCGTAGGGCAAGCCACCGACGCGTTCCGTGCCGGAGCCCACGTAACGGAAAAGGAAGGCCTCGGCTTCGAGTGCCAGGACGTCGACGGCGCGCCACGCGAAGCCGTCGATCAGGTCGAGGAAGGCCTGGAGGGCGGGGCGGAGCCGCTCCGCCCCATGCAGCGTGCCGAATCCGACGGTGCGATGGTCGACGACGGCGATGTCGGCGGCGAAGGTGGTCGCCAGGCGCTCGAAGTCGAAGGGCGCCATGTGCGCGGCGACCGAGCCCGCCGTCGCCGCGGCGCGGGTGCGCGCCGGACCGTCGGGGAGGATCTCGGCGTAGCGCTCGTACAGGCGCACGATGGCATCGCCCAGATGATCGTCCGCGAATTGCTCGAAGCGCCGGCGGCGCCCGTGCGCGTCGACCTCGTTTAGACAGATGTTCTCGAGATCATACGGACCGACGTCGAACGTTCCGCCGGATGCCCCGCTTGACGAGGTCAACTGGCGAAACAGCACCAGGCTGTCGCCGAGCGTCGCCAGCGGCTCCTGTGCGATCACGAGGTCCCGGCTTTTGAATACTGCGCGCAACCGGGCCAATGCCGCCGCTCGGTCGTACCTCAGGCCAGTGACATTGTGCACGGCCACGTAGTCGTCGGCCGTGAGGGCGATGCAATCCTCGACGTTGCATGCGTTGAGTGCGGCGCCGTACCGAGCCGTGTTGGTGGTCGCAGCATTCGCGCCCACGCGGCGAGGGACCGGAGGCGCCGGCTTGACGCGATCCCCGGGCGCGGCGGCGGCCGGGTCGAGACGCGCGCCGTCATGGCGCGCCCGCTCGGCGAGCAGCGTTGCCCCCTTCGCCTCCCAGAGCGCGATCGCGCGCGCCTCCTCGGCGTCGGCCTCGGCGCCCTTGCCGGCGGCGCGAAGCGCGGCGGCGAGTGCCAGCCGCGCGTCGGCGTGGTCGAGAAGCGCGTCGGTCGCCGCGGCGATCGCGACCGCGGCGTGCGCGAACGCAATTGCCTCCCCGTGCTCGCCGCGCCGCGCCAGCGCCTCGGCCCGGACGCCGCGCCAGGCGATCGCCGCCTTCAAATCGTCGCCGGCGAGCAGCTCGCTCTCGTGGCTCAGCGCCTCGGCCTCGGCGGCGCGGCCCTGCGCGAGGAGCGCGCGGCCGAGCAGCGCCGCTGCCTGCGCCGCGTCGATGCCGAGCCCGTGCCGGCGGAGCCCGTCGTACGCCGGGTGCAGCGCGCGCTCGGCGGCGACGGCGTCGCCTTCGAGCAGCTCGATCAGTCCGGTCGACACCTCGGCTTCGAGCAGGCGCTGGGTGATCCCGAGCTCTTCGACCAGATGCCGCGAGGCCGCGATCATGCGGCGCGCCGCCCCGGCGCGCCCGCGGAGGGCCTCGAGCACCGCCTGACAGCGCAGTGCCACGGCCTCGACCGCCGGCGCCCCTTGCGTGATCCGGAGCACGCGCACGACGTCGAGACAGCGTCCGCTCGCGCGGGTGACGGGGCTCGGTCCCCAGAGCGCCGCGACCGGCGCGCCGGCGAGCACGGCATTGGCGCGGCGCCGATCGCCGGCGCGGCGCGCAGCGGCGAGCGCACGGTCGAGCGCGGCCTCGCAGGCGCCGATCTCGCCGAGCCGCGCGAGCGCCGTAGCGTGGACGGCGTGGGCTTTGGCTTCCCCCGCGGCGTCATCCAACGACGCGAGCGTCGTGGCGGCACCGGCGACGGCATCCGCGGTGCCGCGCAGTGTCGCCGGATCGGTGAGCGCGGCGAGCTGGCCGGCGAAGCAGGTGTGCCACCCCGCCAGACGCGGCGAGCCGGCCATGAAGCGCGACAGCTCCGCGACCGCGGCCGCAGCCGGCCCGACGTCGCCGGCGGTCAGCAACGCCTCGCACCAGTCGAGCGCCAGGTCGGCGCGCGTCGGATCGGCAGGATCGAGGCGATCGACGGCGCGACCGAGCAGGCTTCCCGCCAGTGGCAGGTCGTCGCGCTCGAGCGCGCGCCGGCCGGCGGCGGCGAGATGGCGGGCCGCACGCTCGCCGATCGTGCGACCGTGGGCGTCGATCGGCCCGAGCTCACGCAGATGCTGATGGGCCTGCTCGAGATGCCAGCCCATCGTGTCGTCGTGCTCGATGCTGGTGCCGACTCGGCTTGCGAGCCAGTCGGCGAAGCGTTCGTGCAGCTCGGCGCGCGTGCCCTTCAAGATGCGGCGGTAGGCGGCGTCGCGGATCAAGCCGTGGTGAAACGTGAGGGCCGGCTCGCCGAGGAACCAGCCGGTGTCGGGCTCGATCAGCTCGCTCCGGCGGAGCGACTCCAAGCGCGCGTCGAGATCGCTCGCATCACGAGCATTCGGATTGCCGGTCGCACTCGGCAACAGGTGCGCGACCGCGGTCCGCGAGAACTGCCGCCCGACGATCGCCGCGCGCTCGAGCACGGCGCGCTCCTCGGGGCGCAGACGCTCGATGCGGGCCGCCAGCAGCGCGTGGATGGTGGGCGGCATCGCGAGAGTCGAGAGCTCGACCGCCGTCGTCCAGCGATCGCCCTCGCGCTTGAGCGCTCCGTCCTGCACCAGCATGCGTACGAGCTCGCCGACGAAGAGGGGATTGCCTTCGCTGATCGCGAGCACGCGACCCGCGACGGCGGCCGGCAGCTCGTCGGCGCCGATCGCGTTGGCGGCGAGGCGGGTCGCGGCGCCGGCGTCGAGGCCGGCGAGCGTCACGACGTCGGTCACGCCGCCGCCGAGCACGGCGAGCGACGAGCGGGCGTCGCGCAGCTCGGGGCGGGCCGCCACCAGCACCAGCAGCGGCACGTCGGTGCTCCTCTGCACCAGATGCTCGATGTGATCGAGCAGAAGCGGCTCGGCCCCTTGCAGGTCGTCGATCACGAGCACCACCGGCTGCCCCGCGCCAAGCGCGGCCAAGAAACGCCGGATCACGAAGAAGGTTTCTTCGGGGGCCGCGGGCGCCCCGGCCAGCAACGCGGCCACGCCCGCCGCGATACGAGGCCGATCGGGAGCGTCGGCCCCCATCCCATCCTCGATCGCCGCGCGCACGATGTCGCCGTCGGCGGCGGCGTCGAGCCGCAAGAGGGCGCGGAGGCCGTCGGCGAGCGGAGCGAAGGTCGCGCCGCCCGTTGCGTCGCAATGGGCGCTCACCACCGTCGCGTCGTCGCCGACCCGGCGCACCAGCTCACCGACCAGGCGGGATTTTCCGAGGCCGGGCGAGCCGAGGATCACCGCGAGCCGCGCTGCCCGTGCCGCTACCGTCGCGTCGTACACGGCCGTCAGCCGCCGCAGCTCGTCGTCGCGCCCCACGAAGGCCAGCGCCGGCGCCCCCGCCGGGCGTTCGAGCGACACGACGCGATACGCGGCGACGGTCTCGCTGCGACCTTTGAGCGTGAGCGAGCCGAAGAGCTCGAGCGTCACGAGGTCGCTCACCAAGCGGCGCGTCGCTTCGCCGATTAGCACGTCCCCGTCGTGGGCCTCCTGCTGCAATCGGGCGGCGACGTTCACCGGGTCGCCGACGACGTCGTCGTGCGCGCCGCTCACCACCACCTCGCCGGTGTTCACGGCGACGCGGAGACTCATCGCGCCGAGCGCCGCCGCTTGCCCGTCGGCGAGCGTCCGGAAGGCCTGCTGCATGCCGACCGCCGCCCGCACGGCGCGGATCGCGTCGTCCTCGGCCACGCGCGGCACCCCGAACGCGACCATGACGCCGTCGCCGAGCAGCTTCACGACCGTCCCGCCGTGCGCGTCGACGACGGCGTGCAACGTCCGATAGTAGCGGTCCATGAGCGCGCGCGCCGACTCGGCATCGAGGCGCTCGTGTAGCGCGGTCGAGCCGGCGAGGTCGGCGAAGACGATCGTCACGGTCTTGCGCGCGACGGTGGGCTCGCTGACCGGCGCGGCGGGCGGTACAGCCGCCGCGGGCGCCACGGCGGCGAGGGGCGAGCCGCACCCGCCGCAGAAGCGCGCGTCCGACTCCGCCTCACGCCCGCACGCCGGACAGCGCGCGACGAGCGCCGTGCCGCAGCCGACGCAGAAGCGCGAGTCGTCTCGGTTGGTCCTGCCGCAGCTCGCGCAGGTCATGACGGGAAGGGGAACCTCATGACGGGTCCGCCGCATAACACTATCCGCGGCGCGCGCAGAAACGCTCGGGCGCCGTCGGTCAGGTGTTGCAGGCTGCCGAAAAGCCCCGACGTGGGTGGTGCGTGATCCAACGGGAGTACCCTCAG
>JBGPIT010000122.1:0-12032 GCA_041485125.1 Binatia bacterium | reverse complement strand
GGTCCTCGGGAAGCCGGAGCTCTCGCAGATGTCCGCGCACGACGTCGCCGAGGTGCGCGACCAGCTGCTGAAGCGCGGTATCCCGGTCGGGGAGATGAGCGACGACGAGATCCGCTCGGCAATGCACCAGCTCGCGCTCACCTTCCGCGACAACGCGCCGGTGACGGCGGCGCAGGCGGCGACCGTCATCCTGGACGGCGTCCGCCGCGACGCCTGGCGGATCTTGATCGGCGAGGACGCGCACGCCCTCGATCGCATGGTGCGCGAATCACCGGAAGCCGCGTACGACCCGCCGTTCATGGAGGCTCTGCAGGCACAAGGGCACCTCAGAGTCTTCGATTGACGACTCGTACGCCATCGCCGGATGGTGGCGTCGACGCGCGATGGCGACACGAGCGTGGCGCAACGCCACACTACCGCCAGCCCTCCCGTTTGACTTTGTACGCAGGGAATCACAGAGTTGCGCCCTCATATGCAGCCATCCGTGATCGCGAGGGGCCTGATCGCCCCGGTTCGACCAGCGGTCATATCCTCTCGGTCTCACCCATCGCCGCCGCGCTCATGAATCTGTCGAAAGCCGGGTGTGAATGCTGGTGCGCCCGGTTGGTTGAGGAGAGTTACTTGTGGGGCTGTCGTGTGGACACCATGCTCCCGCCTCGCGCCCACCAACAATGATGCCGCATGGAGCGGTATCGCAAAGGGAGGCAACATGAAGAGAGTGATTGCGTTGTCAGTTTCGGTTCTTCTGTGCGGTCTCGCGGGCCCGGCGCTGAGCCATACCGTGAAGCCTGGTGAGATGATGGTCATCGCCGAAGCCGAGAGCGGCAAGGCGGCCCCGAAGCCCGAGAGCGCACCGAAAGAAGGCACCGAGAAGGCGAAAACCACGCACCACGCAACGAAGCGGCACCACACCACCCACCACCACGCCAAGAAGCAGCCCGCACCGGCGCCGGCGCCCGCTCAGTAGAATAGCGCCAGAACGCGACGCCGCTCGCCGGTCTGCCCGGGCGAGCGAGCGGCGTCATCGGCCCATCGCAAGATCCTCCAAGTATCGCGACCGCGGGCGGGTAATACGATCCGCCGACCATGACGACCTACGGATTCACGCTCTTCGACACCCCGATCGGCCGCTGCGCCGTCGCCTGGCGCACGAACGGCGTCGTCGGCGTGCAGCTCCCGGAAGCCGGCGAACGCGCCACGCGCGCCCGCGTGGCGCGCCGTTTTCCCAGCGCCCGTGAAACGACGCCGCCGGCGCACGTGCAACGCTCGATCGACGGGATCACCGCGCTGCTGCACGGCGAGCAGACCGATCTCTCCAAGGTCGCGCTCGACATGGAGCACGTGCCGCCGTTCCACCGCCGCGTATACGAGGTCGCGCGCACGATCCCGGCCGGCGCGACTCTCTCCTACGGCGAGGTCGCGGCGCGGCTCGGCGCGCCCGGCTCGGCACGCGCGGTCGGCCAAGCGCTCGGACGGAATCCATTTGCGCTCGTCGTGCCGTGCCATCGCGTGCTCGCGGCGGGCGGCAAGGCCGGCGGCTTCTCCGCAAACGGCGGGGTCGCGACGAAGCTCCGCCTGCTCGCAATCGAGGGCGCGCAGCCGAACGGCACCCCCGGGCTCTTCGACGGCGACGGCGCTCTGCGCTTCGATCCGCGCGTCGCCGTCGAGCACCTGCGCGCGTCCGACACGGCGCTCGCCCGCCTCATCGACCAGGTCGGTCCGTTCCGCCTGCAGTTGAAGCGGACGCCGAGCATCTTCGGCGCGCTCGCGGAAGCGATCGTCTACCAGCAGCTCACCGGCAAGGCCGCCGCGACGATCTACGGTCGGGTGTGTGCGCTCTTCCCGCGTGCCCATCACGGGCCGAGTGCCGAGCAGATCCTGCGCGTCTCCGACGAGAAGCTGCGCGGCGCCGGCCTCTCGCGTCCGAAGCTCCTCGCACTCCGCGATCTCGCACGGCGGGCCAAAGCCGGCGAGGTTCCGACCTTCGCCGACGTGCAGCAGATGGACGACGCCGCGATCGTCGAGCGCCTGACGCAGGTGCGCGGCATCGGGCGCTGGACGGTCGAGATGCTCCTCATCTTCCGCCTCGGCCGCGGCGACGTGCTGCCGGCCGACGACTACGGCGTCCGCAAGGGGTTCGCGGTCGCGTTCAAGAAACGCGAGCTGCCGTCCCGCCAGGATCTCGAGAAGCGCGGCGCGCGCTGGCAACCGTACCGCACGGTCGCGAGCTGGTACCTGTGGCGCGCCGCCGAGCTGGCGAAGCGCTAGGCGGCGCGACGGTCGGCGAGGTCGTCCCCGTAGCCGCGGACGAAGGTGCCGAAGACGCGATCCCAGATCGGCGTGAAGCCGGCATAGTTGCCCTTCACGCGGGCGTGGTGCGCGTCGTGATGGCGCGCGCCGTCGTTGCCCGGAACGAAATGGCTCGGCGCCCACGGGAAGTCGTACCCGCAGTGTCCTTCGGCCGCTTCCCACTGCCGCCAGACGAACCACAACCAGGCGACCGCCACGTGCGCCCCGACGAGAACCGATCCGACCATCGCGATCGCGCCCGTCAGCGACAGCTCGAGCGGGTGCATGTAGTTCCCCGTGATCGCCCACGGCGTGACGATGCGGTGGTGCCAGCCGTGGATGCGCTTGTAGAGCCAGCGCGTGTGCAGCGCGCGATGCGACCAGTAGTAGAGGAAGTCGTCGAGATAGAAGAAGAACGCGAGCTGCAGCGCGACGACCCACCACACCGGGAGCGGTCCGGCGTGGACGTTCGAGAGCCGCAGCAGCGGCCACGCCGCGATCGTCCCGACGAGCATCCAGACGTTGTTGATCGCCCAGCTCTTGACCGAGGGACCGACCAGCTGTTGCGCGCGCGGCGGCCGCGACTGGATGCGGTACGGCCGCGCCCACGCCGGCTCGTGCGCGGCGATCCACGTGAGCGGCACCGCGAAGGCCATGAAGGCGGCGGCCGAGATCACGACGATCGCGACGGGAAAGAGCAGAAACAGGGGCTCGCGATACCAACTGAGAACGGCGTCGAACATCAGGGGGACCTCGGTCGTACCCGACGCGCTTCCGCAGCGTCAAGCGTGCATCTCTCGCCGACCGCGCATCTTCGTTGGCTGGGCGCACCGTCGCGGGTATGCTCGCTCGGCGATGGTTGCGACGACGATCTTGCGGTCCGGATCGGTCTCGGTGGTCGACTACCGGTGCGACGCCGGCACCGTCACGGCGCCGTTCGTAGAGGTCCACGGCAGCCACTCCGTCTCCTACGTGCGACGGGGCACCTTCGGGTATCGCGTGGGCGGGACATCGTTCGAGCTGGTCGCCGGCTCGCTCCTCGTCGGCCATCCGGGAGACGAGTACGTCTGCACGCACGACCACCGGCTCGGCGACGAGTGTCTCTCCTTTCGTCTGGCGCCGGAGCTGATCGAGACGATCAGCGACCGCGCGGAGATCTGGCGCACCGGCGGAGTGCCGCCGCTCCCCGAGCTGATGGTGCTCGGCGAGCTCGCGCAAGCGGCCGCCGAGGGCCGGAGCGCCGTCGGTCTCGACGAGGTCGGCCTCTCGTTGGTGGCGCGCTTCGTCGAGGTCGTGTCCGGCCGCAAGCGATCGGCGCGTGAGTCGGCGAGCCGCGACCGCCGCCGCGCCGTCGAAGCCGCCCTCTGGATCGACGCCAACTCGCACCGGCCGATCGACCTCGAGAGCGCCGCGCGCGAGGTCGGGCTCAGCCCGTTCCACTTCCTGCGGCTCTTCGCGAAGGTGCTCGGCGTGACCCCGCATCAGTACCTGGTCCGCTCCCGCTTGCGCCACGCGGCGCGTCTGCTCGCCGACGACAACACGTCGATCACCGACGTCGCCTACGACGTCGGCTTCGGCGATCTCTCGAACTTCGTCCGCACGTTCCATCGCGCCGCGGGCATCTCGCCGCGACGCTTCCGGCAGGCCGCCAAGGGCGACCGCACGCTCGTCGCCGATCGCCTCGCGCGCGTGCTCTAGCAGCGGCAGCCGCCGCACGGGCGCGCCCGCTCCCCCTCCCCGAACGGATGCGCTATGCACGCCGGCATGAGCGATGCCGGCGTCTCGCCGCCTCCGGAACGCTTCAACTTCGCCGCCTTCTTGCTCGACGCGAACGCCGAACGCCCCGACGCGATCGCTTACGTCGACGATCACGAGCAGCTCCCGTACGGCGAGCTCGAGGACCGCATTCGACGCGTCGCCGCCGCGCTCGCCACGCTCGGCGTCCGGCGCGAGGAGCGCGTCCTGCTCGCCATGCACGACTGCGCCGACTGGCCGGTGACGTTCCTCGGCGCGCTCTTCGCCGGTGTCGTGCCTGTCGCGGTGAACACGCTGCTCTCGGCCGACGACTACGCCTTCCTGCTCGAGGACAGCCGCTCCCAAGCAGTCTTCACTTCCCCGCCGCTGCTCGACACGCTCCAAGCAGCGATGGCGCACGCGACGCACGAGGCGCGCCACGTCGTCGTGTCGCGTCCCGACGGCGCCCTCCCCGCCGGCGCCGTCGCGCTGGCCGAGCTGCTTGACGGCGCGCGCCCGCGCGCGTCGGCGGCGAGCACGCGCCGCGACGACCTGGCGTTCTGGCTCTACTCGTCGGGATCGACCGGCCGGCCGAAGGCCGTCGTGCACACGCATGCGAATCCCTACTGGACCGCGATGCTCTACGGTCGCGCGGTGCTCGGGATCAGCGCGGGCGACACCGTCTTCTCGGTCGCCAAGCTCTTTTTCGCCTACGGCCTCGGCAATGCGCTCAGCCTGCCGCTGAGCGTCGGCGCGAAGGTCGTGCTGATGGCGGAGCGTCCGACGCCCGACGCGGTGTTCGCGCGACTGCTCGCGCACCGCCCCACGGTCCTCTGCGGCGCGCCGACGGGATACGCGGCGATGCTCGCGTCGCCGAATCTGCCGCCCGCAACCGACGTCGGCCTCCGCCTCTGCTCGTCGGCGGGCGAGGCAATGCCGGCCGAGATCGCGAAGCGGGTTGCCGGCCATTTCAGCTGTGACGTCGTTGACGGCCTCGGCTCGACCGAGATGCTCCACGTCTTTCTCTCGAATCGGCCCGGCGCGGTCCGCTACGGCACGACGGGGAAGCCCGTCGGCGGCTATACGGTCGAGCTCCGCGACGACGCCGGTCGCCCGGTCGCGCCCGGTGAGCTCGGTGAGCTCCACGTGCGCGGACCGTCGGCCGCGGTGATGTACTGGGGCAACCGCGAGCGCTCCCGCGCGACGTTCCAAGGCGAGTGGGTGCGGACGGGCGACAAATACAGCTGCGACGCCGACGGCTACTACAGTTACGCCGGTCGCAGCGACGACATGCTGAAGGTGAGCGGCATCTACGTCTCGCCGTTCGAGATCGAGGCGGTCTTGGTCGAGCATCCCGACGTGCTCGAGGCCGCGGTGATCGGCGTCACCGACGACGACGGTCTCACCAAGACGAAGGCCTTCGTCGTCCTCGAGCCCGGTCGCGCCGGCGACGCGGCGATGCGCGACGCGCTGAAGGCGTTCGTGAAGCAGCACCTCGCCGCGTACAAGTATCCGCGCGCGATCGAGTTCCTCGCCGAGCTCCCGCGAACCGCGACCGGCAAGATCCAGCGCTTTCGACTGCGCGACATGGAGGCGCGGCGCAGCCCCAGCACGTGAGCGCCGCGGCGCGACGCGCACGAGCAGAACGGCGGCTCAGGCTTCGTTGAGCCGCACGTACTCGAAGTCGACCGGCTGCGCGTTGATGCCGCGCGCCGGCGGCGCGATCCAGTTGGCGAACGCGCCGGGCGCCGTCACGGGATGCGCCATCAGGCTCCGCACGTAAGCGTCGTCGGCGTTGGTCGGCAGGAGCTCGGCCTCACGCCGGCGAAACTCGGTCTCGCTGATGCGCCGTCCGTCGGGATCGAAGCAACCGGCGGCGAAAGTGCCGACGCGCCGATTGAACCGCTGCGACGGCAGGCGGAACGTGACGCCGAGGTCGGCGACCAGTCGGTTCCACTTGTCGACGGCGGCCTGGCAATCGTCGACGTAGGCGTTCCGCACCTCGAGGTTGACCGCCAGGCGCGGCGCGACCTCGCGCTCGACGACCTGCCCGTCCTCGAAGAGCTCGACGCGCGTCGCGCCCTCGAGCAGCACGTGGTCGGCGTAGCGCTCCTCCTTCGGCCGCCCTTTCAAGCCGCCGCCAAAGTAGGTCGCGCCGTTGGTGGAGACCTCGGAGCCGAAGAGGTCGAGCGAGACCGTGTACCAGAAGTTGAGATAGCGCTGCAGCATGTCGAACGGGATCGCGCCGGCGGCCCGTGGGTCCTTCCCTTCGCGTACCAGCTCGGCGGTGCGCTGGGCGATGCGGGCGACGCCGGTCTGACCGACGAACATGTGGTGCGCCTCTTCGGTCAGCATGAAGCGGCAGGTGCGCGCGAGCGGATCGAAGGCGGATTCGGCGAGCGAGAGCAGCTGATACTTGCCGTCGCGATCGGTGAAGGTGGTGAACATCATGAACGAGAGCCAATCCTCGATCGGCTCGTTGAAGGCCTGGAGGATGCGCGGCTTGTCGGCGTCGCCCGAGCGGCGCTGCAGCAGCATCTCCGCCTCCTCGCGTCCGTCCCGGCCGAAGTAGGTGTGCAGGAGATACACCATCGCCCACAGGTGCCGGCCTTCCTCGACGTTCACCTGCAAGAGGTTGCGCAGATCGTAGAGTGACGGGCAGCTCCGGCCGAGGCACCGTTGCTGCTCGACCGAGGCCGGCTCGGTGTCGCCCTGGGTGACGATGAGACGCCGGAGCGCGTTGCGGTGCTCGCCCGGGACCTCGTTCCAGACCGGCTCGCCGACGTGGTCGCCGAAGCCGATCCGGCGGTCGGGCTCGCGGTCGGCGAGGAAGATGCCCCAGCGATAGTCCGGCATCCGCACGTGGTCGAAGTGCGCCCAGCCTTCCGAGCCGACGGCAATCGCGGTGCGCAGATAGACGTCGCTGGTCTGGAAGCCGTCGGGACCCATCTCGCGCCACCAGTCGAGGAAGCCCGGCTGCCACTGCTCGAGCGCGCGTTGCAGGCGCTTGTCGGACGCGAGGTCGACGTTGTTCGGAATCTTCGCGTCGAGGGAGACGTGGCTCATTGGTGGTGCCGTCCTTTCAGGTCCGCCGCCGGTCGAACTCGGGCCGCCGCCCGGCCTTGCCGTAGAGGGTGAGTGCGCCCTTCTCGCCGGTCGAGTTCGGACGGGTGAAGATCCAGTTCTGCCAGGCCGAGAGCCGGCCGAAGATCTTGGTCTCGAGCGTCTCGGGACCGACGAAGCGGAGGTTCGCCTCCATACCGGTGAGCGCGTCGGGGTTCGCCGCGGTGCGCTCTTCGATCGCCAGGCGCAGCTCGTCGTCCCAGTCGAGCTCGTCGGGCGCGAACGTCACGAGACCGGCGGCGAGGGCTTCTTCCGCGGCGAACGTACCGCCACGTGCGAGCAGCGCCGCGACGCGATCGTCGTCGTCACCGCCGAACCGTGCCGCGAGCCGCGACAGGCCGGAGCCCATCGGCAGAAGTCCGGCGTTCAACGGCGAGAGCGCAACGATCGCGCCGTCTGAGCCGGCCGTCTCACGTTGGGCGAGCATGTACGAGCGGTCGGCGGCGAGGGCGAGCTCGAAAAGCGATCCGGCGAACGCCGAGCTGGGTGTGATCAGCGCGAAGAACGTCCGCGCCGTGACGTCGATGCGTTTCAGGACACGCCGCTGCAGGAGCAGGATCTCGCGTACCAGCCAGTGCTCGCGGTGGCGCGCGACCGCATCGTCGACTTGAAGGACCGCCTGCGGATCGCCTACGGTCCGCAAGAGCACGACGCCGATCTCCGGCTCGTTGGCGCGGAGGTGGAGGATCGCGTCGTCGAGCTCCCGCCACGCAGCGATTGCCCAGGCACTCGCGCCGGCGCGGAGGAAGCCCGCGGGATCGGTCGGCTGCGCCTCGATCGGCGCCCGCAGGGTGAGCGTCGCGACGCGCCGTGCCCGGTCGATCGCGAGCGAGACGTGACGGTACGCGACGGCGTCGGTGGTGTCGGTGCGCGCGAGCGGCGTGAGCTCGACCCCCTCCGCGGCGGCGGGACGATCGCTCCGCTCGGCCAATGCCGCGGCACGCTCGCGGACCCGGCTCTCGAAGCGCGAACGGGGGATCACCTCGTCGACGAGCTTCCACTCGACCGCGCGCTTGCCGCGGATGCCCTCCGCCGTCATCGCGAAGAAGTCGGCCTGATCGCGCCGCACCTTGCGCTTGTCGACGACGCGCGTGAGGCCGCCCGTGCCGGGCAGGACGCCGAGCAGCGCGACCTCCGGCAACGACACCGCCGACGAGCCGTCGTCGACGAGCAGGATCTCGTCGCACGCGAGCGCGAGCTCGTAGCCGCCGCCCGAGGCCGTGCCGGTCAAGGCGCAGACCGTCGCGATCCGCGACTCGCGGCTCATCTCCTCGAGGTAGAGCCGGGTCTCGTTGGTGAACTTGCAGAAGTTCACCTTGAAGGGATGCGAGCTCTGGCCGAGCATGAAGATGTTGGCACCGGCGCAGAACATCCGGTCGCGGAGCGAGGTGACTATCAGGGCTCGCACCGCCGGATGCGAGAAGCGCAGGCGCTGGATGGCGTCGGCGAGCTCGATGTCGACGCCGAGGTCGTAGGAGTTGAGCTTGAGCGCGTAGCCGGGGACGAGTCCGCCGTCCTCGGCGACCTGCATCACCAACGTCGCGACCGCGCCGCGCACGTCGAGCTGCCAATGGCGGTAGCGCGACGGATGGGCCTCGAAGCTGATCGCCGGCATACGCGCGTCTCTACTCTCGGCGATATGCCTCGTCAAGCTTTATTGTGCTTGACTGGTGCGCCATGATGGCACTATATCTCTGCTCCTCATGGACCAGCTCCTGCCACGGCTCGGCGCCTCGATCCGCGCGCTGCGCGAGGCCCGCGGACTCTCGGTCGGTGAGATCGCGACGCGCGCGGGCCTCTCGTCGCGCTTCATGACCGAGCTCCAGGCCGGTCGCGCCAACATCTCGATCGTCCGCCTCGCGCGGCTCGCGCGCGAGCTCGGCACCACCGCTGCGCAGCTCCTCGCCGAGGCGGAGCGCGACACCGGCGTCGACGGCGCGCGCGTGATCGCCCTCTTGGGCGTCCGCGGCGCCGGCAAGAGCACGATCGGCAAGCAGCTCGCGACACGCCTCGGCGTCGAGCTCGCGGAGCTCGACCGGCTCGTCGAGTCCGAGGCCGGGCTCTCGCTGCCGGAGATCTTCGCGATTCACGGCGAGACCTACTTTCGCCGGATCGAGGTGACCGCGCTGCGCCGCTTTCTCGCCCGCAACGTCACCGCGGTGCTCGCCACCGGCGGTGGCATCGTCGAGAACGCGGAAGCGTGGATGCTCCTCGAGCAGCACACCACGACGGTGTGGCTCCACGCCAGCGCCGACGCGCACTGGAATCGCGTCATCGCGCAAGGCGACCCGCGTCCGATGGCCGGCCGCCCCGCCGCCAAAGCGGAGCTGCGCCGCCTACTCGCACGGCGTGCACCGCTCTACCGGCGAGCGCGCTATCACGTCGACACATCGCGGCTCGACGTCGGCGGGTCGGTGCGGTTCATCGCCGCCCGGGCCGCGGGCCATCGACGTGAGCCCGCGCCCCGCGCGGGCCGGCGGTGAGGAGCCGCGGTCGTTGATCGCGCGCCGCGGGGCTCGTCGGCTCGTGACCAGCCCGACGGCCGTGTTCGCCGCGGCACGACTGTCTCGCTGCCGAGACCGCGCCTGGGCGGGATCGAGGGAGGGACAGGCGCACGCCCGTCCCTCCCCGGCCCAGGAGGATCAACGATACTTGAAGGTATCCGAATCCCGCCGCACGCGACCGCCGACCGAGCCGGTCACGTTGATCTTGAGCACGTTCGACTTCCGTGCGGCGTCGAGCGTGAGGTCGATCTTGCGCGAGCAGCCCGGTGTGAGCGGCTCGAAGCTCGAGATCGGCTGCCGATTCAAGTTGAACGGCTTCCGCACCGCGAGATCCGCCGCCGCGGCGTAGTTGGCGACGACGCGGCAGGTGTTGGCCGGCTGGTTGCAGTCGGCGTCGGTGGTGCACGCGTCGGCGATCTTGCCCGACGTGCAGAAGCCGCTCGGGGCGCACACCCCGGCGGTCGCGCAGCTCGGATCGCTCGCGACCAAGACCTTCTTGTTCGTGGGCGTCAGGAAGGTCACGAGCAAGTTGCCGGCGCCGCCGACGGGCGAGCCCCCGAAGGTCGTCGACTGCGGCGGGATCTCGGCAGCGTCGTTCGGATTGCAACCGGCGGACGTTTCCGAATCGTCGCAGTAGCCGTCACCGTCGGAATCCGCGCCCTCGGTTCCCGCACAGACGCCGCCGGAGCACGCATCACCTTGCGTGCAGACGTCGCCGTCGTTGCAGGCGAAGCCGTTTTTCGCCGGCGCGTCGTTGATGCAGCCGCTCCCCGGATTGCACGAGTCGGCGGTGCAGGGGTTGCCGTCGTTGCAGTTGGGCGGCGGTCCGCCGACGCAGCTGTTGGCGCCGTTGCAGGTGTCGGCCGTCGTGCAGGCATTGCCGTCGTCACACGTCGTGCCGCTCGACTTGAAGCCGCACGTCGCCGAGCAGCAGCTCGGGAGCGTCCCGTTTGCCGCCGCATCGTCGCACTCCTCGGCGCCGCGAATCAGACCGTCGCCGCAGATCCCGCTGCAGACCGAGGGATCGCCGGTGCAGCTGAACCCGGTCTCGACGGTGCAGGTCGACGAGCAGCCGTCGCCGTTGGTCAGGTTTCCGTCGTCGCAGGGCTCGCCGCCGCGGACCAACCCGTCGCCGCAAATCGGTGAGCAGCTCGACGGCGCTCCCGTGCAGATGTAGCCGGCCTCGACGGCGCAGGTCGCCGAGCAACCGTCGCTCGCGCTGGTGTTGCCGTCGTCGCAGGTCTCGGCGCCGCGGATCAGACCGTCGCCGCAGATGCCGCTGCAGACCGACGGGCTGCCGACGCAGCTGAAGCCGGTCTCGACGGTGCACGTCGCCGAGCAACCGTCGCTACCCATGGTGTTGCCGTCGTCGCAGCCTTCCCCGCCGAGGACGAGACCGTCACCGCAGATCGGGCTGCACGTCGACGGACTGCCGTCGCAGGCGAAGCCGGTCTCGACGGTACAGGTGGAGGAGCAGCCGTCGCCGCTCATGGTGTTGCCGTCGTCGCAGGGCTCGCCGATGACGTCGCCGTCACCGCAGACGGGCGGGACGAGCATCGACTGGGGCGCGTCGCCGAGCGGCTCGCCGCCCGGACCGTTCTTGAAGGTCGAGCCGCCGTCCGACGGCACCTGGCCGACGCCGGGCAGCGTCCAGTCGCAGACACCGCCCGGGAACACGGCGGCCATACGGGCCTGCTGGCCGGCGTCGAAGACCACCCCGTTGTAGTCCGGGCTGCCGAAGTCGAGCGGCTTCAGCTGACACTTGAAGACGTCCTCGCTTTGCGGACCGCCCGCGACCTGGTGCGGGGACATCTCGAACTTCACCGGGCACGACGGGTCGGTGAGCCCGCCTGCGAGCTCGGCGGCGACCTGCGCGTCGGTCGAGCCATTGCTGTTGATACAGAAGTCGTGCGCCGCGGCGGGCTTCCCGTCGGCGATCTTGGTCTGGATCGGATTGTTGCTGCTGTCGAGCTCGACGTTGTGCAGCCACTCGTCCATCGTCAGGAACGACTTCTTGAGGAGGGCCGCGCCGGGCGTGATGCCGGGGCCCGATGCCCAGATCACGTGGCCGTTGTGATTGCCGTTCGCCTTGTCGAGGCGACTGCGGACCTCCAACGCGCGCCAGTTCAAGTGAATGTCGACCGAGCCCTCCTGGCCTTTGAGATCGATGATCGCGGCCTTGGCGAGCTGGTGGCCGTCGGAGACGATACCGGCCGAATAGACCGTGTGGAGAGTGCTCAGTGACGCCTCCACGCGCTGCGGCCGGTAGATGAGATCGGCAGAGTAGCTGCCGACGTTCTCGTTGAGTAGGGTAAACTCCTCCGCCGAGATGGTACCCGCCGCAAGCGCCTTCAAACCGTACTGCATGCCGACGTTGTCGAG
>JBGPIT010000121.1:0-12179 GCA_041485125.1 Binatia bacterium | reverse complement strand
ATGTCGAACGCCATAGGGGGCAGCTTGCTATGTTGCGCGGTCCTGACTTCGACCGCCGCGGTGATCCGACTTCAGTCGCCCCGACACAGGTGAGAACAAGGACGGCAGACCTTAGGTCCGTCCGAGGAGTGCTGTCAATTGGATTTCTCGGCGGCGTCGACGCGCGTCGCAGTCGGGCGAAGATCGACGTCTTGACGATAGCGCGGCGGGCGCGGCCTCAGGCCTCCGTCGGGTCGGCGGCGGCCACGTCGTTGGGCGTGACCTCGTCGACGACGCGGCCGTCGCGCAGCGTGATCATGCGGTCGCCGTACGCGGCCGCGCGCAGGTCGTGCGTGACCAGCACGACGGTGAGGCCGGTCCGCTCGCTCGTCGCCTTGATCAGCTCCAGGATGTCTTGGCCGCGCTTCGAATCGAGGTTGCCGGTCGGCTCGTCCGCAAGAAGCAGGACCGGATCGATGACGAGCGCGCGCGCGATCGCGACCCGCTGCATCTCGCCCCCCGAGAGCTCGCCGGGTCGGTGCTGCGCGCGGTTCTGCACGTCGACGAGCCGCAGCGCGCGGTCGACGCGCACGGCGATCTCCGCCCGGGCGATGCGATCGGCACGGAGCGGCAGCGCGACGTTCTCGGCGGCGGTCAGCGTCGGCAGCAGATTGAAGAACTGGAAAATGATGCCGACGTGGCGGCGCCGGAAGATGGTCAGCTGATCGTCGCTCATCTCGGAGATGCGTGTACCGGCGATCGTGATCTCGCCGGCGGTGGGCGTATCGAGGCCGGCGATCACGTTCAGCAGAGTGCTCTTGCCCGATCCGCTCGGCCCGGTCACGGCGACGAGCTCGCCGCGCGAGATCGCGAGCGTCACGTCGTCGAGCGCGTGAACGCGGGCGGCGCCGGTCTCGAATGCTTTGTCGACGTGCTCGAGGCGAATCAGGATCTCGTGCATCGTCACTCCGTACGCAGCCCCGCGAGAACGTTGGTCGCCGCGATACGTCTAGCCGGGATGTACCCGGCGACTGTGGCGGCAAGCACGACCAGAGCGCCGGTGAGCGCCACGTACGCCAGCGGGAAGCGGAAGCCGAGCGACCAGCCCGTCATCGTGCGCAGGGAATGCGTCACGAAAAGCAGCGCGCTCGGAAATCCGGCGACGATGCCGAGCGAGATGCCGGCGCAGCCGAGGAGCGCTGCCTCGACGACGATCGCCTGGCGGACCTGCGAGCGGGCGAGCCCAACACTGCGAAGGAGCGCGATCTCGCGGCGGCGATCGACGACTGTGGCCAACAAGAAGTTCACCACACCGAAGATCGCGATCGCACAGGTGAAGACCTGCACCGAGCCGAGCACGGCGAGCAGGCGCTCGATGATGCGCGCCATCTCGACCCGCAGCTCACGGTTGCTCATGACCGAGATGTGCGGATCGTCGCCGACGAGCGCCTCGACGCTTGCGCGCACCCGCGTGAGGTCGGCGCCGGGCGCGAGCCAGAGGTTCAAGTTGGTGAGGTGGGTGTCTTGCCAGAGCCGGCGATACACGTCGCCGTCGACGAGAATCGTGCCGAGGTCGAAGGCGTAGTCGCGGATGACGGCGGCGATCGCGAAGTCACGTCGTCCGAACGCGGTGTCGAGCTGCAGATGATCGCCGAGATCCTTGCCGTAGCGGAACGTGAAGCTGTCGCTGACGAAGACCGCCTGCGCGTTCTCGGCGGCGTCGTACGCGCCGGGCATGGCCCGCAAGACGAGAAGGGGCTCGCGATCGGGACGCCTGCGCCGGTCGAACGTCGTCATCACGATCGGGTGGCCATCGTAGACCCCCGGGCCTTTGCGATGGCGCTCGACGCTCGCGACGCCCTGGACGTCGGCGATGCGCCTTGCCAGTCCGTCGTCGAGGGGCGCGCCGCCGAGGCCGAGCGGGGTCATGACCAGCAGATCGGCGTTGAACACGTGGGAGAACCACTCGGTCATCGCGTTCTCGAGGCTGACGATCGCCGAGCCGTTCACGATGACCAACGCGTAGCCGACCATGATCGCGCACACGTTGGCGGCGGCGCGGCGGGGTCGTCGGGCGAAGAAGTCGACCCCGAGGCGGAGTGCCAACGCGCCGCGGTTGCCGAGCGGGCTGACGAGCCGCGACCACAGCTGAACGAAGGCCGGTGACAGCAAGGCGACCGCGACGATCAGCGTGGTGTGGCCGAGCATGATCCACGCCGTCTTCGCCTCCGAGGAATCGAGGTGGAGCTCCGTGCGGAGCGCGAGGAGGCTCACGACCAGCACCGCGATACCCGCAAGGGTGCGTCGCCGGAGCCCGCCATCGGTCGAGACGCCGGACGCCGCGCGCAGGACTTCCGCGGGCGGCTGGGTCGCGGCGCGCGAAGCGGGGACGAGGCCGGCGAGGACGCAGGTGCCGAGGCCGAAAAGCGCCGCGACGAGCGTCGGGACGAGCGCCAGATGCAGCTCCGTCGTGCCGAGTGGCAGGTAGGCGTCGCTGACCCCGGCAACCGCCGTCGCGAGCGACCCGCGCGCCAAAGCGTAGCCCGCCGCGACCCCGAGCGCGGACCCGAGCGCCCCGAGAAGCAACGACTCGACGAGGACGACGGCGGCAACCGACCGCTTCGTGAATCCCAGCACGCGCGCCACGGCGATGTCGCGACGGCGCTGCTCGACCGACATCGTGACGGTCTGGGAGATGATGAAGTACGCCACGATCATCGTGATCAAGCTGGCGAGCGCGAGAGCGACCCGGAGCGAGCTGAGGATGGCGTCGACCTGCCGCCCTCGCACGTCGCTCCGCTCCACCCGGGCGCGGGTGCCGATCGTCGCGCGCAGCCGATCGGCGACTGCCTCGACCTGCTCGCCCGGACGGACCACGACGTAGATCGTCTGTACCAGCGATGGTGCGAGGATCAGCGTCTGCGCAGTCCCCAGGTCGACGAGACCGACGGCCCCGTCGAAAAGCTTCGCCGGCCCGACCGAGTCGAGCGTCCCGCGGACGGTGAAGGTCCGGGGCCCTGACGGCGTCGCGAGCCGGAGCGTCTGCCCGATCCCGAGGTGCAAGCGATCGAGCAGCGGCTGCGCGAGGGCGATCGAGTCGCGAGCGTTCAGGAACTCGAGCTCGTCGGCGATGTGGACGTGCTCGCGGGGAAACTGCGGACTGCGCGTCCCGACCGTGCCGAGAAGGTCGACGCCGAAGACGGCGACGCGCTCGTACGGCGCGTCGCCCGTCGTGAACGAGCTCTGAATGAGCGCGGTCGCGCTCTCGACGCCGGCCACCTCCTCGGCCTCGCGTACCAGCGACTCCGGAATGCCCGACTCCGGGCCACTGATCTGCAACGCCGCGTTGCCGGCAATGGTCGTGACGCCATCCTCGAAGCTCCGCACGATCGACGTGTTGAGCGCGCTCATCGCGACCATGCCCTGGACCCCGATGACGACGCCGACCAGGGTGAGCACGATTCGAAGAATATTCTGCCGAACGTAGGGAAGGCTGACCGCGGCGAGGAGGGCAATCATGAGAGCGCAGGATTGTCGGTAGCTGCGACGACGAGTGTCAATGACAAAGTCACTGAACCCTTTAGATACTCTCGATATATACCTGGCGGTTGCTCGCGCTCCCGTTTTGCCGCCGTGCGTTCGACATGGCCGCGCCCTACTTGCGAACGACCAGGCCATCTCGTACCGTCCCGCCATGTCGCAGCGGGCAGGTGAGTTGATGCAGGCGCACGTGCGAGAGATCATGAGCGGCCACCTGATCACCGCGCGCCCCGACGATCTGCTCGTCGACGTCGCCCGCGAGATCTCGGTACATGCGATCGGTGCGATCCCGATCACCGACGAGGATCACCGCCTGGTCGGGATCGTCAGCCTGAGCGACGTCGTGAACCTACTCCACGACGGCGACCGTCTCGACAACCGCCTCGCCCGCGACGTGATGAGCGCCGAGCCGATCTCGATCGACGAGTTCGCCACCGCCGACGAGGCGATCGGCGTGATGCGGAACGCGCTGCTCCGTCACCTGCCGGTCACCCGCGAAGGCCGGCTCGTCGGCCTGGTGACGGCGGCCGATCTGATCAATCACCTGCTGAAGAACTACCCGGCGCCCGACGTCGCCTGACGTCGCGGACGCGCGCCGAGGTCAGCCGAGCGCGCGGACGGCGCGCTCGATGCCGTCGGCGTCGAGCCCGAAATGCGCGTAGAGCTCCGGCGCATAGCCGATCGGCGCGTAGACGTCGGGTACGCCGAGGCGCTGGAGCTTGACGCCGCTACCGGCCTCCGCCAGCGTCTCCGCGACCGCGCTGCCGAGCCCGCCGATGATCGAGTGGTCCTCCACGGTGACGATCGCGCCGGTCTCGCGGGCCGCCGCGAGGATGGCGTCACGGTCGAGCGGCTTCACGGTGTGGCAGTAGAGCACGCGCGCCTTGATGCCGCTCTCCTCGAGCCGGCGCGCGGCGCGGTTCGCCTCGGTGATCTGCGGTCCGCACGCGATCACCGTCAGGTCGGTGCCGGCGTGGGTCTCCGCCATGCGCCCGAGCTGAAACGCGTTGCCTTCGTTCCCGCTCGGATCCATGCCGCTCGCGATCCGGATGTAGACGGGACCGTCATACTCGTACGAGGCGCGCGTCGCGGCCGCGGTGTCCTCCGAGTTGGCAGGCGCGATCACCGCCATGTTCGGGATGAGCCGCATCAAGGCCATGTCCTCGATCGCGTGGTGGGTCGCGCCGACGTAGCCGCCCGAGAGCCCGGGCCAGATCGACATCATCACGCCCTTCAGCCTCGGATAGCCGAAGTCGCTGCGGATCTGCTCGAACGAGCGCATGGTCTGGAAGGTCGCGATGTTGATCACGTACGGGAGGAAGCCCGATGCGGCGAGGCCGGCCGCGGTGCCGAGCATATTCTGCTCGGCGATCCCCATGTTGAACGAGCGTTCCGGGAACGCCTTGAAGAAGTCGCCCGCGCGCGTCGATCGTGACAGATCGGCGGTGAGCACGACGACCTCGGGATGCGCCTCGCCGAGCTCGACCAGGACGCGGCCGTAGCTCTCGTAGCTCGTCAGCAGCTCGAGCGTGTCGACGTTGTAGGTCGTACCGTAAGGCATCTCAGGATTCCTTCCTGTCGCCGCGGATCTCGGCGAGCGCCCGGGCCTCGTCTTCCTCGCTGAGCGCTCCGTAGTGCCAGGTCGCGCCGGTCTCCATGAACGAGACGCCTTTGCCTTTGACGGTGTCGGCGATGATCGCAGTCGGCTTGGTGTGATCGGCATCCGGCATCGACGCGAAGGCGTCGAGGAGGGCAGCGATGTCGTGTCCGTCGAGGCGACGCACGTCGAAGCCGAACGCCGCATACTTCTCGTGCAGCGGCTCGATCGCCATGATCTCCTCGGTGTCGCCCTCCGAGCTGTAACGGTTGCGATCGACGATCGCGCACAGGCGGCCGAGCTTGAAGTGACCCGCCGCCATCGCCGCCTCCCACACCGAGCCCTCGTTCTGCTCGGCGTCGCCCATGAGACAGAAGACGCGGCGATTCTTCTTCGCAACCCGGTCGCCGAGCGCCATCCCCACCGTGACCGGCAGGCCGTGCCCGAGAGAGCCCGTGCTCATGTCGACGCCGGGGATCTTCCGCATGTCGATGTGCATCCCGAAGGCGCTGCCGAGATGGTTGATGTTGTCCATCTTGCTCTCCGGGAAGAAGCCGGCGGTCGAGAGCACCGGCGCGTAGCTGGTCGCGCCGTGACCTTTCGACAGCACGAAACGGTCGCGGTCCTCCCAGTCGGGACGCTTCGGATCGATCCGCATCACGTGGAAGTAGAGGACGACCAGGATGTCGACCATCGAGAGCGAGCCGCCGAAGTGCGTCGAGCCCGACAGGGTCCCGAGGCGGACGGTCTTCTCGCGGATCTCCCGCGCCCGTGCCCTGAGCGTGCGGACGAGGTCCGCGGGTTGCCGTGCTGGTGCCGTCATGGCGTGTTCCTTTCGTGACCTCACGGGGCGACCTCCTGAACGGTTTCCGCGTGAGCGTCTGCTGCTTTCTGCCGCGTGGCCGCGAGAGCGGCGCGAAGATAGAGCGACCGCGCGAAGCCGGTCAAGCGCGCGGAAACTCGCATGAACTCGGCTTGCGCTACGCGCATCCATGACGCCGCCGGATTGCAAAATGCAGTGAGGTTGAAATTTGCATTTTTCACTTGTTCACTTTAGCGTCCGCGAACGGCATCTGCCGTCGCGATGGCGACTCTCAAGACTTCCCCGCCGAATCACAAGCCGCGACCACTCGAGAGGCCGCAGCACATGCGCGGTCGCGTCGCACGCGTGCTCATCGGCGACGCCAAGGATCCCCTCGCGCCGGGGATCTTCCACAGCGTCTCGCTGATCGCGTTTCTCGCCTGGGTCGGTCTCGGCGCCGACGGTCTCTCGTCGTCGTGCTACGGCCCGGAGGAAGCGTACCTCGCACTCGGCAACGAGCGCTTTCTCGCGCTCTTCCTCGTCCTCGCGACCGCGCTCACCGTCTTCATCATCTCGACCAGCTACTCGCAGATCATCGAGCTCTTCCCGAGCGGCGGCGGCGGCTACCTGGTCGCGAGCAAGCTCCTCGGTCCGCTCCCGGGCGTGGTCTCGGGTTGCGCGCTGGTCTTCGACTACGTGCTGACGATCGCGATCTCGATCGCGAGCGGCGCCGACGCGATCTTCAGCTTCCTGCCGCCAGGCGCGCATGCGTGGAAGCTCGTGACCATCGTCCTCGCCGTCGGCGCGCTCATCCTGCTCAACCTGCGCGGCGTGAAGGAGTCGGTGGTCGTGCTGGTGCCGATCTTCATCGGCTTCCTGATCACGCACGCGCTCGTGATCGTCCTCGCCATCGTCGGAAACGCCCACGCCCTGCCACCGCTCGTCACCAGCGCCGTCCACGAGACCCGCGGCGAGATCGGCCGCCTCGGCTTCGCCGCCGTCGCGATCGCCTTCCTGCGCGCCTACAGCATGGGCGGCGGCACCTACACCGGCATCGAGGCGGTCTCCAACGGCCTGCAGATCCTGCGCGAGCCGAAGGTCCAGACCGGCAAGCGCACGATGATCTACATGGCGACCTCGCTCGCGTTCACCGCCGGCGGCATCCTGCTCGCGTATCTCTTGCTGCACATCGAGCATCAGCCCGGGCGGACGCTGAACGCGACGCTGATCGACCAGGTCGCCGGCGGGTGGACGATCGGCGGGTTGCACGTCGGGCAGGGCTTCTTGCTCTTCTCGCTCGTCAGCGAAGGCGCCTTGCTCTTCGTCGCCGCGCAAGCCGGCTTCCTCGACGGCCCGCGCGTCCTCGCCAACATGGCCCTCGACTCGTGGGTCCCGCACCGCTTCTATCAGCTGAGCGATCGCCTGGTGACGAAGAACGGCATCGTGCTCATGGGCGGCGCGGCGCTCGCGGTCCTGCTCTACACCGAGGGCACCGTGCGACTGCTCGTCGTGCTCTACAGCATCAACGTCTTTCTGACCTTCTCGCTGTCGCAGCTCGGGATGTGCGTGCACTGGTGGCAGGAGCGGTCGACGGAGCGTTACTGGTGGCGGCGCCTCGCCGTGAACGGCGTCGGCCTCGCGCTCACCACGAGCATCCTGGTCGCGACCACGATCATCAAGTTCGAGGCGGGCGGCTGGCTCACGCTCGTGATCACGTCGGCGTTCGTCGGGGTCTGCCTGACGATCCGGCGCCACTACCGGAACGTCGAGCACGCATTGAAACGACTCGACGAGGAGCTCGTCGGCTTCCCCGTCTTACCGTCCGACCATCCGGTGCCGGCGCGCGACCTGAACAAGCCGACGGCCGCGATCCTGGTGAGCGGCTACAACGGGATCGGCCTCCACAGCGTGCTCTCGCTGCCCACGCTGTTCGGCAACCACTTCCAGAACTTCGTCTTCATCTCGGTCGGCGTGATCGACTCGAGCCGCTTCAAAGGCACCGCCGAGATGGAGAACCTGAAGGAATCGACCGAGGCGATGCTGCAGCGGTACGTCGACTTCGTGAAACAGCACGGGCGCTACGCGGAGTACTGGTACGCGCTCGGCACCGACACGATCGACGAGCTCGAGAAGCTCTGCGAGCGCGTCCACAAGACCTTCCGCCGCACGGTCTTCTTCGCCGGCAAGCTGGTCTTCTCGGAGGAGAACCTCTTCAACCGCCAGCTCCACAACCAGGCCTCACTCACCTTGCAGCGGCGGTTGCAGTTCAAGGGCATGCAGATGGTGATCCTGCCCGTCCGCGCGCTGTGAGCGGTCGCGTCGCGTGCGGCGCGCGAACTAGCCTCCGTCGTCGCTGCCGCGCGGCAAGCGCGGCAGGTGCTCGTCGACCTTGAGCCAGCTCACTTGGCTCGACGTCCAAATGTGGACCTGCGGCGCGAAGTTGTTCGGATGGTCCATGCTGCCGACGGTGACGTCGATCGTCTCGGGACGCGCGGTATCCTGGAAGGTGAGCGGCGTTCCACAGGTGCCGCAGAACGTGCGCACCGCATGGGCCGAGGACGCGAGCCGCGTCGGTTCGCCCTTGGTGATCGCAAACTTCGCCGTAGGGAACACGGCCCAGGTGACGACCGGCGCACCGCTGGTGCGCCGGCACATGCTGCAATGACAGTGCGCGACCGCGGTCGGCTTCCCGCTGGCCCGGTACCGGATCGCGTTACAGAAGCAACCGCCGACGTGCTCCACGCGTGACGCCTCCGATCGCGCTCAGCCTTCGAGCGCTCAGCCTTCGCGGCCGACGATCGAGACGAAGCTCACGCACTTCCCGGGCATGCCGCCGAGATTGTGCGTCAGGCCGAGCTTCGGCTCCTTGATCTGTCGCGGTCCCGCCTCGCCGCGGAGCTGAAGCCACATCTCGTACATCATGCGGAGGCCCGAGGCGCCGATCGGGTGCCCGAACGACTTGAGGCCGCCGTCGGGATTGACCGGTAGGTCGCCGTCGAGATCGAAGAAGCCGTTCATCACGTCCTGCCACGCGGTGCCGCGCGGGCTGAAGCCGAGATCCTCCATCAGCACCAGCTCGGTCGGCGTGAAGCAGTCGTGCACCTCGGCCATGCTGATCTGCTGGCGCGGGTCGGTGACGCCGGCCTGCTTGTAGGCGTCCTTCGCCGACGCGACGACCTCGCGGAAGGTGGTGAAGTCGTAGTCCTGCGCGAGCGGTCCTTCGCCGGGACCGGCGACGAACGACAGCGCTTTGATGAAGATCGGATGCTTCGTGTACTTGTGCGCGTCCTCGGCGCGGACGACGATCGCCGCGGCGGAGCCGTCGGAGACGCCCGAGCAGTCCATGATCCCGAGTGGGTCGGCGACCTTCGGCGAGTTCTTGATCTGCTCGATCGGCACCTCCTTGCGGAACTGCGCCTTCGGGTTCTTGGCGCCGTTGCGGTGGTTCTTCCACGCGATCCGCGACAGCACGTCCTTCCCTTTGTCGGCGTCGAGGCCGTACTTCTTGAAGTAGGCGGGCGCGAGGAGCGAGAACGACGCCGGCGCGCTCATGTTGCCGAGCGTGCCGTCGTTGGGCGGATCGGAGACGACGAGCCCCGAGAAGCCGGAGTCCTTGAGCTTCTCGACGCCGATCGCCATCGCGATGTCGTAGGCGCCCGATGCGACCGCGTAGCAGGCCTGCCGGAGCGCCTCGGAGCCGGTCGCGCAGTAGTTCTCGACGTGCGTCACCGGCTTGTAGTCGATCTTCAGCGGCACCGAGAGCGCCAGTCCCGAGAGCTGGCCCATGGTGCCGAGCCAGTACGCGTCGACGTCGTTCGGATCGAGACCCGCCGACTCGTAAGCCGCGTACGCCGCCTCGATCAAGAGGTCGTCGGGTCCTTTGTCCCAGTGCTCACCGAACTGGGTGCAGCCCATGCCGATGATCGCGACGCGGTCTTTGATGCCGTTGCTTGCCATCGAATCCTCCTCGCTTCCTTATATAGCCTAGCGCTTCGGGCGCATCTTCCAGAAATAGTTGTGGACGCCGCCGGCGCTGTACATGCGCCGGAACGTCGCCTCGACCTCGTCGCCGATCGACACCGTCTCGGGCTCGCAGTCGGTCATCTCGCAGAGAAAGCGCCCGCCGCCCTCGAAGTCGACGACGACGTTCACCGTCGGCGGGTTCAGCGAGAACGCCAGTCGGTCGAGCGTGAAGGTCGCGATCCGAGCCGGCCGGTCGGCGAATGTGTAGGGCTCCATCTTGTCGAGGGCGCGGCACTGCACGCAGATCCGCTGCGGCGGCAGCTGCGGCGTGCCGCAGGCGGTGCACTTGGAGCCGATGAAGCCGAACTTCCACGCCTCGGAGCGAAACATCGGCGGGCCGGCAGGACGCGTGGGGTCGGGACGGCGCGGCGGCTCGGTCGGCAGGATCTCGCGCCACTTGAGATAGCGCGTGTACGCGACGTCACCCTTCGACTCGATCAGGCGACCGACCGAGCGCGTCTGCTGGTAGCGTCGCGCGGCGTCGGTCACCCGGAAGAGAATGGCGTCGGCGCCGTCACTCGCGCCGGCGACGAGGATCCGGTCGCCCGGCTTCGCGCCCGCGAGCACGCTCGCGAGGACGAGGGCCGGATGCGCGGCGCCGGTCTGACCGACGGTGAGCGCGAGCGTGTCCGCGATCTGCGTCGGCTGGAGCTTCAGGCCGCGCGCGATCTCGTCGGCGCTGCGCGGGTTCGGCGCGTCGAAGACGACGGTCGTCAGCTGCTCGGGCGTGATGTTCGCTTTCGCCAGCACGTCCTGAATCGCGCGGCCGAGAAGCGGAGCATACGCCTGTGTCAGCGCGAAGCGCTCTTCCCACGTGTGCGCGAAACGCTCAGCGGGTCCGCGCCAGGTGTCGAGGAACTCGCGCGTGACCGACGCCGACGCCTCGATCTCCGCGATCACGTTCTCCGAGCCGAGGACGAAGGCCGCGGCGCCGTCGCCGCCCGACTGCTCGGCCTTGCCCTCGGGTGCGGCGAGACGCGCGTCCGCGATCGCGACCAGCGCCTGCGACGTGCCGTCGCGAGCGGCGTCCGCGCCTTGCAGCAACGCGGTGAGGCCGGCGCGCGTCGAGCCGGTCAAGTCGGCGGCGCGGATCTCGAGCGGCAGGCGGATCGCGGCGCCGATCATCGCGGCATTGAGCTTCTCCGCGTAGGGCGGCGTCGTGGTCGCGAAGAGGAGCGTGTGCACGCTCTGCGCCGGCGCGGCGCGCACGGCATCGCGCGCCGCCTCGACCGCCATCGACACGCTGTCCTCGTCGAAGCTGGCGACCGCGCGCTCGCCTTTGCCGGCGGGAATGCCGAGGGCCTGGCCGATCGCGGCGCGCTTCAGGCGTCGATAGGGGACGTACGATCCATAGGAGACGATTCCGATCATGGGCGGCATTGATGGCCCAGTCGCGGAAGCGCGTCAAACCACCCTCGCGACCCGCTTGCGCGCTTCGGAAAGCCCGGAGTACCGTTGGCGTCGAGGTGACCCCGATGACGTTCAAGCACGTCCTCTACGACCGCGACGACACGATTGCGCGGATCACCATGAACCGTCCCGAGCGGCGGAACGCGCTCTCGCTCGACCACATCGACGAGCTGATCGCCGCCTTCCGTGCCGCCGGCGAGAGCGATGCCAGGGCCGTGGTCCTCGCCGGCAACGGCGCGGTCTTCTGCTCCGGCCACGACTTCGGCGACATGGTGGAGCGCGACTTGCCGGGCTTCCGGAAGCTCTTCGCGCGCTGCGCCGAGCTGATGACGACGATGCAGTCGATTCCGCAGCCGGTCGTTGCCCGCGTGCACGCGCTCGCGACCGCGGCGGGGTGTCAGCTGGTCGCGAGCGCCGACCTCGCCGTCGCCGCGGAAGAGGCGCGTTTCGCGACGCCGGGCGGGAAGGGTGGCTGGTTCTGCTCGACACCGATGGTCGCGGTGAGCCGCGCCGTCGGACGCAAGCGCGCCCTCGAGATGCTCCTCACCGGCGACGAGATCGACGCGCACACGGCGGCGGAGTGGGGACTCGTGAACCGCGTCGTCCCATCCGACCGACTCGACGAGGAGACCGACAAGCTCGCGCGCGCCGCGAGTCGCGGCAGCACGTTCTCGAAGGGCGTCGGCAAGCAAGCGTACTACGCGCAGATCGATCTCGACCAGCCGCACGCCTACGACTACGCATCCGAAGTGATGGCGATGACCGCGCTCAGCCCCGACGGTCGCGAGGCGATGCGCTCGTTCGTCGAGAAGCGGAAGCCGAAGTACT
>JBGPIT010000120.1:0-12210 GCA_041485125.1 Binatia bacterium | reverse complement strand
CGGAATTGAACCGCCGACACGCAGATTTTCAGTCTGCTGCTCTACCGACTGAGCTACCTGCCCGCGCTGCGATGGACTGCGGGCGACCTCGACCCGCGGTGGCGACGGACCCTAACAAAGCGTCCGCTCGTTTTCAATTCGACGCGCGGTGGGTGGGGTCGTCAGCTCGGCCGGCGCGTGCCGCGACGCTCGGCGACTTGCCGCTCGACGAAGTCGATCACGCGTGCCTCGATGCAGACGTTGTCGAGGCGATCGATCTCCTGCACGCCCGTCGGGCTCGTGACGTTCACCTCGGTGAGGTAGTCGCCGATGATGTCGAGGCCGACGAACCAGAGACCGTCGGCCTTGAGACGCGGGGCCAGGCGGTCGCAGATGCGGCGCTGACGGGCGCCGATCGTGACCTTCTTCACGCTGCCGCCGACGTGGATGTTGCCGCGGTGCTCGTCCTCGCGCGGGACGCGGGCGATCGCGCCGAGGACCTCGCCGTCGAGCACGATGACGCGCTCGTCGCCGCTCTCGCGCACCTCGCGGATGTACTGCTGCGCCATGACGAGCTTGCGGCCGTCGTCGGTCATGGTCTCGAGAATGGCGTTCAGGTTCCGGTCGGCGGCGTGGATGTGGAAGATGCTGAGACCGCCCCAGCCGTGCGGCGGCTTGACGATCATCTCGCCGCCGAGCTCGGCGAGGAAGGCCTTGAGCTGCGCGATCGAGCGGGTGACGAGGGTGCGTGGGATGCAGTCGGGGAAGTTGAGCGCGTAGAGCTTCTCGTTGGCGTCGCGGAGCGCGCTCGGGCGGTTCATCACGAACACGCCCTGCGCCTCGACGAGCGATAGGAGATGCGTCGCGTAGAGATAGTCCTGATCGACGGGCGGATCGGTGCGCATCAAGATCGCGTCGAAGGTCGCCAGACGCTCGATCGATCCTTCCTGCAGTGTGAAGTGCGTCGGGTCGGCGAGGGAGGGGCGGCGCACCGCGGTCGGGCGGCAGAGCGCGCGCACGTCGGGACCGTCGGCGAAGAGGTCGCGGTGGTCGATCGTGACGATCGTGTGGCCGCGCTTCTGCGCCTCGAGCATGAGGGCGAAGGTCGTGTCCTTGTCGGGCAGGATTCTCACGATCGGATCCATGACGACGGCGAGGCGGAGCGGCATGGATCAGACCTCCTTCGGCAACACGCGCACGACGCAGGTGCCGGCGATGTAGTCGTGCCAGCCGCGGTGGCGCGGCGTGAGCGCGATCATCACGAAGCCGAGTCCGAACACGGCGCTCGAGGCGAAGTAGCCGATCACCCGGACGAAGCTGCGCAGCGTGCCGATCGTGCGCAGGTCGAGCGAGCGGACGCCGATGCCGAGGGCGGCCTTGCCGATCGTCTGGCCGGTGACGGCGTGCAGGACCGTGAAGTAGGCGACGAACATCCCGGACCATCCGACGGCGAAGATCGGCGCCATCATGTCGTCGGTCGCAAACGCGCGCGGCAGGTCGGCGATGGCGAGACCGCTTTGCACCGCGAGCAGCCCCGCGATCGTGAGCGGCACCGTGAAGATCGCGAGCACGATGAGGTCGATCACGAAGGCGACGCCGCGACGAAAGAAGCCGGCGTAGCGGACCGGCGTCGTCCGGTCGACGCGGGCGGCGTCCGGGCGGAGGCTCGTCGCCAGGTCGCGCATCGATGGCGCGGCGTCGAGCGGCCGGTGGCGTCGCGCCTCGACGAGGCTCGGATCGTGCCGCACGCTCATGCGGCCGAGGTCACGCGGTCCGCTTTCGTCGGGAAAGCTCAGGTCGTCGTCGGGGTCGCGCCGGGTCTCGCCCGGATGCAGACAGGCCTCAGCCGGCGTGAGCTCGACGCCGCACGCGGCGCAGCGCTCGGCGCTCTGAACGTTGGCATGACCGCATTCCGGACAGTGCATTCGATCTCTGAGCTCGCCCGTCACGCGTCGTTGTTGATTGCCGTGATCCGCGCGACGTGGGGGCGGATGCTATGCCCCCGTCCACACGCACACAAGAATGCTCATCGCCGGGTGAGGTCGCCCCACGCCGCTTGTACCAGCGTGACCGCGACGAGCGCGGCGGTCTCGGTACGAAGGACGCGCGGGCCGAGGCCGACGAGCGCGAAGCCGGCCGCTTCCGCAGCCGCGACCTCGTCGGCGCTGAAGCCGCCCTCGGGCCCGACGATCACAGCCGCGCTCGCGGCGCGCTCGCTGCGCGCGACGACGTCGTCGAACGGCGTCACGCCGGTGCCCTCGAAGAAGAGCAGCCGTGCGACGTGGGTGGCCGCGTCGGTGAGGATCTCGCGGAAGGTGCGCGCCGGCAGTACCGTCGGGATCGCGGTTCGACCCGACTGCTTGGCGGCGGCGAACGCGATGCGCTGCCAGCGCTCGCGCTTGCTCTCCGCCGCGGCAGCGGTGCCGATCGAGAACGCCGACGTGAACGGCACGATCGCGTGGGTGCCGAGCTCGGTCGCCTTCTCGACGACGAGGTCCATCTTCCGGCCCTTCGGCACGCCCTGGTAGAGCGTGATCGCGAGCGGCGACTCGCGCGCGGGCGCGTGCGAGGCGGTGATCCGCACGTGCGCGACACGCGGCGAGAGCGACAGGACGACACCCGCGTGCTCCTGCCCGGCGTCGTCGAAGAGCGTCACCTGATCGCCCTCGCGCAGCCGGAGCACGCGCTGGAGGTGGCGGAACTCGGTCCCCTTGAGTGCGGCGGCGTCGCCAGTGATCTCGGTCGTGCGGATGAAGAAGCGCGGCACTCAGCGCCTCCGCTCGAAGATCGTCGTCATCCACGAGCCGCGGCGGATGACCCCGCGCACCTTCCAGAGCGGCGGCGCGAAGGCGCGGCGCAGACGGCCCTGCTGCGCGCGCAGGACGCCCGAGGTGACGAGGTGGCCGGCGGGTGCGACCTGCTTCGCGAGGATCGGCGCGAGCGCGACCAGCGCGTCGACGTAGATGTTCGCGACGACGAGCGGGTGGCGCTGGGCGTCCGCCGCGGCGTGATCGAGCGCATCGCCCGAGAGCGTGATTCGTCCCGCGAGTCGGTTCCGGCGCACGTTCTCCGCCGCGGCGTCGAGCGCCTGCGCGTCGGTATCGATCGCGAGCACGCGCCGCACGCCGAGCTTCGCGAGCGCGATCGCGAGGACGCCGGTGCCGGTGCCGACGTCCAACGCCGAGGTGACGCGTCCGCTCGCGAGCCGCTCGATCGCCTCCAGACACGAGAGCGTCGTCTCGTGCTGACCGGTGCCGAACGCCATGCCGGGATGGATGACGACGCGCTGCCGGCCCTGGTAGCGCGTGCGGTTCCAAGGCGGCACGACGACGAGCGACCGACCGGCGAGGACCGGCTGAAAGTGCTCGCGCCAGTCGATCTCCCAGAGCTGCGTGTCGAGCTCGCGCCAATGGATGGTCGCGCGGGCGAGCGTCGGATCGCCGAGCGCGCCGAGCGCATGGTGCACCGCCTGCCGCGCCCGCGCCGGCTCGTCCGCCGGAAAGTAGCCGCGCACCGTCTCGTGGGTGCGGCGCCGTGGCCCGCGCGCGAGCTCGTGGACGGCGGTCACCACGCCTTGCGAGCCGGCGTCGATCAGCGCCGTGCCGACGCGCTCGGCGATCGCGACCGGCACCCGGACCGAGGCTTCGAGCCAGCGTGCCGGCGACCGCGAGATGCGGCGCGCCCGCGCGGGCGGCGTCGCGTGCCGCTTCGTCTCGCGGCAGCGTCGCGTCGGCGGACGCTTGCGAGCAGCCGACTGCGAGCTGCGACGCGGTCTGCCCGCGAGCTTCCCTGCCGCCACCATGGAACCGCTGGCTTATGCCACGCCGTCGCGAACGGCGGCAAATCGCGCTATGCGGTCGCGATGCGCGTCCTCCGCGATCAGGGACCGATCATCCGCTTGGCGCACCGGGGAGCGTCCGGGCAAGCGCCGGAGAACACGCACGCCGCCTTCGCCAAAGCGTTGCAGCTCGGCGTCGACGGCATCGAGCTCGATTGCCAACTCTCCGCCGACGGCGAGCTCGTCGTCATCCACGACGAGATCCTCGACCGCACCACCAGCGGTCTCGGCCCGGTCTGCGCCAAGACCTGGGCCGAGCTCGCGAAGCTCGACGCCGGCGCGTGGCGCGGTCCGGAGTTCCGCGGCGAGCGCATCCCGCGTCTCCTCGACGTGCTGGCGCAGATCGACGGTCGCGCCACCTTGAACGTGGAGATCAAGAGCGCGCGCGACGTCGGGTCGATCGAGCCGAAGCTCGCGGCGCTCCCCGAGATCCGCGCCGCCGCCGACTGGCTGCTCTTCTCGTCGTTCAACGCCGACGCCGTACGGAACCTCCGCGCCGCCGCACCGTGGGCGTCGATCGGCATCCTGTGGGATCGTCGTCCGGCGGCCGGCGCGTTCCTCCTTGCCGAGGAGCTCGGCGCCCGCTGCGTGATCCCGAGCCGTCGCGTCGTCGACGGCGAGCTCGTCACCACCGCGCACGATCGCGGTCTCGGCGTGTGGGTGTGGACGGTGAACACGCGCGAGGACCTCGAGCGAATCACCGCCGTCGGTGCGGACGCGATCTTCAGCGACTACCCGGAGCGCTTCGCGCCCTCCGGTCGATAGGCGCGGTCGGCTCCTTCAGTCGCGGCCGTTCGCGCGGCGCGGACCGACGATCGCGAGCGTGTAGGCGTTGAGCGTGAAGTAGCCGCGCGCGGCGGCTTGCACCGCGCCGGGCGTGACCTTGCCGATCGCCTCGCGGTAGCGGTCGCCGCCGTCGATGCCGAGGCCGTAGAGCTCGTTGAAGGCGAGCTCGTCGCCTTGCGCGGTGTTGGTCTGGAGCGAGATCTCGTAGCTGCCGAGGAGGTACTTGCGCGCCTCCTCGAGCTCGGTCTGGGAGACCGGCTCGTCACAGAGGCGCACGAGCTCGGCGAGGACGCCGTCGATCGCCTTCTGCACGACCTCGGGCGCGCACGCGAAGTAGACGCCGAAGACACCCGGGTCGACGCCTTCCGACGCGAAGGCATGGACGGAGTAGGCGAGACCCTGGCGGTCGCGCAGCTCGAGGAAGAGGCGGCCGCCTTGGCGTGACAGGATCGCCTCGAGCATCTTCAGCACGGGACGATCGGAGTCGGTGACGCGACCACCGCGGACGCCGAGGACGAAATGCGTTTGCTGGCGGTCGAGCGTGCGGTGAACGCGCCGGGTGCGCGCCGGCGGCGGCATGGGCAGCGGTCGCGGGAGGGAACGCGGGCTCGGCAGGTCGCTGAGGGCGCGCTCGAGACGGTCGAGCATCCAGTGTGGCTCGAGGTCGCCGACGGCGGAGACGACCAGGCGCTCGGGCACGAGCAGGCGCCGATAGTACTGATGCAGCTGCTTGGGCGTGAAGCTCGTCAGCGACTTGCGGTGGCCGAGGAGCGTCATGCCGTAGGGGTGATCGGGGAAGTGCATCGAGTAGAAGAGCTCGATCGCGCGCTGCGCCGGATCGTCGTCGCGGTGCGCGAGTGCGACCACGAGCTCGCGGCGGCGCTTCTCGACCTCCTCGGGAGCGAACGCGGGGTAGCGCAGGACCTCGAGAAAGATCTCGGTGCCTTCCTCGAGATGGCGCGACATGAATTGACCGCGTACGCCGAAGGAGTTGCGACCGGAGAAGCCCTCGAGCGACGCGGCGAGCGACTCGACGGCGCGGCCGAGACTTTCGCGCGAATGATGGCGCGTGCCGCGCGTCATCAGGCCGGCGACGTAGTTGTTGATGCCGTTGGTCTCTTGCGTTTCGAGCAGCAGGCCGCCGAGCGTCGCGGCGCGGATCGCGACCAGCGGCGCCGCGTGGTGCTGCTTCACGATCAGGCGGACGCCGTTGTCGAGGGTGCGGGTCTGGATGTTGGAGCGCAGCCTCGCGCGCGGGCGGCCGGGGCTGGTCGGCACCGGGCCGCGTGTGACCGGCGTCGGCGCGGCGGCGTCGTCCCACGCGGCGGCGAGCCGGTCGGCGGACGGTGTCAGGCGCTCGGCATCCGGTCCGACCAGCACGCCGATCATGTTCTCGGGACGGAAGTAGGTCGCGGCGACACGTTGGATGTCCTCGCGCGTCGCGGTCGCGAGCTCGTTCAAATAGCGCGACTCGTAGTTCGGGTCCTCGAAGACGCACTGCGAGTAGCCGAGCAGCCGCGCGTGTCCCTGCATCGTCTCCTTGCGATAGATGAACTCGCTCTCGAGGTTGCTGCGCGCGCGGGCGAGCTCGGCGCGGCTCACCAGCTCGGAGCGGGTGCGAACGAGCGCGCCCATCAAGGCGTCGGTCGCGGCGGCGATCTTCTTGCGCTCGAGCGAAGCGACCACGACGAAGACGCCGGGATCCTGCGGCGTGTACGCGAAGGCGGAGATCGAGTTCGCGAGCTCCTTCTGGGCCTCGAGGAGCGTCACCAGGCGGGTGCTCTCGCCGCCGGCGAGGACGTAGGCGAGGAGATCGAGCGGTACCGCGTCGGGGTCGCGCGCGGCGGGGATGCGAAAGCCGAGCAGGAGGTGGTGCTCCTGCACCCGCATCGGCAGCGACGATACGTGAATGGCGCGCTGTGGCGGCTCGGTCGGACGCAGGCGCGGCGGCAACGTCGCCGGCTCCCAGTCGCCGAAGCAGGCGAGCACGCGCTCGCGCACGACGTCGAGGCTGACGTCGCCGACGACCACCAGTACGACGTTGTTCGGCTGGTACCAGCGATGGAAGAAGTCGAGGACGCGCGGGCGGTCGAGCGCCTCGATCGTCTGCCGCCAGCCGATCACCGGCCGGCCGTAGGGATGGACGTGGAACGCGCGCTTGAAGAGCTCGGTGTACGCGCGCGACACCGGCATGTCCTCGGAGCGCTTCCATTCCTCGAGCACGACCTTGAGCTCGCGCGCGAGCTCCTCGGCGTCGAAGGTGGAGTTGCGGAGCGCGTCGGCGAGGATGTCGAGCCCGGTCGAGAAGAAACGGCCGGCGAGGACGAGATGGTAGACGGTGTGATCGGGAGTCGTGAAGGCGTTGATGAGGCCGCCCGACGACTCGACCTCGGCGGCGATCTGACCGACGCCGCGTCGCTGCGTCCCCTTGAAGAGCATGTGCTCGTGGACGTGCGCGACGCCGGCTTCCTCCTCGTGCTCGTCGGCGGCGCCGACCTTCACCCACGCTTGCAACGCGACGACGGGCGCGAAGTGATCCTCACGTACGATCACGTGCATGCCGTTCGGGAGCGTGAAGCTCTCGGTGCCCGCGGCGCCGATGCCGCCGGCGTGACGTGCCGGTGGCACGCTCTTCGCGACGACGCGCGCGCGATCGGATTTTCTTGACTCCATCCCGAATTTATCTAATGTACGGCCCCAGTCCGCGCACCACCGAACGGGATTCGAGTGCATCCCACACGCGGCACGAAAGCCACTCGACGGATTCCCGGAGGGGGGTGAAATATTGCATGTCCGGGGTTAGGGTCAAGGATAACGAACCCATCGAAAGCGCCATCCGGCGCTTCAAGAAGCAATGCGAGAAGGCAGGAATTCTCGCCGAGCTTCGCAAGCGAGAGCACTACGAGAAGCCGAGCGTGAAGCGCAAGAAGAAGGCGCTCGCCGCCAAGAAACGCGCGCTCCGCCGTTCGAGTCGCACACAACAAACACACGGGTGAGCCCGTACACCAGCCAGCCGCCATGCGCGCGCCGCGAGAAACGCGCTCGAGAACGTAGGGGGGACGGGAGGTAGGCGCCCATCACGATTGGGCGCCGGGTCGCGGCGTTGGACGCCGCGACGTAAGTCGGTCGTAGAGACGGGGGGCGGGAGGAGTGGTGGGGCGGATCACCGACGAGAACGGGGCGTGCTGTGAATCGGATCGATCTGGTCCTCGCCATCGTCCTCGCGCTCTTTGCGCTGCGAGGATTCTGGCGCGGCTTCTCTCGTGAGTTCTTCGGCTTCATCGGGCTGATTGGAGGGTTGGCCGTCGCGGCGGCGACCTATGCCGTCGCTGCGACGCACCTTCCCGACGCCGTTCCCGAACGGACCCGTCCGATCATCGCCTTCGCGGCGGTGTTCTTCGCGGTCGACCTCGCCGCGAACATCGTCGGCGCGATTCTCCATCGGGTGCTCGGCCTGGTCTTCCTCTCGCCGGTGAACCGTCTCGCCGGCGGCGTCTTCGGTGCGATCAAGGGCGCGGCGCTCGCCGCGATCGGCTTGCTCCTGATGCTCGCCTACGCGCCGTCGTCCGCGCTGGAGGCGGAAGTCGGGAGTTCCGTCGTCGCGCGCCCGTTGCTCGCCTTCGCCGAGGACGTCGGTCGCGACGTGCGACCGCCGCCGCCAGAGTGGTCCGAGAGCGTCCGCGCCGCGCGCCTGCTGCGCGACGGCGGCCGCGTGCCGCACCCGCGACACACCGATGCGAAGGCGGGCGGGGGCTGAGATGCGCGGTCTCATCCCGGAAGAGATCCTCAGCGAGCTGCGCGACCGCGCCAATATCGTCGAGGTCGTCTCGGGCCACGTCGGCTTGCGCAAGGTCGGGCGCAATCACGTCGGCCTCTGTCCTTTCCACGCCGAGAAGACGCCGTCGTTCACCATCAACGAGGACCGCGGCATCTTTCACTGCTTCGGTTGCGGCGCCGGCGGGAACGTCTTCGGCTTCCTCATGCGTCTCGAGTCGCTCGCCTTCCCCGAGGTCGTCGAGCGTTTGGCCCGTCGCTACGGGGTGACGTTGCCCGAGCGCGGCGAGGACGATCCTGCACTCCGCGTCCGCGAGTCGCTCTTCCGCTTGAACGAGAAGACCGCCGGCTTCTTCCAGCGCTATCTGTGGGAGAGCGCCGACGCGCAGGTGGGGCGCGCGTATCTCGAGGAGCGCGGCATCAACCGCGCGACGGCCGAGCGCTTTCAGCTCGGCTTCGCACCCGAGTCGGGCGAGGCGCTGGTGCGCCGGATGCGCAGCGCGGGCGTCGCGCCCGAGCTCGCCGAGCGCCTCGGCTTGATCGGCGCGCGGCGCGGCGGCGGACACTTCGACCGCTTCCGCGGTCGCGTGATGTTCCCCATCACCGACGCGTCAGGTCGCGTCGTCGGCTTCGGCAGTCGGAGCGTTCCCGGCACGACGAGCGAGCGCCGCGACTTGCCAAAGTACCTGAACTCCCCCGAGACGCCGCTCTACCGCAAGGGCTCGCACCTCTACGGCTTGGCGGTCGCGCGCGAGGCGATTCGCACCGTCGATCGCGTCCTCGTCGTCGAGGGCTACTTCGACGTGCTCGCGCTCGCCGAGGCGGGTGTCGCGCACGTGGTCGCGTCGCTGGGCACCGCGCTCACGCTGGCGCAGCTGCAGGTGCTGCGCCGCTTCACCCGCAACATCGTCGCGTTCTTCGACGGCGATGCCGCCGGTGAGAAGGCCGCCGAGAAAGCGCTCGCCCTCTTTCTCGAGGCCGGCCTCTGGGGGCACGCCGCATTCCTGCCTGCGGGCGACGATCCCGATACCTTCGTCCGCCGCGAGGGTGCGGCGGCTGTCGAGACCCTCCTCGGTCGCGCCAAGCCGCTCCTCGAGTTCTACCTCGATCGCAAGGTCGCACCCGCGAGCACGCCCGCCGAGCGTGCCGTGATCGCGCAGGAGATCGCGACTTGGCTCGCCAAGATCACCGATCCGTTCGAGTACGACATCACGGTGCGGCGGGCGGCCGAGCGTCTGGGGATCGGCGAGGAAATGTTGCGCGGCAAGAGCACGACGCGCGGAACGCTGAACGCGACGACCTCGCGCGGCGCGCCGCCGCCGTGGCGTCGTACCGGGGACGAGCGTCGCGACGATCGCGGCGCCGCGCCTGGCCCGCCGCGCGACGCCGGGACCACGCCCGCGGAGACGCTGCTGCTCGAGCTCATGGTGAGCGACCCGGTCGCCGCCGAGCGAGTCGATGCCGCCGGCGGCGTCACGCTCTTCGACGATCCCACGCTGCGCGCGGTCGCCGAGGACGTGATCGCGGCGGCACGTCGCGCCGAGCCGATCGATCCCGCGGTCGTCCTCTCGCGCTTGGATGACGCGACCGCGGCGCGCGTCACCCGCCGGCTCATCGCCGAACGGAGCGAGAACGAGACTGAAGAGGGCGACATTCCCGCGCTCGTTGACGAGTGCCTCGCGTTCCTCCGCCGGCGCGCGTCACGACGCCGTTCGCAAGCGGTCCTGCGCGAGATCCGCGTTGCCGATGCCGAGTGCGACGATGCCGCTGCCGCGGTACACTTGCGCGAGAAGATCGAGATCGACAAATTCCGCGACAAGACCGACGAGCCATGAGGGTTTTCGCGTGGAACCCCGCGACCTGAACGACATCAAGCAGCTGCTCGAGACGGGGAAGGCGAAGGGCTTTCTGACGGTCGACGACGTCAACCGCCTGCTGCCCTCGGAATCGATGACCGGCGAGCAGATCGAAGAGGTGATGACGATGCTCGGCGAGCTCGACATCGACGTGGTCGAGGAGCCGCTCGCCGAAACCATGGCGCTCGACCTCGCCGACGAGGGAACCGTCACCGATGAGGAGGACGATCCTGAGCCCGAGCCCGAGCGCGACAGTGTCGAGTCGCGTCCGCCGACCGCCGACCCGGTGCGCCGCTACCTGCAGGACATCGCCGGCGTCACGCTGCTCGACCGCGAGGGCGAGGTCTGTCTCGCGCAGCGCATCGAGGATGCCACGACCCAGATCCGGCGCGCCGCGTTCGCGTCGCCACTCGCCGTCACCTACGTGTGCGATCTGGCAACCGGTCTCGAGCGCGGGGAGCTCAGCATCCACGAGGTGCTCGGCGAGGCGGACGATGCGCGCAACTCGCCGCTCCCGGTCGAGGAGCGGACGGCGCGCTTCCTCGCTTCGGTCGCGAAGATCCGCCGCGCCGCTACGGCCCTGAGCCGCCCGGACGCCGGCGGGGGTCGGGCCGATGCCGAGGGCGCCCGGGGCGACGCCGCCGGCGCGGATGCGGCGTCGATGGACGCGAGTGAGCGCGACCGCCTCGTCGAGGCGATGGGCGCGCTCGCGCTCGCGCGGCGCCACTTCGCCGCGATCGTCGGATCGATCCGCTCCGCCGCCGCGGCCGCGGTACGGTGCGAGTCGGTGCTGCGTCGCTATCAAGAGCGACTCGGTGCGCCGGCGGCCGACTTGGCGCAGCTCGCGAGCGACTACGACACCGAGCGCGTCGATCCGAGCCGGCCGAGCGCGGCATTGCGCGAGGCGCAGCGCGAGGCGCAGCGGTTCTTCGCGCGCCATCGCATGACCGCCGCCGACGTCGCGCACCTCGACGTCGAGATCCGCGCCGCGTTGCGCGAGCTGCGGACGATCGAGCGTCTCGCCGACTTGAGCGCCGCCGATCTCGCCCAGTCGGTCGCGATCATCCGCGACGGCGAGCGGCGCGCCCAGCAGGCCAAGACCGAGCTGATCGAGGCGAATCTCCGTCTCGTCGTGAGCCTCGCCAAGCGCTACATGCACCGCGGCCTGCCCTTCCTCGACCTCATCCAGGAAGGCAACATCGGCCTCATGCGCGCGGTCGAGAAGTTCGACTACCGCCGCGGCTACCGCTTCTCCACGTATGCGACGTGGTGGATCCGCCAGGCGATCAGCCGCGCGATCGCCGACCAGGGCCGCACCATCCGCGTCCCGGTGCACATGATCGAGGCGCTCCATCGCGTCCTCCGCGCCGCCCGCGTCATGGTGCAGGAGACCGGACGCGAGCCCAGCGAGGACGATCTCGCGCGCCGCCTCGATCTCCCGCTCGACAAGGTGAAACGGGTGACGCGCATGGTGCAGGACCCGGTCTCGTTCGACACGCCGATCGGCAAGGACCAAGACGGCGCCCTCGGCGACACGGTCGCCGACCCCTACGCCATCCCGCCGACCGAGAGGATCGCGCAGAAGGCGCTGCGCGACCGCACCGCGACGGTCCTCGCCACGCTCTCGCCGCGCGAGCAAGAGGTTCTCCGCATGCGCTTCGGCATCGACCGCCGCACGGAGCACACGCTCGAAGAAATCGGCCAGACACTCGAAGTCACCCGCGAGCGCATCCGCCAGATCGAAGCGAAGGCCCTGCGCAAGCTGCGTCACCCTCTCCGCAAGAAGCACCTCCGAGATTTCCTCGACGAGTGACTCGGCATCGGCGGACGCTCGCTCGTCGTCCGTTGCCGTGCGTGCGCTCGTACCGCCGCGTCTCCCGCCGGAATCACGTCGTACAGATCGTTAACGCGCCCCGGGTGCTTCCGTTGGCCCGCCGCGCTCCGCGCGGCGCGACTGGCAACAGCCGACGCCAACGT
>JBGPIT010000119.1:0-12221 GCA_041485125.1 Binatia bacterium | reverse complement strand
TGCGCGTCGTCCGCCAGAACCTCGCCTGGGCGTTCGCCTACAACGCCGGCGCGGTCGCCCTCGCCGCGGCAGGCGCGCTCAACCCGCTGGTTGCCGCGCTCGCCATGCTGGGAAGCAGCGTCGCGGTGGTTGCGAACGCGCGACGACTCCGCGCCGGGTGATCCGGGGCTCATCCGCCGTCGCCGGGTCTCGTTCTCATCCGCGGGAAACTGCCGGTCCGTTTCGTCAAAAATGAGATCGCATGTCGACAACCGTGTCGCCCCGCACCCCGAACTGCGGCTCGTGCGTCCGTCGTGCGTGCCGGAGGCTGGCACGAGAGCTGCTTCGACCCGCGCAACGGAGGACGGACATGATCGAGCTTCCCCCCGACGTCGAGACGGTGCGCACCAGCTTCCCGACCACGTTCACGTGGGACTACAGGTCGCACGACGCGAGCCTGAGACGGCTCTACGCGAACGCCAAGCGCGATCAATGGGACGGTACGACCGCGCTCGCTTGGGAAACCCCCGTCGAGCCTGAGGCCGAGAACCTGCCGGACGCGCAGATCGCGATCTACGACTCGCCGATGTGGCACCGGATGACGCCGCGCGAGCGGGCGAGGCTGCGCCACGAGTCGATGGCGTGGATTCTCTCGCAGTTCCTGCACGGCGAGCAGGGAGCGTTGCTCGCGACGGCGCAGCTCGTCGACGCCGTTCCCACGCTCGATGCCAAGCTCTACGCCTCGACGCAGGTGATGGACGAGGCGCGCCACGTCGAGGTATACGACCGATATCTGCGGACGAAGCTCGAGATCGTGTATCCGATCAACCCGCACCTGAAGACGTTGCTCGACCAGATCCTCGCCGACGCGCGGTGGGACATGAAGTACCTCGGCATGCAGATACTCGTCGAAGGCCTGGCGCTCGCCGCGTTCGGCTTCATGCGGGCGTACGCGAACGAGCCGTTGATCCGCGACCTGACGGCGCACGTGATGCGTGACGAGTCACGGCACGTGGCGTTTGGCGTGATCGCGCTCCACGACTTCTACCGCACCCATTTCACGGCGAGCGAGATCCGCGAGCGGCAGGAGTTCACCTATGAGGCGTGCGTGCTGATGCGCGATCGGTTTCTCGCGCGCGCCGTGTGGGAGCGCGTCGGGCTTCCCGTCGACGAGTGCTGCGGATACGCGCTGCGCGCGCCGAGCATGATCGAGTTCCGGCGCATGCTGTTTTCGAAGGTCGTCCCCAACGTGAAGAAGCTCGGCCTCCTCGACGGCTGGCTGCGGGAGCGGTTCGCGGAGCTCGGGATTCTCGAGTACGAGGAGCTCGCGGCGTCCGACGACGAGGCGTTCGCCGCGCCGCTCGCCTCCAACTGAGCGGGTTCCCCGGTTTGGTCGCGCAAACGAGGCTCGACGAGGAGGCCCGCCGCCGCCGGCTCGCGTTCCTCGACTTCGGGCCGGACGACGAAGCGCGGCTCGCGGAGATCCGGGAATTCGCCCGCGCGCACGTCGACGAGATCGTCGACGACTTCTACGCGCACCTGATGGCGTTCGAGGAGACGCGCGCGACGCTCGGCAGCGACGCGCACATCCGCCGCCTGAAGACGCTCCAGCGGGAGTATTTCTTGCGGATGGTGGAGGGGCGGCTCGATGCCGACTACTTCGACAGCCGTTTGCGCGTCGGCGCCGCGCACGCGCGCATCGACGTGCAGCCGCAATGGTATCTCGGGACGTTCAATCTGTACTTGCGGCTCTTGATCCACCGGCTGCGCGATCACTACCGTGGCGATCCCGTCCGCCTGCTCGGCGTGATCGAGTCGCTCTCGAAGATCATCTTTCTCGACATGGGGCTCGCGATCGATGCCTACATCATCGAGGGCTACGTCGACCGCGCGCGCGCGCAGGAGTACCGGCGGATGGCGGAGGTCGCGGAGCGCACCCTGCGCGAGAAAGAGGCGCTCGAGCAGATGAAGGCCGACCTCACCAGCATGATCGTCCACGACTTGAAGGGGCCCCTCGGCGGAATCCTCAACGTCGCGCAGCTCGCGCTCCGGAAGGGCGGCGCCGGCACCGATCATGCCCGCCACTTCGATCAGATTCAGCGCAGCGCCCGCGACCTCATGCGGATGATCGAGAACCTCCTCGAGGTGGATCAGATGGAGGAGGGCCGGCTCGAGTTGCGCATCGAGCCGGTCGACGTCGGGGCGCTCCTCACGGAGTGCGCCGACGAGTTCCGCGCCGCGGCGGAAAACGCCGGCCAGTCGATCGTCGTCAGCGCCAACGATGCGATCGCGATCGTCACCGACCGCTGGCTCTTGCGCCGCGTCCTCAACAATCTCGTCGTGAACGCGATCCGGCACAGCGGCACCACCGGGCGGATCGATTTGGAGGTGGAGTTTCGCGACGGCACCGTGGAGTTGCGCGTGCGCGACGTGGGCCGAGGGATCGGCACCGAGGAGCAAGCGACGCTCTTTCGGAAGCACGCACGCCGCCCGGGCCGCGACCATCGTGACGACACCGGCCTCGGCCTGGTGTTCTGCAAGATGGCCGTCGAGATGTTGGGCGGCGCGATCCGGGTCGACAGCGCGCCGGGGCAAGGGGCCATGTTCATCGTCACGGTGCCGGCGAGCATCGAGGCGTGACGCAGCGATCCTGAGGAGTCCGATGGATTTCGCGGTACCGGAGGAGATCGAGCGGCTCTGCGACGGCGTGCGCCGCTTCATGGACGACCACGTGTATCCGCTCGAGCGCGGGCGGACGTGGAAGATGGCGATCGACGGTCCCGCGTATCCGGACGAGATCCGCCGCGTGCACGGGCACGCCAAGGCGCTCGGCTATTGGGCGTTCCACTTGCCCGCGGAGGCGGGCGGAGCCGGCGTCCCGTTCATGCACTACGTGCTGGTGAACGAGATCCTCGGACGGAGCCCGCTCGGACCGGTGTGCGTCGGGTCGCAAGCGCCCGACTCCGGCAACGCCGAGATCCTCTGGCGTCATGGCACCGATGAGCAGAAGGCACGTTGGCTGCGGCCGCTCGTCGAGGGGGAGATCCGCAGCTGCTTCTCGATGACCGAGCCGGAGGTCGCCGGCTCCGATCCGCGTCTCCTCAGGACGACCGCGGTGCGCGACGGCGACGACTACGTGATCAACGGCCACAAATGGTTCTCGAGCGGGGCGCATGGTGCATCGTTCGCGATCGTGATGGCGCTCACGAATCCCGACGCGTCGAGCCCGTATCTCCGGTTCAGCCAGATCGTCGTGCCCGTCGACACGCCGGGATTCCGCATCGAGCGCGGCATTCCCGTCATGGGTGAGGACGACAATCACCACGCGGAGATCCGCTACGAAGACTGCCGGGTGCCGGTCACGAATCGCCTCGGCGGCGAAGGCATGGGCTTCGTGATCGCCCAGGAGCGGCTCGGCCCGGGTCGCATCCATCATTGCATGCGCTGGCTGGGCGTCGCGCAGCGCGCCTTCGAGATGATGTGCCGGTATGCGAACCAGCGCGAGATGTTCGGCAGCACGCTGGCGCGGAAGGCCAACATTCAGGACTGGGTCGCCGAGTCCCGTGCCGAGATCCAGGCGGCGCGCCTGATGACGCTGCACGCCGCGTGGAAGATCGACGCCGAGGGCGCGAGCGCCGCACGCGAGGAGATCGCGCTCATCAAGTTTCACGGCGCGAAGGTGCTCCACGACGTGGTCGACCGTGCCATTCAGGTGTACGGCGCGGCCGGCGTCACCGAGGATCACCCGCTCTCGATGTTCTACCGGCAGGCGCGTCTCGCGCGCATCTACGACGGCCCCGACGAGGTCCACAAGATGAGCGTCGCCCGCCGCATCCTCGCCCGCTACGACAAGGGCGGCTGAGCGGCGGGGGGCTCACCGACCAGACTCGGCTGGTGCGCTCAGCTCGACACGCCTCGCACCTCGCCCGCGCGTGATCCCGGTGCGCCCACGACGATCTCCGAGAGCGCGACGAACGCGTCGAGGACGTCGGAGCGAGAGACGATGCCGACGCAGAGCCCACGATCGACGACCGGCACCGCCCCGATGCGCTCGCGGCGCATCAGGCGGGCGGCCGCTGCCATGGAGTCCGATGGCGCGAGCGTGAGAACGTTCGAGGTCATCACACTCTCCACCTTGATCTGCCCCGGCGCGCTCGCCGCCGTCTTGCGGTGATCGAAGACCGATGGGAACGCGTCGCGCAGATCCCGGTCGGTGACGATGCCGAGGAGCTGCCCGTTGCGGACGACGGGCAGCTGGTTCACCCGATGTGTCTCCATCAGCTCACGCGCGTGCGCGGCCGTGTCGCTGGGCTTCACGATCAGCAGGGCGGGCTTCATCCAACGTTCGATGTTCACGGTGTCCTCCCGCGGGTATGCGAGCGCTACACGGGCTCGGCTACGTCGTCATTCGGGGTGAGGCGCTGTTCGAGATCCACGCACAGCGTGCCGCCCAGCTCGAATTTGCGAGGGCCGATGCGGACGCCCATGCCGACCTCGTGCGCTTCGGGTTCTGATCCCGGCGTCGCCGGGCCCTCGCCGACAGTCGGCAGGCGACACGCATGCCAGGCGGCCATGCCGCCGACCATTTCCACCACCTCGACGCCAAGCGCTCGAAGCAGGCTCGCCGCCGCCGACGAGCGATAGCCGTGCCCGCTCAGCACCACCAGCAGATCGGAGTACGGAATCAGACGAGCCCGCTCGAGCAGCCGCGCCAAGGGGACGCAGATGCTGCCACCGACACGATCGGCACACCACTCGGCCTCGGTCCGCACGTCGATCATCAGCGGCGGCCGGCGGCCGGCGAGCTGCTCCGCGACCGTCAGGGCGGAAATACGGACCGTGCGTCGGGTGAGGTCCGGCCGTGACCTCAGCGCGTCCGGTCCCCCCTCGAGTATCGCCGTCACGTCGAAGCCGGCGTCGGTGAGGTCTCGCGCCGCGGCACGCTCTCGGCCCGGCGCGGCGATCAGGGCGACCGGCCGCTGCCGGCTGAGGACCGCCTCGACGCCGGTGCCGATCCGGTCGGTCGCGACGTTCAGGCTACCCGCGAGGTGGGCGGCGGCGAAGTCGACCGGCTCCCGCACGTCGACGATCTGCGTTTCCTCGTCGCGCGCGGCGAGCAGCTCCGCAAGCGACCATACGGCCGGGCTTGTCGCGGCCGGCGCGCATTGCGGCTGGTCCGCCAGCCGTGGCGCGACGCGTGGTCGATCGGCAGCGATCACCGACACGAACTCCGTGCGTGCCATCGGCTGCAGGGCGTAGTTGTGCCGGCGCTGGGCACCGATCGTCGAGACCGGGGTGGTGCTGAGCGTACAGCCGCAGATCGTGCCCGAGCCGTGCGACGGGTAGACGAGCGTCTCGTCGGGCAGCGTGAGGAGCGTCCGGTGCAGGGACTCATACAGCGCTCCGGCCGCTTCGGCGGCGCCGATATCGCCCCAGGCCACGCGGTCCGGCCTCCCGACGTCCCCGATCATGAGCGTCGAGCCGGTGAGCGCCGCGTACGGTGCACGGTCGCTGTAGCGCGGATCGAAGAGGAGGATCGAGATTGCCGCCGGCGTATGGCCGGGCGTCTCGATGATCGCGAGGCGGAGCGCGCCGACCATGATCGTGTCGCCGTCACGCACCGGCATGAAGGGGTACCCCACCGGCGTTCCGGCTCCGATCGAGATGCGCGCGCCGCACCTCCGGCCCAGCTCGCGCGCGACCGCCGCCGTGTCGGGCTGCCATTCGGTGAGGATGACGTCGCTCACCTCGAGGTGGTGCCCGCGGGCATCGTCGAGGTAACGGGTCAGGTCCGGGCGAGGATCGATGATCGCGGCCTTCCGCGCTTCCGGATCACCGATCAAGTAGCCGGCGTGGCCGGCGTAGCCGAGCCAGTGCTGCTTGAGAAGCATCGCGAGGCCCTCCCACCGCTCTAAGCAACGGCCATACCGGTGCGTGGGCCGCGTACCGAGGGAAACGCTCCGGGCCGCCCCGGCGATCGGGTGACGGTTTCCGGGCACTTGCGTGGGCCTCGCATCGCCCGCCGGCGCGCCCGGGCGGGGCGTTTCGCAGATGCGAGAACTCGTCGGCGCGCTTTGTCACTGCTGCGAGAGCGGCGAGCGAAGGGAAGGGCGCGGACCGCTCCGTGCCGCCGCGACGGCTCGGGCTCAGCCGTTCAAGAACGCGGCGATCGCGTCGTGCGTTTCGCGCGGTCGCTCCAGTTGCGGGACGTGGCCACAGTCGAGCTCGAGGTGACGGGCGGAAGGCAGCGCGTCCCGCACGTGCGCGGCGAAGCCGATCGGGACCAGCCAGTCGCGCTTTCCCCAGATGAACAGCGCCTCGGGCTCGAGAGCCGGCAAGCGTGTCCAGAAGCCTTTCGCGCCGTGCGGCTCCTCGAGGTAGATCTGCCTGGCCGCGGCGTAGAACGCCAACCGTCCCCGCGCGGTGACATAGCTGCGCAGGAACTCGTCGACGCCGGCTTCCACCCAGCCGCTGCCGGCCCCGGGGATCAAGCGCCGCACCAGCGCGTCGACGACCGGGCGCGGCGTGATCTGGAGCAGACCGAGCTCCGGCCGCAGCAGGCGCACCAGCGGCGCCCACGGCCGCTCGCGTTTCCACGCCAGCGAAGGTGCCAGCAGCGCCAGGCGGCCGACGCGCTCCGGGTAGCGCAGGCCCATCTCGAGGGCGATGCGTCCGCCCATGCTGTTCCCGATCAGGTGCGCGCGCGCGAGCCCGAGCGCATCGAGCAGCTCGATGATGGAGCGCGCGAAGAAGGGCGGATGGTAGGACGCGCGGAGCGGCTTCACCGAGTCGCCGAAGCCCGGCAGATCGACGGCGATGACGCGGAACGAATCCGCGAGGGCGGCGACGGTGGTGAGGAACGAGCCCTTGGTCGCGCCGAGGCCGTGGAGCAGGATCACCGGTACACCGGCGCCCGCCGTGACGACGGCGAGCCTGCCCGAAGCGGTCTCGATCGCGTGAAAGCGCAGCCGCGCGTCGCCGCTGGCCCCGCTCGTCGCGGCGAGGAAGCCGACGCCGAGATGGAGGTCGCGGCGTATCGCGAAACGGCCGGCGTGGTACGCGTCCATGCCCGTGCGCACGTCCGCGACGATGCGCCTCCAGGTGCCGCGGTCGGCGGTGAGGATCGCGTCGGGGACGGTGTTGCCGGACGCCGGAGCGAGCTCGGCGCGTCCGCCCGCGATCACGGCGTCCCACGCGCCCTCGTGCGCGACGGTCAGGCGGATGCGCGCGCGTCCGGAGGGCGCGTCGAAGGCGGTCATGTCGAAGCGCGCGGTGAGCGTCTGCAAGCTCTCGGGCGGCGCCGCGACCGTGACGGCGGGGTTCAGGCGTGGCAGCATCGTCTCAGAGTCTCCCTCGCGAGCGCGCGCCCGCGCCGGCGGCCAGGTGTCCACTCACGATCGCCGCAGGCACGATCGGTACCCGGCCGCTCGCGGGAAGGACGATCTTCATGGGGCTCACTTCCAGGATGTCGCGGCGGACGTCAATGCCGGGCAGCACCTCCGTGAGCTCCATCCCGCGTTCGGTGAGCCGGAAGAGGCCGACGTCCGTCGCGTAGAAAATCCGCTTCCCGGCCGCGAGGGCGAGCGGTCCATTGAACGTGACCTCATCGACCCGGTCGACGAACTTGGGGACGCCATGCTTCGCGATCCGGAGCGACGTTCCGTCGACCACACGCTCGCCGCCCTGCATCCATCGCGAGACGAACACGATCGTGTCGGCGGCGGCCGCGAAGTCCATGAAGCCGCCGGGTCCGACGTACCCGCTTGGCCCCGCGCCGCGCTTCGAGACGTTGACGTTGCCGTCGCTGTCGGCCTGCAGGACGCCGAGGCAGGTCGCGTCGAGACTCGCGGCGCAGCGCCGGAAGACCTCGGCGGAGGTGACGATCTCGTCGGGGCAGAGCGCGGCGCCGAAGTACATGCCGGGCGCCGGCAAGCCGCCGATGACGCCGCTCTCGATGACGAACGTGACGTCGTCGAGACGTCCCGCCTCGAACACGGTCCGACACACCTCCTCCGGCAGCCCGGTGCCGATACTGACCAGGGCGCCGCGGCGCACGTTCGCGAGCAGCGTCGCCGCCGCGAGCCGCGCGAGCACGTCGTCGGCCGCCGTCCGCTGCGGCGCGATGCCGGCGAGCCAGTTGATGAATTGGACGCGCTCGAGGCCGTCGGCGATCGACATGTCGCTCTCGGGCGTGAGCACCGGCCAGTGGGCGCGGTGAAAGACGCCGCCGGTCTGCTCGGTATCGGGATGGTAGACGACCGCGTCGACCATCGCCGCCGGCACCACGACTGCATCGTAGCCCTCGTCGACGATGAGGCCGACGTTGGCGATCACCCGTCCGCCGTTGCGGCGCGCCGCGCGCGCGAGGTCGCAGCTCTCACCGAGGATGGCGCAGTTCTTCGCGTAGAGGTTTCCACGACGGTCGGCGGCGGGGAGATTGAAGAGCGCGACGTCGATCCGCGGCAACCGGTAGCGCAGCCGGTGCCCGTGAGGCGTGATCAGCTGTTCGCCGGCCGGACTCGTGACGGGGGAGCCCCGTCCGACCCGAGGGTCGAGGAAGGTGCCGACCCCGGTGTCGCTCACTACCGAGTCGCGGCCGCGGCCGAGCGCCGCGAACAGCCGCACGATCACGCCGAGCGGCAGGCATTGCAGCTCGCAACGGCCGGCGGCGGCGAGCGCGAGCAGGTCGTGAAACGTCTCGAAGTGGCTGGTGATGAAGCGCGTGCAGAGACCCGGCCGCGCGAGCTCGTCGAGCGTCCCCGGCGCGAGGCCACGGCCGCCGTGGCCGCCGACGTTCATCACCGTCAGGCCGGCAGGGTGCCCCGAGCTCTCGAACGCCTCGCGGATCGCCCAATACAGGATCGAGGCGCGCTGGTGGCCGCCGAGTCCCGACTCCGCCACGACGTTGCCGTCGCGAATGAGCGCGACCGCATCGCGCGCGCTCTTGAACTTCGGGTTCTCCGGAATCGGGCTCGGATACCGGGTGTCGTGTCGCAGCCAGGCGAGCCCCGCTCGCGCGAGCTGCGCGACCGTGCAGGCCTTGTCCCAGACGTTCATCGCCGCAATCCGCCCCGCCGGCATCGCCGCCAAGCCATGCCCGACCGCCGGGCCGTGCGGCTCAAGGCGTTCCCAGTATCGACGAGCGGGACGACGTGCCGTTTGGGGTGCCCGACGCGTCCGCGCCATCGGCGACGCGGTGCGGAGGTGGGCCGTCGGCGGCGCGACCGAGCACCGCGACGGCTGTGTCCGCGACGGCGACCAGCTGCGCGAACTCGGCGTCGACCATCTCGACGAGCTCGTGCAGGTCCGGCAGCGCGTCCCAATCGGCATTGAACCCCCAGAACAGCCCGCCATTGTAGCTGAAGAGCGCGATGCCGAGGGCCTGATTGCTGAAGAGCGGCACCAGCGGGTACGACGCCAGCATCTCGGCCCCGAGCAGGTAGGCTGGGACCTGTGGTCCGGGCACGTTGGTGATCACCACGTTGTAGGCGCGCGAGCGGGCGCCGAGCTGGGCATAGAGGGCAAAGAGCGGCGGCCATGTCCAATCGCTGATCTCCTCGAGCACCTCGGCGCCGAGCGTCTGCTTCGAGCTTTTCAGCCGGCGGGTCGTCTCGCTCACGAGCCGCAACCGCTCGGCCGGCTCGCGCGCGGCGAGCGGCAGGGCCGCCACCAGGAACGAGACCTGGTTGCCGAGCGTGTGCCGTTGCGCGGTGGTGCGGACGCTCACCGGGACGAGGGCGCGGAAATCGAGACCGCGCGCATCGACGCCCCGGCCGCGCAGGAAGCGGCGCATCGCCCCGGCGACGACGGCCAGGACGACGTCGTTCAGGGTGCCGCCGAGGCGATCCTTTACGGCGCGCACCGCGTCCAGGTCGAACCGGGTCCAGTCGAAGCGCCGGTGCGGGCCGATGTCGACGTTGAGCGGCGTCGGCGACGCCGAGGTCATGCCGGCGATCAGCGCCTCGCCGACGCCGACCACGGCGTCGCGGGCGGCGCCGACCGCCGCGCTCGGCGAGCGGAGCGCGTGGGACGCGGCGCAGAGCGCGTGCGCCGGCGCTGCGGCGTGCCGGATCACGTCGTCGGCGAGGAGTCGTGCCGGCGACGGCGCCGGGCGCGGTATCCATGGCCCGTGATGCTCGATCGTGTCGTCGGGCGTCGAGCGCATCAGCGAGGACATGAGATCGATCCCCGAGATGCCGTCGATCACGCTGTGGTGCACCTTGGTGATCACCGCGAAGCGGCGCTCCGGCAGCCCTTCCACGAACCACATCTCCCAGAGCGGCTTTCCGCGGTCGAGCTGCTGCGACATGATGCGGCCGGCGAGGCGCTTCAGCTGGCGCTCGTCGCCTGGAGGCGGGAGGCTGGTGTGGCGGAGATGGTAGTGGAGGTTGAACCGGTCGTCGTCGATCCAGACCGGATGCCCCGTGATTGGCACGTGCACCAGCCGCTGGCGGAAGCGCGGCACCTTCCGCAGCGACGTCTCCGCCATCGCCCTGACGCGCTCGAAGTCGAGGGTCCCTGCCGCGGTCATCACGGGACCGCCGGCGAAGATCCCGATCGAGCCGACGTGCATGTGCACGGCCGCGTCCTCTATGGTGAGAAAGGTCGCGTCGAGCGCGGTGAGCCGGTCGTAGTGTGAGTAGCTCATTGGTGGCCTCTCGTATGGGTTCGCGGTTCGTCGCACCTCAATTAGCACGGCGTGTGCCACCATCAGGACCGCCATCCGCGTGCTGCGCTCCCATCCGTGGGAACGCCGCGCACGCCGCGCGTCCTACACCTGAGAAGCGGCCGTGCCGGCGGGCAGATACATGTGGTCGGCGTACTCGCGCAGCATGCGCTCGGCGGCGAAGCGCGGAATCAGCGTGCGCAACGCCGCCTTGACCCGCGCGATCCAGCGCTGCGGCACGCCGTCGGCGTCGCGCTCGTAGAAGAGCGGGATCACCTCGTTCTCGAGGAGATCGAGCAGCATGCCCGCGTCGTGGTCGTCCTGCGTGGTCGCGTCCCCGTCGGGCGTCGTGATCGCCCAGCCGTTCGCGCCGTCGTATGCTTCCGGCCACCAGCCGTCGAGCACGCTCAGGTTGAGCCCGCCGTTCAACGCCGCTTTCATGCCGCTGGTCCCGCTTGCCTCGAGCGGCGGCCGCGGTAGGTTCAGCCACACGTCGCAGCCGGCGATCAGGCGCTGCGCCATGTGCAGATCGTAGTCCTCGAGAAACGCAACCCGGCCGCCGACCACCGGCGAGGCCTTGGCGTTGAAGATCGTGGTGAGCGAATGCTTCGCCTCGTGGTCCTGGGGATGCGCCTTGCCGGCGATCACCAGCTGGATCGGCCGCGGCGATTCGAGGAGGCGCAGTCCCCGTTCCGCGAAGCGCGTCAGCAGCGACAGCCGCTTGTACGTCGCGACCCGGCGCGCGAAGCCGACGGTGAGCACCCTCGGGTCGAAGACGCGCGCCGCCTGCTCGACGTAGTCCGGCGCCTCGCCGCGGCCGAGACGATCGCGGACGGATCGCTCGCGCACGTACGTGACGAGCGCGTCGCGGAGCGCGCCGCGCGCCGCCCACACCTCGCTGCTCGGGATCGCGTCGACGCGCGCCCACAGCGTGGGGTCGTCGAGGCGCTGGCGCCACGTGGCGCCGAGGTGCCGGTCGAGCAGACGCTGCACCTCCTCGGTCATCCAGCTCGTGGTGTGTACGCCGTTCGTGACGTGATCGATCGGCACGTCGTCGACCGAGCGGTCGCGCCAGAGCGGCTGCCACATCGCGCGCGCGACCGCGCCGTGGCGGCGCGAGACGCCGTTCGCGGCTCGACTGGTACGGAGCGCGAGCGGCGTGATGCTCATCGCCTCGCCGCGGTCGCCCGGATTCATCCGGCCGAGGTCGTAGAAGGTGGCGCGCGGCATGCCGAGCTCGTCGAGGAAATCGCCGAGCACGGGCTCGATCTCATCCTCGCGGTATCCCTCGTTGCCGGCGGCGACCGGGGTATGGGTGGTGAACACCGTGGAGTGCCGGACGTCGGCGAGCGCGTCTTCGACCGTGCGGCCGGCGGCGCGGAGCGCACGCAGGCGCTCGAAGCCGGCGAGCGCGGCGTGTCCCTCGTTCAGGTGGACGAGCGCCGGACGAATCCCGAGCGCCGTGAGCGCCCGCATGCCACCGATCCCCAGCACCGCGTACTGCGCGAGCCGGGTATGCCGGTCTCCGATGTAGAGCCGCGCCGTGATCCAGCGGTCGATCGGATGATTGTCCTCG
>JBGPIT010000118.1:0-12290 GCA_041485125.1 Binatia bacterium | reverse complement strand
GGTCGCCGGCGTCGAGACGTCGACGATGCTCACGCTGTCCGAGAGATGGTTCACCACCCAGACCTCGCCATTGGTGCGCGCCGCGACCGCCAGCGGCTCGAGGCCGACCGGCACCGAGCCGATCTTCGTCACGCCGCCGACCGCGACGCTGAAGATCTCCAGGCGATTGTCGGGTGTGTTCAGCGCAAAGAGCCGCGTGCCGTCCGGCGACAGCGCCAGCGGCCGCACCTGCCCGGTCTCGAACAAGGTGAAGTCCGAGGCGGCGACGGCCGACGGCACGACGCTCATCAGCGCAAAGGCCAGACCCATCGCTGCCACCGCCAACACCTGTACACGGCACCCACGCGTCGCGAATGTCATGATGATCTCCTCGGCGCGCATGAAGGTCCCCGCGAGAGCACGGCACGGCGGGAATCGAGGTCGGCGCCTGCGCGCCTTTACCACCGTCTAGTATGCTTGTACAAGGGAAAAGTGCCGCAGCGACGCGTGAGCTCGGTCCGCAAGCCAGTGAAGCCGACGCCTGCGGCCGGAGATGGCCCAGCCGACGAGGAGCTCACCCGGCTGAAAACCATGCTCGAAGGCCTGCTCGCCGCGCGCGCGCGCGAGCATGGTAGCGAGCCGCAGCCCGCGAGCCTGGCGCGACGGGCGGACATCATCGCCGCGGCGATCCACGTGATCGGCCGCGACGGCATCCGAGCCTGCACCATCAGCGCGCTCGCGCGCGCGACCGGCTTCGCGCGCGGCCACTTCACGTACCACTTCCGCTCCAAAGAGGAGATCATCGGCCTCGCCTTCGCGGCCGTCGGGCTCGATTTTGCGACAACCCAGTTCGAGGCCAGCATCGGGGCGACCGCGGTCGAGCGCCTCGAGCAGCGCGTGCGCACGGCGGTCGAGTGGGCGCAGCGGCGCCCCGCCTACTTCCAGTGTCTGATGAACTTCCGTGTCGAGATGATGCGCGACCGCGCCGCCTTCCCGCCGGTCGCCCGCATCCGCGCCCAGATCTGGGAGGTCGGGGCACAGATGATCCGCGACGGCATCGTCGAGGGGAGCTTCCATCCGCGTGCCGACCCGCTCACCGAGGCGCGAATCATCTTCGCGGCGGTCGACGGCATCGTCATGCACGCGGCGCTCGATCCGTCGCTCGTCCCGGCCGAGACCTTGGCGGACCTCGCCTGGGCGCTCGTCGCGGAGCGGCTCGGCTTCGAGCGCTGAAGGCCGCGTCGGCGGCGCTCGCCGCCGCGTCGGGCGCGGCCCGGATCAGACCCGCAGCAGGACCGCGCGTGTCGGGGCACCGGTCGCGCGCGCGATCGCGGTCGCGTAGACGCCGAGCTGGGCGCGGTACTCGTCGAGACGATGGGCGAGCTCGGCGTCGGTCTTGAAGTCGACGACGACCCAGCCGTCGTCGTCGCGATAGGCGACGTCGACGATGCCTTCGACGAGCGTACCGTCGTCGAGACCGAGCGCCACCGCCGACTCACGGCGACACGCGCCGGCCCGCTCGGCGATCGCGGCGGTGCGCAGGCGCGGATGGGCGAGCGCAGCGACGACGGTACCGGCGGCGGCGTCGACCTCCGCGCGAGACGCGCCGAGGAGACGTCCCTCGACGGCGGCCGCGGCGGCGACGGCGTCGCGACCGGCGGCGAGGTCGACGACCGCGAGGACGGCGTGCACCAAGCTGCCGAAGCGTTTGCCGCGCGGCCGGTCGGCGGCACCGGCGATCGACTCGACTGCGACCGCCACGCTCGGCAGCGCGGGCGCGACCGCCGCCCCGTCGGCGGCGTGAGCGGCGGTGGCGAGCTCCGTCGCGAGCTCCGTCGCCGTCACCACCCGCACCAGCGGCGTCGACGCCCGCGCGCGCACGCTGGCGCGCTCGGCCTGCCACGCGGCGTGCGCGTGCCGGCCCGCCTCCGAACGGGTGCCGCCTTGGTCCGCCTCGAGAAGTCGTTGCTGGCGGAGACCGACGGTCTCGGGAACGCCGAGCGCCAAGAGCCGCGGATCCCACCACACCACCCGATGCCGGCCCGCGAGCGGCAGGTGGAGGCCGGGCATCACCGACCCGGGCGGGCGCACGAGCCGATCGGGACGCGTCAGCACGGTGTCGAGGCCGAGCGTGGGACAGCCCGGCGGCGTGCGCGTCTCGGGCACACGCGCCTGGGGCGGTTCCGGATAGAGGACGGGATGGAGCGCCGCGAGCCAGCCGTCGTACGGCTGGTCGCCGATCGCCGGAACGACCAGCAGATCGCGCGCGCGTGTGGTCGCGACGTAGAGGAGGCGCGCCGCCTCCTCGAGCTCGCGCTCGCGCTCGTCGGCCTCGTGCTCGAGCAGCTCCTGCGGCGAGCAGCCGGCGAGCTGAATGGCGCAGAGCCGCCGCTCGGGATCGACCCACCGCGCCTGCTGCGCGCGGATCTCCTTGGTGGTGAGGTCGGTGAGGATCACCACGGGAAACTCGAGACCCTTGGCGCGGTGGACGGTCATGACGCGCACGCCGTCGGTGCTCTCCTCGACGATCGGCGCCTCGCTCGCCGCGTTCCGCTCGGCGTCGTCCCACAGCGCCTCGACGAATTGCCGGAACGAGGTGACGCCGCGGCGCTCGGCGCGACGCGCGAGATCCATGAGGCGGGTCACGTTCGCGAGCGCCTGCTCACCGGTCGGCCAGTTGGCGAGACCGGCGTGGGCGCGCGTCGCCGCGAGCAGCCGCGCGATCGTGTCGGCGATCGGGCGGTGGTTGCGCCGGCGATGCAGATCGCGCAGCAAGGCGAGCGCATCGCCGACGTCGCGGAGCGGCGCGGCGACGTCGGCACCGATCCGCCGGAACGGATGCAACGAGCCGACCTCGGTGCGGAACGCCAGTAGCGCCGCATCGCCGAGCGCGAAGAGCGGTCCGCGCAGGGTCGCGAACACGCTGAGCTCGTCGTCGGGACGCTCGATCGCGGACAGCGCGTTCCGCAGCGCCTCGACCTCCTCGCGGGTGTGGAAGGCGCTGCCGCCGAGGAGGACGTGCGGCAGGTTGCGCGCCTCGAGCGCCCGCACGTAGGCGCGGGTCGCGTCGCCGTCGAACGCGCGGAAGCGGCGGAAGAGCAGGCACACGTGACGCGGCTGGATCGCGACCCGCTCGTTCGGCCGCTCGCGCTCGGTCACCGTCCAGCCGCTCTCGCGCACCAGCCAGGCGACGAAGGCCGCGACCGCGTCGGGCAACGAGGCCTCGATGCAGCGGTCGTAGATTGCGAAGTCGCCGTACGGCGCCGGCACCGGCAGGACGACGACGGCGGGCTGCTCGTCGTTTCCCGGCCGATGCGGCTCCAGCGCGACGTAGCGCGCCTGGCTCGGCGAGTCGCCCGAGAGCCGGCGCGCGAAGGCGGCGTTCACCGCCTCCTGGATCTCCGGCACGGCGCGGAAGCTGACGCGGAGGTGCACCAGCGCGGCGCCGCCGGCGAGGAGCTGCGCCTTGACCGCCTCGTAGAGCGCCACGTCGGCGCGGCGGAAGCGGTAGATCGACTGCTTCGGATCGGCGACCAGGAAGAGCTTGCCCGCGACCGGACGCACCCGACGCCAATCACGCTCGGCCGGATCGTCGGCGGCGAGGAGCAGCAGCATCTCGACCTGGAGCGGATCGGTGTCCTGAAACTCGTCGACGAAGACGTGCGTGAAACGGGCCTGGAGATCGGCGCGCACCGCGGCGTCGTCGCGCACCAGATTGCGCGCGCGCACGAGCAGATCGATGAAGTCGAGACAGCCTGCGCGCTCCTTGAGGTCGCCGTATGCCTCGACGACCTCCCACAGCGCATCACGCAGCTTCGGCGCCAGATCGGCGCCGGCTGCCGCGACGAAACGTTCGAGGCGTTGGTGGACGCGCGCCCGCCGCTCGCGCAGCTCCTCCTTCGGAAAGCCCGGCGCGATCTTCCACTGCGAGCCCTTCCAGCCCCAGTGCCTCTCCTTGACGAGGAGGACGAGCGCCGCCTCGAGCGCGTCGGCGTCGCGACCGCGCACCGCCTCGCGACGCCGGTGCTCCGCCGCGAAGCGTCCCAGCGCCGCCAGCGACTTGGTGAACCAGTCCTCGGAATCGCCGCCCGCCGCCGCAGCGCCGAGCGCGGCGATCTCCTCCATCAGGGCGGCGATCTCCGTGTCGCGGTCGTACGGCTGGTGCCGCCAGGGCGCATCGAAGTCGCGCCGCTCGCAGAGCTCCCATGCCGCATAGCGCAGGCGCGGGCGTGGACCATTGTCGCCGCGGCCGCGACGTCGCAGTATGCGACGCACCGCCTCGGACGGATTGCCGAGCTGGCGCTCGAACCAGCGATCGAAGGCGCGGTCGAAGAGCCCCGTCGCCACCCCATCCGCCGCGACTTCGAAGAGCGGATCGACGCGCGCGGCAACCGGCTGCTCGCGCAGCAAGTCGGCGCAGAACGAGTGGATGGTGCCGATGCGCGCCTGCTCGAGCTGCGGCAGGGCGCGGTCGAGGCGCGCGCGCGCCGTGGCGTCGGTCTCGGCGCGGCCGCGTGCCCGCTCGATCTCGGTGCGCAAGCGGAGCTTGAGCTCACCCGCGGCCGCCTCGGTGAAGGTGACGGCGACCAGACGGTCGAGGTCGGCGCGCCCGGCCATGATCGCCGCCAGCATGCGGGTCACGAGCTCGGTCGTCTTCCCGGTGCCGGCCGCCGCCTCGACGATCAACGTCGTGTCGAGGTCGGACCGGATGCGCGCCCGTCCCGCGTCGTCGGCGAGCGTGACGCTCACGGCAGGCTCCGCAGCCGTTTCAGCTCGCCGAGCCGTGCCGGCGGCTTGCGCGACGTGCGCAGCGCCTCGTGCGGCCCGCACACCGGCCGGTAGTCGCAGAGATTGCACGCGCCTTCCCGCGGTGCCGCGGGAAGGAAGCCATCCTGCAGCGCGCGATCGACGATCCGGACGACCTCGGCGGCTGCCGCGCGGCCGGCGTCGTCGAGACGGACCACGCGCTCGGTGTACTCACCGTCGGCCGTGCAGTAGTAGAGCCGCCCCGACTCGACCGGCGCCGCGAGGAGACGCTCGGCGGCGAGCGCGTAGAGCAGCGGCTGCAAGGTCTCGCCGCCGCCGACGACGACCCCTGCTTTCGTCCACACCCGACCCGTCTTGTAGTCGGTCACGCGTAGCATACCGCTCTCGCGGCGCTCGACGAGATCGATCGCGCCCCGAAGCTGCAGGCCGCCGAGGATCGGCACCGGCGTGGCGACGCTCGCCGGATCGGCATCGCCGCGCTCGCGATCGACGATGCCGAAGGAGAGCTCGAACCGGTGCGGCACCCAGCCGTCGTCGGCCTCGGCCTGGCGGCGCAGCCACTCGTGGAGGTCGGCGCGGATCGTCGCGATGCCGTCCTCCCATACCCGCGCGATCGCCGGCGCGAGCCGGTCGCGATAGGTGTCCGCGACGCGATCGAGGATGCTGCCGGCGACCTCGTAGGCGTGCTCCAGACCGTCGGGCCGAACGGGCAGGAGCGCGTCGTCGCGGAGCCGCGTCAGCACCGCGAACTGCACCTCGTGGACGAGCGCGCCGCGCGTGAGCGGATCCATCTCCTCGATCGCCACCGCGTCCTCGCGCGGCTGCAGGCGGTGCACCGCTTGGAGGAGAAAGCGATACGGGCAGACCGCGAAGTTCTGCAGCGCCGTCGCCGAGAACGAGCGGGTCGCGAGCTGATGGCGCGCGAGCGCGGCGCGCGCCCGCTCGTAGACGAGCAGCTCGGCGGCGCGATCGGGGCTGTCCCTCCCCTCGGGAGGACGGACGAGACCGTCGGCAACCGTCCAGCCGCCGGGGAGCCAGCGCCGCGCCCGCGCGCGCAGCGCGCGCGCGAGATACGGATTGGCGGCGAGGAGGTAGTGCGCGCTGCCCGTCGCCTGCGCAGCGTCGCCGCGGATCACCGGCTCGAGCAAGGCGAGATCATACTCGGCCTCGTCGATCGCGGCCGCCGGCGTCGACGGCGCCGGCCAGCCCAGCCGCGCCTCGGCGGCGGCGCTGGCGCGCAGACGGAGCTCGTCGAATCCGGGCAGCGTCCCCTCGGCCGCGCGCAACGCCTCGAGGGCGTAGAAGGACGGCACGCGCGGCCGCGCCTGCTCGACGTCGAGACGCGGGTACGAGAGGTGGACGCGCCCCCGCGCCGCACCGACCGCGACCTGCAGCGCCAGGCGTTCCGCGGCGACGCTCGACGCCTGCGTGCCGAGCTCGGCGCAGATCTCGCCGCGTCGCGCGTCGGGGAGGATCGGATCGTCGATCACCTTGCGCGGGAAGAGTCGCTCCGCCAGACCCGGCACGAAGACGACGTCGAACGCGAGGCCGCGTGCGGTGGTCGTCGGCGCGACCATGACGGCGCCGTAGCGGCGTCGCGGCGGCGGCACGACCAGCTCGCGGAGGCGCGGGGCGAGGACGAGCGCGACCTCGTCGAGATCGACCGGTCCGATCGGCGCCATCGGCTCGAGCTCGGCAAGCGCGGTGCCGACCGGCTCCGGATGGCGAAGCGCCGCCGCGGCGAGCTCGCGCAGGTGTTGCAGCCAGACGCCCCAGGTCGCGCGCTCCGGCCACGCCGCGAGCCGTCGGATCAACGGCAGCGCGAAGGCGCGCAGGTGCGCGAGGTCGGTCGCCGTACGCTCGAGCGCGGCCCGGCGCGGATCGTCGTCGCGGAGCGCGCCGCGCCGCGCGGCGAGCTCCGCCCCGAGACCGCCGAGGCGGCGCGCCCAGCGTTGCTCGGTCCCGATCACCGCCGCATCGACCAGCAGCTCCTCCCAGCGCCACGGCGCGCGCAACGTGCCGCCGACGACCGCCGCCGCGTCGGGATCGCGGAGCAGCGGATCATCGTCATCCTCGGACGGCACCGGCGCGGGCTCGCGTGCCAGCAGATCGTCGTCGGGCGCGCTCCACACCGCCTCGACGTCACCCACGGTACCGGGCTCCGGCACTTGCGCGAGCGAGAGGTACTCGGCGAAACGGCGCGCCGAGAGGCCTTCCGCGGCGCAGGCGATCAGCGCCAGGATCGCGCGGCCGGCGGGATGTGGACGCCGGGTGCCGCGCGTGAAGAAGGCCGGGATCGCGGCCCGTCGCAGCGCCTCTTCCAAGTGCGCCGCGTACTCGCCCGGCGAGTGGACGAGGATCGCCATGCGATCGAAAGCGACGCCGCGTTTCGCCTCGAATTGGATGAGCCGCGCGATCTCGACGCACTCGCGCGCCTCGCCCGGCGCCGACGCGAGCGTCACCGAGTCGTCGAGCGTCGTCGCGTCCGGAGCCGTGTCGGCGAAGAGATGCGTCTGCAGCTCCGCCAGCGACGTGCCCGGATCTACGCCGACGGTCTCCGGCTCGACGCCGAGCGCACCGGCGAGCTGCCGGACCGACGCCTCGTCGCCCGCCGGCGCGGTCGCCAGGACCGCCGGGGCGTGACCGACGAGCGTCGCGATCAGGCGCGCCTCGAGCGCGGTCGCGAGCGTGAGATCGACGAGCAAGAGCGGCACCCCGAGGGCGGCGCGGGCCTCGCCGGCGCCGACCGCCGCGAGCGCCTCGCGCCAGACGAGGGCGCGATCGGCGAGGCCCGCGGTCGCGAGCTCGTGCTCTACCAGGCTCGCGAGCAGGGCGAGATCCTCGCCGAGCGCGCCTTGCATACGCAACGCCGCCGGCTCGACCGCATTCATCCTGAGCTCCGCCAGCGTTCGTCCGACCGCGATCGGGAAGCCGGGTCGCGTCGCGACCGGCGCGTAGTACCTGAAGCCGCCATCGGCGAGCTGCCGATGCACCACGCGGGCGACGAGCGCGTCGAACGAGAGCGCGCTCGCGCGGACGCGGCCGGCGGCGGCAAGACGCCGCTCGGCAAGGCGCGCCGCGAGGCGGTCGAGCGTGAAGCGCGCGAGACCGAACGACGCGCCGGTCGCGACGGCTGCCGTGCGCGCGACGTCGTCAGCGGATTCCCACGACGCCGCGACGACGACGAGCTCACCGCCGCGCGGCCCACGGCCGTGATCGCACGCCCGGACGAATGCGTCCGCGACCGCGAGGCGGCTCGCGGCGTCGGCGCTGACGATCAGGCGCGCGGACTTCGAAGTCGTTGCGGGCTCGTTCGGTCGCGCGCGTGTGCGCGCCTTGCGCTGCTCAGAGGCGACCACGGTCCCCACCCACGCTCATCCGCTCCGCTCATAGCACGATCCGCCGGCGCCTACCGCACGATCGGATCGGCGCGCGTGGATCTTCTCGAGCGCTGTCCCGTCAAACGGCTTCGCGGTGCGAGCGGTGCCGCATGTAGTCGCTGACGATCTCGAGCGTTGGACCGAGCGCCGCCACGGGATTCGCCATCGCGTGCGAGACCGTGCGCACGCAGCCGAGCGCGCACCCGGGCTCGCACGGCTTGTGGACGTTCGCGGCGGCGAGCTCAGCGCCCGTTACGCGCTCCACGTCGTGACGCGCGCCCGGGACTTGGCTGCAGTATTGGATGCGGCCGTCGGCGTTCACGTACAGATACTTGAAGCCGCCGAGGCACTTCCACGGCCGGCTGAAGTCGCCGACCAGCATCTCGGCGGCGTGACGGCGGAAGAACGCCATGCCCGGGAAGAGACGGTGCTCGCGCAGCAGCGCCGCGAACTCGGCGCCGCGCAGGCCGATCCGGCCCGCCCCGTCGTGCAGCAGCGAGAAACCGAACTCGAAATCGAAGCGATCGAGCACGGCGCGAAACTCGCCGTAGCGCCGCCAGCTCTCCTCCGTGAGAACGGTCTGGATCTTCACCGGAAAGCGCGCCCGCTCGGCCAGGAGCTCGAGGCGCGGCAGGACCGACCGCAACGACTTCGGCAGACCCTCCTCGGGCTCGATCGTGTCGACGCTCACCTGCATGCTGTCGAGCCCGGCGGCGTTGAGACCGTCGACCAGCTCGGGGGTCAGCTTGAAGGCGTTGCTGATGATGGTGACGAAGTTGACGCCGCGCCGGGTTGCCTTGATGCGCTCGACGATCGCCACGATCTGCGGGTGCAGCAGCGGCTCGCCTCCGAGGAGGTCGTAGGCGAAGGCGCCGAGCGCACCGAGGGCGTCGATCCGCCGAGCGAGCGCGTCGAAGGGGACCAGGGGTGCGCCGTGCGTGTACTCGAAGCAGTAACGGCACGAGAGATTGCATTCATAGGTGACGACCAGCTGGGCATGAACGGGACGGCGGTCGAAGAGCCGCTTCATGCCGGTGAGGACGAGGAGTGCGTTGCGAAGCGTGTGCGGAATGCGTGGCCGGTATCGCGGGTGAAAGCCTGCCGCGGGCGACACCGGCGCGGCCGGCGCCGCCAGCGGCACGCGCTCCTCGCCCGCCACTATAGAAGGAGCACTCACGCGCGCGCCGCTCACTCGACCACCCCCCGTACTACGGTTGCGACGGAGCGCACGGTTACGTCCGCACTGGCGAGACGTCAAGACGCCCGTTTCGACAGCAGATGCCCGCGTCGTGAGCAGCATCATCCTCCGCCGCTCGCCACGACCCACGTGAAATCGACAATTCTCGACGCAGCGCCCCGTCGCGCGGTGGCATCGCAGTTGCTCTGTGCTCGGCGTGGGCACGACGGTCGTCACGGAGAGATCGACACTCATCTGGGCCACCGTCAATTTGGATGGTTGCGTCGTTCCGGTTCCGGTCCTTCCTCGCTGCCGCCGGGCACGTGACTTACCTCCTTGGGGGCAAGCGGCGAGTGGTGCTCCCCGCATCACTCGCCGTCTTGCATAGGCTGACTCGAGGAGCATCCATGGACCAAGCGACCGCCATGATCGTGGCCAGCATGTTGGTGAGTGTCGCCGTCGCCCTCGTCTGGTTGCACGCGCCGCTGCTTCCGGCCTTGATCGGCGCGCTCGGCGCCGGCGCGCTCTACTACCGGCGCGGCCGGTAGGGTCCTGTCCGCGCGACGCGCGTCGCGCACCTCCATCCGGCACCCCCGACGTTGCATAGCCTCCCCTCTTGATTGAGCGGCGGTCGCGGACGTTAGATACGCGCTTCGCGACCTCGCCGCAGCGCACCCGCGCGGCGTCTTCGCGCACCGGGAGGGGAAAGCATGCCGCACGACGCCGTCGATACCGACAAAGTCAAAGAGCTGATGGTGAACGTCTTCGGGTATCTCGGCGGCGCGGCGATCTCGGGGATGATCTACCTCGGCGACCGGCTCGGATTGTACCGCGCCCTCGAAGGCGCCGGCGCCGTGACCAGCGAGGATCTCGCGGGCAAGACCGGCCTGCACGAGCGCTGGGTGCGCGAGTGGCTGCGCGGGCAAGCGGCGGCGCGTCTGGTCGACTATCGCGGCGACGGTCGTTTCGAGCTCTCGCCCGAAGGGGCCGTCGTCCTCGCCAACGAGACGAGCCCGTTCTTCTCCGCGGGCGGCTTCGCCGGCTTACCGCAGCAGCTCGCCGTCCTCGAGCACCTGCCCGAGTCGTTCCGTACCGGGATCGGCTTGCCGTACGACGCGCAAGGCGTGGAGGGCAACCAGGCGGTCGAGCGGATGTTCGCGCCGTGGTTTCGTACCGCGCTCGTGCCGTACGCGCTGCCGAAGCTCGACGGCGTCGTCGCGAAGCTCGAGCGCGGCGCCAAGGTCGCCGACGTCGGCTGCGGCGCCGGCGTGGCGCTGATCGAGATGGCGAAGGCCTTCCCGCGCTCCGAGTTCCACGGCTACGAGATCGCGCAGCATGCGCTCGCGCGCGCGGCGGCGAACAAGGCCGCGGCCGGCGTCGGCAACGTGACCTTTCACGACGCGAGCGGCGACGCGCTCCCCGGCGACGCCAGCTTCGACCTCGTCACCACCTTCGACTGCATCCACGACATGGCGCATCCCGGCGAGGTGATCCGCGCCATCCGGCGCGCGCTCACGCCCGACGGCACCTGGTTCGTCGCCGACATCCAGAGCGCCCCGACCTTCGAGGAGAACCTCGCCGACAACAAGATGGCCGCGATGATGTACGGCTTCTCGGTGTTGAGCTGCATGTCGTCGGCGCTGTCGGAGCCGAACGGCGCCGGGCTCGGCACCCTCGGCTTCAACGAGCCGGTCGCGCGCCGGATGGCCGCCGACGCGGGCTTCACCCGCTTCACCAGCCACGACTTCGAGAATCCGTTGAACGCGTACTACGAGGTCCGGCCCTGAGCGCGGTCGCGCCGGTGCGCGGGCCGGCGCGAGGGCGACGAGGCGTGACGGTCGATCGCAGCAGCCGGCTGCTGTCGCCGGGGTTCATCTTGGCGGCGGTCGCGAATTTTCTCCAGTCTCTCTCCTTCAATCTGTACCTGCACTTCCCCGGCTACCTGAAGGAGCTCGGCGCCGACGAGGTGCAGATCGGCGTCGTGTTCGGCGTCGGCGCCGCGGCGGCGATCGCGGCTCGCCCGCCGATCGGCCACGTGATGGACGCGCACGGCCGGCGCATCGTGATCCTGGGCGGCGGCCTGCTGAACGTCCTCGTCTGCGCGCTCTACCCGACGGTGCACACGCTCGGCCCCTGGCTCTACGCCGTGCGCATCGGCCACGGCGTTGCCGAGGCGATGCTCTTCGCCGCGATCTTCACCTACGCGACCGATCTCCTACCGCCGGCGCGGCGCACCGAAGGCATGGCCCTCTACGGCGTCTCCGGCCTGCTGCCGATGTCGCTCGGCGGTCTCCTCGGAGACGTCATCCTGCGGCGCGCCGGCTATCCGACGCTCTTCCACGTGTCGGTCGCGCTCGCGGCGGCGTCGCTCTTGCTGTCGTGGCCGCTCCGGGAGCAGCGCCGCGAAGCACACGAGTTACCGGCGCGCGGCTTTCTCGCATCGGCGTCGCAGCGCGACCTCTTGCCGCTCTGGTTCATCGGCACCGTCTTCGCGGTCGCGCTCGCGGCGAACTTCACCTTCCTCAAGACCTACGTGATGACGACCGGCATCGGCTCGGTCGGGCTCTTCTTCACCTGCTACTCGGTCGCGGCGATTCTGCTCCGCCTCTTCCTCGCGTGGGTGCCGGAACGGATCGGCCTCAAGCGCGCCCTCTTCCCGTCGCTCGGCATCGTCGCGCTCAGCTTCGCCATCTTGGCGTTGGCCGCCACGCCGCTCGCGATCGGCCTCGCCGGCGTGCTCGGGGGACTCGGCCACGGCTTCACGTTCCCGGTGCTCTCGGCGCTCGTCGTCGATCGGGCACGCCCGTCCGAGCGCGGTGCCGCGATCTCGATCTACACCGCCCTCTTCGACGCCGGCATGCTGATCGGCGGTCCCGCGCTCGGGGCCGTGATCCATCTCGCCGGCTATACCGCCATGTACGCGGCATCGTCGCTGCTCATCCTGGGAGGCGCCGCCGCGTTCGCCGTGTGGGATCGCGACGCCTGAG
>JBGPIT010000117.1:0-12325 GCA_041485125.1 Binatia bacterium | reverse complement strand
CTCGAAATGCTGTCCGTTACCCGCTTTCATGATCCCGCTCTCCGGATCGATGAAGTTGTACTGAGCTTGGGGATCAGGCTGCTCACTAATGTCGACTATCGACCTGCTGTCTGATGACCTGCACGCCGGCCAACGACAACGATTGCCTACCACCACCCAACAAGTGCCTCATGGGCAAGATCAAGTGCGTGAGCAAGAAGAAGTCGTGCCTGCTCAAAGAAGAGGCAAAGGCCCGCGCGAGTGGCACCGCGCCCAGCGCATTCAAGATACAGAATTGCAAGAACAAGTTCGACGGTGGTCCCGACCAGTCCGACCTCGCACCGGAGAAGGGCTGCTTCGGGCTGCAAGCTCGGGCCGGCGAAATACTTCTGCGCGCCGACGTCGAAGATTCCCATTTCAGTGACCTCCAACGGAACGCCGATCTCACCGCTGCCGCTCTACGCGCCGCCCGCTCCCGTCGACCGCATCTGCTACAAGATCAAGTGTCCGGTGCCGCCCCCGCCGTTCCCGCCTGACCAGAACGTCACCGACCAATTCGGCAACCGTACCCTGATGAAGTTCAAGGCGGCGTGGGTGGAAATCTACGCCACCCGCCTCCACACGGTGAGCACGGCTCGTCGCGCGCTGAGCGGCATGAACGCCCGGCGGCATGCGATGGAGATCCACCGAAAGTGGTGGATCTCCACCACCATCCCGGGCGAGAGCGTCTGACTGAAGATCGTCTCGATCATTGAGCTCGATCGGCTTCACTTCCCGCCGGCGCACGAGGTCGGCCTGGGCCAGAGCATCGAAGTCTGAGAAAGGCCTCCATCGCGGATGGCTCTACGGATGGAGCAGGGCCGCGTGTCAATTGCGCCGCCCTGCCCTGCGCGGCCCTGCTCGCGCACGCAGGCTGAGCGTCATCAAGCGCAAATCGAAGTGGAAGGCCTCGGGCTTTCCAACCTTGACGCGACCAAACGCGGGATGGGCGGGATTGATGAGCAGATTCCTTTCCGCGCGCAGAACGGCCGAGGGAACGAGCAGACCGAGTGCCCGGCCCGATCTCACCCATTGGTCGCCGACACGCTGGACACTGGCGCGATAGGGGAGTTCGTACCAACGTCGAGGAAGGCGGCGGAGCGTCTCGATCTCACCGTCTGGCACGTTCACGGGGATCATGATCACATCGCCCGGCACGTCTTCGGGATCGAGATGCACCAGCATCTCGAGAACCGCGAGCGCCCGGGTCGTCGAGGTGTACGCCACCGCTGTACCCTTGGAGTTCCACCGATTACCGAAGCGCTTGGCACCGGTCCCGGAGAGCGGCGCGTCCGCGTGAAGTGTGCGGCTCAACCGCCAGACGTACACTACGCAAAGTCTCCAAACTCTATCCTCCCGAGCTCGTCCCCGACGCTCTCCGCACCAAGGTCCGTGCCAAGCAACGTGACAGGGGCCGCACCTCCAAGCACTCGGTTCTCGCGCTTGAGCCATCGGCGAGCCTTGTCGAGAGAGCCGAAGACGGACCGAGCACGCGCAACGACGCGAGCGACGCGCAGGAGGCGGTCAGCTTCCTCGGTTCTGAGCCGGCCCTCTGCCCGGCGCCGCAGCGCGGTGCGCGGCTCGATGCGGATCATCGCTAGAAGCTCGGCGGCCGAAAGGTCGAGACGTCGCGCGAGCTCCTCGACGGCGGCGAACTTCACCGTGGTCGTGCCCGTGGGGCGGAGCTGCCCTCCCACGATGGAACGCGTTCCGCCGAGCAGTCCAGTTACTGCCGTGACGCTCATGGCATCCTCCAGGACGACGACAAACTGTCGCTACTACTACGTCAAATTGGCTGCCTTGCCAAGCGACTTCGGGGACCGGCGGTGGATATCCTCCGCCTGTGGAGGATCTCCCCCACCGTCACGGGTCATGGACCGCAAGTCGCCGGGTACGTGAGTAGGTCGGGGACCGTCGCGGCGTCGGCGCACTGCACGCTGAAGTCGGCGACGCAGTCGACGCAGTCGACGAGACTCTGCAAGTCGGAGACAGCGGTCGCGCAGTCGGCGCCGCTCGCGGGCACGATCACGGCATCGCAGCTTGCGGCGAAGCCGATCGCCGCCGGCGTGAGGTCGTCCCCGCCGCCGCACATCCGGTCGGCGCCGCCACAGGCCTTGCAGATGGCGGCCCGTTTTTTCGACTCCGCCTTGGCGATCGCGGGCGCGGCCTTGCCGTCGCCGGGGCTCGGACACGCATTGGAGTGCTTGCCGGTCCGGCGAGCGTCCCAGCACTTCTGGAGCGCCTTCGCCTCGGCGATCGCGAACTTCGACGTCTCCTTGACGATCGCCGCTTGACACCCGACGACCGCCGGACCGCCGCCGACGTTGAACGCATCGCTCACCATCGCGGCCGCCTGGTCGACCGCCGTGCCGCCGATGCAGGCGATGCAGGCGGCGATGTCGCCGCAATCGACGATCGGCGCGCTGCATGCGCTGCCCGGGTAGCCCGGACAGCTGGGGCGCCAACCGAGCACCGGCGGCCGTGGCTCGCCGGTGAGGTCGCCGCCGCAAACCTTGTCGTCACCACCGCACGCGCGGTGGACGGCCCCGACGAGCTTGCTCGCGGCGTGGGTGATGCGGGCGACCGTCGCCGCGTCCGTCGAGCACGGCCCAGCGATGCTGCCCCTACCACCGCCTCCGCGCACTTCGCGAGCGTCTGCGTCCTCGTCTGCACGAGCTTCGCGGTCTCTTTCCCGATCGTCCGCTGGCATTTCCGCTGCTGGGGCGAGGGGGGGAAGCTCGTTCAGGAGAAGAAGGTCAAAGATGGGGGAGCACGGCAGCAGAACAAGTCTGCATGCTCCTCGATGGCCGTGGCGAGAAGTGGCTTCACGCGGCACTCCAGCCGTGAGAGGCGTGACGTGATCAGGCGCGACTTCGGATCACCGCGAAAGCGCCCTACGCTCTCACCGTGGCGGCGTGGAACGGAGATTCCGCTTCTACGAAATAGATGATTGTCGAGGTGTCGAGATAGACATGGCTCACCGATCGCCCCAGCTGTCGCGCTCTTCGCGGATCTGCCGGTCGATGTTCTCCTTCGAGCGCGTGCCGGGTGGCAGCTTGGCAATGAAATCGAAAATGTCCTCTTCCTCCCCCTCGGACCTGTGGGGAACGGCACGAAGAACCACCTCCACTGGGCCTTCCAGCTCGGTCACCGGTTCGTCCAGCTCAATGTGCTGGGAATCCGCCAATCTTCCTCGTACCACGATGGCTCGTTCCATGGCTCACCTCTGTTCCAGCGATCGTGCCCGAGCGCGATCATACCGCTGACGCCATTCGACCTTTCTTACGCGCGTACACTCTCTGTGAGACGCCGCAGCAAGGCGCCGCTGTGATCGAGGAGGGCGTGTGGGTCCGGTGGCTCGGCGCCGGCGCGCAATCGACGAACCAGATCGACGTCTCGTCCATCGACGAAGGCACGCACGAGCATCGGACCACAGAGGAGCGTCTCGGTGACCGATCCCGTGTCGCCGTCGGGCACGAGCCGATGACGGACCGCGACCGCGACCAGCGCGAGCTCCACCGCCTCACGGGCCGGCGCGGCCGCTTCGACGACGAAGCCACCGGTGCAGAGGACGCCGGCCATCTCGAGCTTGCGCGTCGCGCTCCGTAGCAGCTCGTCCGCATGCAGGCGACGACGGTCCTCCGCCTCGGGGCTGCCGTCGGGCTCCGCGGGAACGGCGAGGGCGGGCAGGAGACCCCGCCGTGCCAGGCGCTGCACCGCCTCCCAGGTCGGGGCGTCGATCACCTCCACACCTGGAGGCAAGCCCGCGGGACCGGCAAGCTCCGGCCAGCACGACGCAACCTTGGCCGCGATGTCGTTCCCGAGGCGATCGACGACGACCACGGCCGCAGCCGTCACGTCGGTCGCGAGCACGTGGACGTCGATCACGCGCGGGGCGCTCGCTTCGTCGAGCCTCGCCCGCAGCCGGTCGACGAGCGACGGGGTCGGCGGCGCCGGCGGCGCGGCAGCGGGCTCGATCTTCGTCTCGAGGAGCAGGCGCAACCGATCGAGAAAGCGCCCGCCGGTGGCGGCCGGCATCCGCAGCTCGGCGAGATCGCCGCGCCCGTCGAGAATGCCATCGGCGAGCCGTTGCTTGGCCGCGAGCGTTCCCAACATCTTGTGCTCGATCGTGCCCTCGCTGATGAGATTGACGACGTGGACGCTGCGCGTCTGGTGCTGGCGCCAGGCCCGCGCGATGCGCTGCTCGAGCCGCGCGGGGTTCCAGGGCAGATCCAGATTGATCACCACGCTCGCGACCTGGAGGTTGAGGCCGAGACCGCCCGAGTCCGTGGAGAGGAACAGCCGGCAGCTGGGGTCACTCTTGAACCGGCGGATCTCCTCGCGCCGCTTCGCCTGCGGCACCGAGCCGGTGTGCCAGGCGAAGCCGAGGTTCATCTCGCGCGCCAACTCGCGCACCAGCTCCAGCATGCGCTCCCATTCCGAGAACACGATCGCCTTCTGGGCGCAGCGCACGTCGAGGTCTTCGAGCACCGACTCGAGCTCGTGGATCTTCGGACACTCGCGATTGTTCGGCGTGAGAATGTACGCGGTGTCGCAGAGCATGCGCATGCAGGCGAGCCAGCGCTGCAGCTTCTCCTGCTCCTCCCGTGTCAGGGGGCGCTTCTTCCCAATCGCGGCCAGCCGCGCCACACGCTCCTCGTAGTCTGCGTACAGCTCGAGCTGTGCCGCGCTCATCGGCACGAAATAGTTGTTGTCGACCCGCGCGGGCAGCTGGGATTCGACCTGATCCTTCCGGCGGCGCAGCAGGAGGGGACGGATGCGCCGCTGCAGCTCGTCGAGGTTGCGGTAGCCGATCGGCCGGCCGCGGTCGTCGAGCTCGTAGAAGGTGCGGTTGAAACGGAAGAGCGGGCCGAAAACCTGGGGGTCGATGTAGTCGATGATCGAGTAGATCTCGTCGATGCGGTTCTCGATCGGCGTCCCGGTGAGCAGGAACGCGTAGCGGCTCTCGAGCCGCTTGATCGTGCGCGCCGTCTGCGTGTTCCAGTTCTTGATCCGCTGCGCCTCGTCCAAGATGATCACGTCCGGACGCAGCCGCTGATTGACGTCCGTGGCATCGCGAATCACCTGCTCGTAGTTGGCGATCGTGAAGAACACCGGGCTCTCGTAACAGGCGAGCCGGGCGGGCTTCGTTCCCTGAACGAAGCGCAGGGGGAGATCGGTGAACTTGGTGATCTGATCTTCCCATTCGGCCTTGAGCGAGACCGGGCACACGACGAGCACACGGGTGATGCCACGGAGCTCGCGCAGCAGCGCGCAGGCTGCCACCGCTTGCACCGTCTTGCCGAGCCCCATCTCGTCCCCGAGCAGCGCACGCTCGGTGAACGCCAGATGGAGCATGCCGTCGACCTGGTACGGGTAGAGCGGCATCTCGAGCTCGGGAAGGGACCGGCTCCCGGAGCGCAGGTCGTCCTCGAAGCGCTGTCGCTCTGCGGCCCGGGCGGCGCGGCGCGCCCGATCGGCGGCCCACAGGATTGCCTCCTTGCTGATTCGTACCTCGGCGCCATGCCCATCGAGATCGCGCAACAGGGCGGGCACAGCCTCGGCGGGGTCGGCCTGCAGGCGGCCGTCACCGTCGACGTAGCGGCGCAGGATCTCGGCGACCGCCGCGGAAAGCCTCCGCTCCGGCAGAACGGCCACGACCTCCGGCTCTCCTTCGGTGCGCCGTACGAAGACCTCCGCGCGCGTTGAGCGGCCCCCGCGCTTGAGCGCCGATCGTCCCGCGGCCGTCCGGCGCAGGCGCGCGATCACCGCCTCGACGTGCTTGCACGTGGCCAAGCCGTTGGTGCGAAAATCCGGACAGGAGCAGGAGTTCTCGCGATCCCCGAGGGAGCGTATCTCCACCTCGTACCCCGCACCGCTCGGCGACCGGACTTGAAAGGTGGAGAAGAGCGGTTCGGACGGCTCGAGGATCTTGATGCGTATCAGCTCGCTCCCAGCGCGCTCCCGCCGCAGGGCGATCTCATCGGCATCGGTCGTTCGCCAGCCCAGCGGGCGTGGTGCCAGTGCCCGCAATCCACGCGGGCTCGGCCGCCGGGCGATGCTCATCCGGATCCGCGCGACATTCCTCATCGGTCCACCTCCTGCCGCTCGCGTTGCCTCCTACGCTGTGACGGCTCGAAGGTAAATCTCGTCTCCATTCGGTCGGTGCCCTCATCGTTCCGCCGAATTCGCCCGCCCGACCTCAGCGCGCCGCCTGGAACGGGTGGCGCCAGCGGAGGCCCGGGAACCGCGCGAAGTCGGCATCGGCTGTCACGAGCTCGCATCCGTGCTCGATCGCGAGCGCGGCGTGGTAGGCATCCGAAACCAGCTTGCCGCGTGCATCGGCGCCCTCGCAGAGCCTCGTGAAGATCTCCCAGTTCTCGGGTCCGGGCCGGAGAGGTCGGCAGTTGGAGCGCGCGCGCAGGTTGCGGAGGAACGCGGTGCCGGCGGGAAGCTCCGTCGGTGGTGTCCAGAGCCCGGGGATCGTCACGATGCGCAAGAACGCGCTGCACACGAGGTCGGAGAGCGCGAACGGCTGCCGGCCGGACGCCAGCTCGGTCAACCAACGGGCGTAGCGAGGGTGATCCGGGGACTCCGCTCGGTGGGCGTACACGAGCACGTTGACGTCAGGCAGCACCACGCGGCTTCCCCCCCGAGATGCGCAGCGTCGCGATGTCCTCGTCCTCGAGGGCGCGCGCCATCTCGGCGGGCGTCGGGCAGGGACTCCCCGGCGTCCCGCGCGTCACGAGCTGAAAGGGCGGGTCGGAGCGTCGCGCGGGAGCGGCAAGGAAGGCACGCAGGGCGTCCTTCACGATCTGACTCAGCGTGGTGTTGGTCTCAGCCGCACGCTTCCGGGCGCGCCGCAGAAGCGGCTCCTCGATGTCGACGGTCGTGCGCACGTCGACGACCCTACTCCGCGATGCATCATGATGCAAGTATGATGCATCACCGCACCTTCTTCCCGCTGGTCAGGAACCGATTCGTTCCATGCGAAGTTTCATCGGGCTCGACGCTGCACATTGACGCTGGGCGGCATGTTGTGTACCGTTTCACACAAGGTACACACCATGACGAGAGTTCAGATTCTGCTGTCCGCTGATGAGGATCGTCGGCTCGAACGGCTTGCCAGAGCTTCACGGGAGTCGAAGTCGAGCGTGGTTCGTCGTGCGGTGAACTTGCTGTTTCGGCTCGAGTCCGAGGGCGACGAGGAGCCTTTGCTGCGCCTCATCGGGCAGGCGGGAAAGGCCCGCGTCAGTGACGCGGCACGAAGCCACGACCGTCTGCTCGCGGAGGCGGAGTTGCAACGCCCGCGCCGTTGACGCCCCGCCGGATCTTCGTCGACACGGGGGCCTGGCATGCGGTCCAGGCGAGGAACGACGACTGGCACGGCGATGCGGTCCGCACGATCCGCCACCTCGTGTCGGGACCGTCCTGCCTCGTCACCACGAACCACGTCGTCGGTGAGACCTACACTCTACTCCGGACCGTCTGCGGCCATGCGGAGGCCGTGCGGTTCCTCGACCTGCTGCAGGAGACGAGGCGTCTCGAGCGCATCTTCGTCACCAGCATCCTCGAAGAGAGGGCGTATCGCTTGCTGCGGCAGTATGCCGACCAGAGCTTCAGCTTCGTCGATGCGACGAGCTTCGCAGTGATGCGCGCGGAGCGTATCCGGCACGCGTTCGCCTTCGATCAGCATTTCGTCACGGCCGGGTTCGTTCGGATCCCCGTCGACCTTCCCGTCGAGCAGCTGTAACGTGCCGGCGATGCGGGAGCGCAACGTCAATAGTTGAGTTGATAGGTAACGCATCACGACGCGACCCGCTATGAACGCTCCCGCGGGCTACCTACCGTGGAGTCGGCCACGCCGCTCACTCGTGATGATGCGCCGTCACGCCGCGCGTCTCGCGCACCTCTTTGATCGCCCGCTCGGAGAGGTGCGGCGGCACCTCCTCGTAGTGTGAGAAGCTACGCGTTGACGGTGTAGGCATCGAGCGCCTATCATGCCTGCATGGTAGACAAGGCATCGAATCGCAAAACGGGCGGACGGCGAACCTCATCGCGGAAGATCTCCCCTCGCGGCACTCAATTCACGGTCCGTGACGTGCCCGCCCACGTCGACGCTGCGCTTCGGCGCCGAGCACGGGACCAGGCGAAGAGCCTGAACCAGATCCTGCGTGACGCGCTCGCGCGTGAGGCGGGCGTCGACCCCGAACGACAGGTGGCGCATCGCGACCTCGATGAGCTTGCCGGGAGGTGGGAGGAAGATCCGGAGTTCGACTCGGCAATCGCGGCGCAGGATCGTGTCGACGGCAAGTTGTGGCGTTGAGACTCGCGATCGACACGAACCGCTACACCGATTTCGCGCGCGGCGTACCGGAGGCAGTCGAGCGGCTCCGGCGTACGGACCGCATTTTCGTTCCATTCGTGGTTGTCGCAGAGCTGCGCGCGGGCTTCCTGTGTGGCACGAAATCAGAGCGGAACGAAGCCAACCTCGTACGCTTTCTCACCTCGCCGCGCGTCGACGTCCTGTTCGCTGACGAAGGAACGACCCACTTCTACGCGCGGCTCTTCCGCCAGCTCCGCGCACAAGGAACTCCCATTCCGACGAACGATCTATGGACCGCGGCGCTCGCAGTGCAGCACGATTGCCACCTGTTCGCGCGCGACCGTCATTTCGATCGCTTGCCGCAAATCCCGCGCGTGTGAAATCGTATGGCAACGGGACCCGCTTCGGCACGATGTCGATAGATGGGCATGAACCGCCGTTCCGGTTGACGTAACCGTGGCTATCGGACATGGCGCTTCTATCTCCCCAGGCAGGATCTGCTGGCCGAGGATCTCGGCACCAGCGCCAAGGAGATGACGGACCAAAGCGGCCTGGTGGGTGATCAGGACACGCTCGAGGTGGTCGGCGTCCCTTGAAGGAGACTACGGTTCCTTTCGTTCGGAGTTGCGCCGATATGACACAAATCGCGCCATCGTGCGCCGTCGGCGAGCGTTTCTTTGATCCATTGACAGGTGCCATTCTCGACTCCCGCAATGCGTCCGGGTATTGATCGACTCCTCGTCGATCTCTTCAAGATCACCATCCGATCGACAGCGAGGCGAGCGAGACGACTCGCGAGAGGAGCGGCGCGTGTACACAGATACTCAAATCATGTTCACCCTCGCGGGGCTCACGTATCGAGGGTTTCAAGATGTATTGCCCGGCGAGCCGCACGAATACATCGTGAGACGAGCGCTACTCGACGGGCTGCAAACGCTTGGACCGGTACGGGGAGATTGGGAGCTCGTATGGGGACCGGTAACCAGTCGCATTCCGCTCGGTGTATTCGACTCGAGCGCGATGTACGTCGTCCGCAACGTGCACCTGCCTCACCGCTACGTCGTCGCCACCCGAGGAACGAACCCGCTCTCCTCGTCGGACTGGCTCTTCGGGGACCTCTGGGTAGGCACGACGGTTCGGTGGCCATTCGGGACCGATTCCGCGGCAATCTCGACGAGCACGGCGCTCGGCCTCGCCTCGCTGCAGGACATGCGCTGGCATGCCCCGAGCCTGTATGGCATCCGTAGCGCGATCTTCGCTGCGCTCTTGCCTGGCATCATCGCCGACCAGCGGGAGCTGGACTATCGCCAGATCCAGACGGGCATCACCGCGTTCGCGGGTGCACTCGACCCGGCTCGCCCGTTCGCGGCAGAATTCATTCACCAGCACATGGATGCGTATATCATGGAGCTCGGGCTATTCAGCGAAATGAACGCGATAACGTTCTTTATATGAGGAGAACCACCATGAGTAGACGAATGAACATCCGTCGTCGGTTTGCCGCCTTCGCTGCGTGCTGCGTTACGCTGGCGTTGTTCGACTCTCCGGTCTCGATCGCGAGTCCGGCGCTGAAGATCTCGCCGATCAATCCTGCGTCTCGGAACAACCCGTGTCAGAGCGAGCCGACCCCTACGAATCATTTCGACCACGTTCTGATCGTGGTGCTGGAGAATCAAGACTACGACAAGGCGAACGACTGTCTCAGCCGCCTCGTCAAGACGTACGGCGGGCGGAGCTTCTCCGACTTTTGGGCCCTATTTCACCACTCGTACCCCAACTATCTCGCGATGGTCGGAGGTCGGCTCTTTCACGAGGTAAACCGACTCGTCAGCGACACGCTCGTGAAGCTGTCCGAGCCCTCGATCGCCGACAGATTGGAGGCGAAGGGAAAGACCTGGAAGAACTACGCAGAGAACTACCCAGGGCCGAAGGGGAAAGACACCGATCTGTATGTCCGCCGACACGTGCCGTTCTTGAGCTTCGTGCACCTCGCGAAACAACACGTGGTCGACGCGTCGGTCTTTCCGACCGACGTCGCACAATCCGACTTTCCAAGCTATGCGTTCTACAGCCCGAACATGCGCAATGACGGTCACAAGAACGACGACCTGACATTCGCATGCAAGTGGGTGACGGACACGTTTCTCCCCACGATACCCGCGGAGCGTTGGAGCGATACCCTAGTCGTCGTCACCTTCGACGAGGCCGCAGGCGATGAAGCCAGCAACAATCACATCGCGACGGTCTTCCTTGGCAAGTTGGTCACGAATAGCTCCGAGCCCGTCCCGAATCCGTACAACCACTACAACGTGCTGCGTACCATCGAGGACAATTTCGGCGTCGCGCCACTCGCGGACGGCGATTGCGCGGCACGTCCGATCTCCGGCATCTGGGCGAAGGGCGATCCGAGCCGATGACACTGCACGGCTACGAGATCGTCGCCCAGGCGCGCTCGTGCGAGCGCAGGTAGCGGTTCACCTTGAGATTGGCGACGACGTACGCGAGCTCTCCATCAGCTGACCCGGGGGCGGCGGGGTGAAGCGCCGCACGATGTTGCGCACCGAGTAGAAGCCCTCGTAGACGTACTTGAACCCGTCGAGCATCTCGTCCGTCGTCATGCCAGTCGGGCGGATGAGCGGCGAGCCGTAGTCGTAGCGCGCCCAGTTGCCGTCGAGGATCCTGCCCACTTTCGACATCCCCTCATGGTACTTCGTCCCTGGATAGGGACACGGCGTGAAGAGCTTGAGGAAGGAGATCTTGCCGTCGACCAAGAAGCGCAGTCGACAGAAGATGGGATGAAGCGGCTGGCCACCCGCTCGGCGTGGTGGCACCAAGGCCCCACACTCAATGGACGCGGTCTATGCCGCAAGAGGGGAGGCCAGCCGTGGAATATATTGGCGTGGCATCGCCTCGCGGATGCCGTTCTCGACGGCGGGGATGTACTGGCGAGGAATAGTGCCGCCGCCGACCTCGTCGACGAACTCGCCGGGGCCTCGGACGGGAAGTCGAGGAAGACCGATTGCATAGTTTGCGCAAACCTGGCAGTTTGCGTAAATTATGAAAGTCCGGAGCGTAAAGCGATCCGCACCACGCCGATCCAGGGCCGGCGTGCGGGCATCAGAAGGCTCGCGCGTCGCAGCGCCGACGCCGCCGCGCGCGGGACCGCGAATGGTCCCCGCCACCGAGGCGGCGCGGCGCTTCGCTACGCTGGTCGATGAGGTACGCCGAACGGGACGGACCGTGGTCGTTACCCAGCACGGCCGGCCCGTGTGCCGCATCGCGCCGCCGCCGGCTCCTGAATCGACCGTCGAGTCTCTACTTGCAGCGCTCAACCGCGGACCGCGTGTGGACCCGGCGTTCCTCGAGACCGTGGAGACGATCACGCGCACGCAGCCTAAGGTTCCTCGCTCGCCATGGGACGAGTGATCGACTCAACGCTGCTCGTCGCAGCGGAACGTGGCCAGGTCGATCTCGACGCGCTCCGGCGGCGATATGCCGGCGAGGCGTTCGTGGTAGCAGCGATCACGGCCTCGGAGCTTCTCGAAGGAATCCACCGCGCCGACACCGAAACGCGTCGCATCGCCCGCGAGGCGTTCGTCGAGAATCTTCTCGAGGCCTTGCGCGTGATCCCATTCGATCTCTCGGTCGCGCGCGTCCATGCGCGCCTCCGCGCCCGCATCCCGCGCAACCGACAGGTCGGAGCTCACGACTTGATGATAGGCGCAACGGCGGTCTCGCTCGGGTTCGCCGTGCTCAGCCGCGATCGACGGAGCTTCCCTCGCATCCCTGACCTGCGGGTTGAGGTCGCCTGATGCGGGCGCGTCTCGGCCATCGAGCTTGCGGGAGCTCGCCGTCCGGACGCGACCTCATCTTCGATTTCGGCGTAGGGTGATAAGGGTGGTGGGTAGGGCGATGGCGCGGACCGGCCTTCGCATGATGCCGACGTATCTATCACGGCCTCCTCGCCGCCCACGCCCGCGG